>DATLBX010000134.1:0-43809 GCA_035526705.1 Acidimicrobiales bacterium | reverse complement strand
TTGGCGACGGCGAGCGATAGGTGGCCTTCGCCTGGGAGGAGGTTGGCGCGGGCCGAGGGAATCGCTTTCGCGAGCCACTGGCCGTGCGCGAACGGAACCATGCGGTCGTCCGAGCCTTGCCAGATGGTGAGCGGCCCCACTTCGGCCAGGTCGAAGCCCCACGGCTTCACGAAGGCCAGGTCGTCGTCGCGCCAGCCCGCAATCCCCTTCGCCACCGCCGCCCGCATCGAGGCGGCCATGAAATCCGCAAATGGCCCCTGGAGGTTTGCCTTGTCGACGGGGGGAAGCAGATCGCCCAGCGCGCCCGTTATGCCGTCGGCGTCGATACCGACCAGCTGCGCGGCGAACGGGTCGAGGAAGTCCACCAGGTCTGGCTCGCCGGCGACCGCGGCGTTGAACTCCTCGACGTTCTCCTCGCCCATGTCGGCCATCCAGCCCGGTCCGAAGAGGTCGAAGGGGGCGACGGATGCGATCGTCGCTGTTCTGACGCATCGGTCGCGGAGTAGAGCTGAACACGCGAGGGCGTGTGGTCCGCCGCCGGACCACCCGATCGTGAAGAACTCGTCGACGCCCATGCCGTCGAGAACGGAGGCGACGTCGGAGCTCACATCTGCGACCGATCGGCCGGGCTGAGGAGTCGAGTCTCCGTACCCCGGACGACCGATCACGACGAGCCGCAGCCCTCGTTCGGCGGCCACCGCGCTGAGTGGATCGAAGGGCACAAGCCCCATCGGGGTTCCGTAGTGGAAGACCACGGTTCGGCCGCCCTCTTTACCGCCGGTCAGAACCTCGAGCCGCCGATCTCCGCCGACCGGAATGATTGCGTTGGGCACCGCGCTGTTCTAGTCCGGTCGGGGTCTCCGCGCTTGTCGAACGGTGCGCAACACGCGGCCGACGTCAAGTAGGTGGTGGTGGCCGTCATGGGCGAGGCGGCGAGCCAGGGTAAGCACGGTTCGCTCGTCGCCTTCGTTGCCGATACCGGTGCGTTGCCAGTGATTGGGCTCCAACGACGTGAGCAAAGTCGAGGACGTGACAGCTAGGTCGCTGAACGCCCCGAGCGCGTCCTCGACGTCTTCGTCGTTGTAGTTGCGGTTCTCCGCCATTGCCGTGAAGTCTGCTGCCTCCATGACCGGGCGGTCTTCAGCTAGGACACGCTGAATGCGTTCCAGATAGAAACGCGAGACGTCTCGCATGTGGACGGTGTACTCGAGGGCCGACCACACCAGTGGTGCCGGCCGCGTCCGAACAAGTGCCTCGCCGTCCTCCCCGGGCAGAAGACGAGTCAGACCAGCGCGGTACGAAGCCGGCCAGCGATCGATCTCGGTAATGACCTCGTCTCCGGTGGAGTCCCAGTCGAACCCACACTCCTCACAACGCCTCACACCCCGAGCTTGCCCGACGTCGCGCCCCTCATTTCCGTTCGCCGGTCGCGTGTGTCTGTCAGTGTCACTGGATGGCAGGCGTCTGGCTCGTTACCGGTGCGCAGGGGTCGGGCAAGTCGACGACGGCCGAATTACTCGCCGGGAAGTTCGAGCGAGGGGTCCACGTTCGAGGCGGTCAGTTCTATCGGTGGGCTGTCACGGGGTGGGTCCAGTGGGACGACGAGTCGGCGAATTCCGAAGCACGTCGCCTCCTGGACCTGCGCTACCGCTTGTCGGCCGTCGTCGCCGATGAGTACGCGGCCGCCGGGTTCACAACCGTGGTGCAGGACAACATCTACGGGCCTGATGTCGAGCGGTGGCTGGACTCGGTTCAGGCCCGGCCGCTGCATCTGGTCGTCCTACGTCCGTCGGTGGAGGTTGTAACCATGCGGCACGACGAACGGCGCCGGGCCACCGGCAAGAACGCCTATCGGGGCGGGTACACCCCCGCCAAGAACGATGCCGATCTCGCGTGGACCCGCTCGGGTGTCGGGCTGTGGCTCGACACCTCCGCGCAGACGCCCGAGCAGTCCGTCGCAGAGATCCTGCGGCGCGATACCGAAGCGAGGGTTTCCTAGAAGCGCACGTCGGCGGAAGCGCCGGCGAGTGCCGCCTCAGCTTCCGCGGAAGCGCGGCGTCGAGACCATCGTCGGCGTCGGCGTGGGCGATGTGGGCGAGTTGGCGCCAGATCAGGGCGACGAGAAGGGCGGAGCCGATGAAAGCGAACCAGAAGGGAGCGACTACCCCCCACGCGCCGGCGATCGCGCCGCCGATCACGCTTCCCGCCACTATCCCTCCGTGGACTCCTATTAGGTAGACGCTGCTGACCCGCCCTTGCAGCTCGATCGGCACCGCGCGCTGTCGCACGGTCGTGGAGGTGGTGTTCCACACGAAGGCGTGGGCACCGAAGACGAACATGATCAATAGGGCCACCGTCGGAATCGTCGTGAGGGCGAGAGCCAGGTGGGTCAATGTCTCGATGATCAGCCCGGCGCGCATGATGTTGCCGAGCGAGACCCGTGCGGTCAGCCGGCCGTAAATCCCCGTACCCAGCAGGCCGCCGACCGCCAGCGCGGTGGTCAGCAAGCCGAATCCGACCTCCCCAGTGTGAAGGCGCTCGATCGCGTAGAGCACGAGCACGGACCACGCCGCGCCGTACGTGATGTTGAAGGTGACGATCGTGATTACGAGCGTCCGCACCGCGGCGTTCCGCCACAGCCATTTGACCCCGTCGGCGATGTCTTTTCGGACGTGCGAGCGCCCTCCTCGCTTCACCCCGTGAGCCGGCAACGCCACCCGCGCCGCCGTGAACGCGCTTACGAGCAGGCACGTGACCTGGAGAAGGAACGGCGCCGCGGCGTGCGCCGCGAAGAGGGCGGCCCCGACCGGCGGGCCCGCGAGTTGGTTGATGGTGATGGTGCCGGCGAGGAGGCGCGCGTTGCCCACGGCGAGGTCCCGCTTGTCGACGATCATCGGCAGCAAGGTGGTCCCGGTGATGTCCACGAATGTCTCCGCCGTACCGAGAAGAAACATCGCAACCAGTACGAGCGTTGTGTTGATCTGGCCGAGCAGAATCGTGGCGCTGAGCGCCGTTACGATCGCGGCGCGGGCCAGTTGGACCGTCACGATGATCCGACGGCGATCGAAGCGGTCCGCCACGACGCCTGCGATCAGACCGAAGAGCAACCACGGGAGGCGCTGCAACACCACGGCCAGGGCCACGAGGAAGGGGTCGTGCGTTTGCGACGCGACAAGCAGCGGTCCGGCAGCCAGTACCAGGCCGTCGCCAAGATTGCTAACCCACGACGAGCTCAGCAGCCAACGGAAGGAACGACCCAGACGCGCCGGCGCGACGACCTCAACGAGCCTGTTCACAGCACCTTTTGGGGCGCCTCATCCGCCGACGCCGGGGGTGAAGCTGCCCACCCCAGCTCGGCGGACGCTCATGACCTGATCAGAACATCCCGTTGTCGTTGGCGGATGTCTTTGGGATCACTTGCAACACGTCCCAGTGTTCGACGATTTTGCCCTGATCGTCGAAACGGAAGATGTCGATGCCCGCATAGTCCTCGTCGCCAGGCCATTCCTGGAAGCAATGCAGAACCACTAGGTCGTCCTCGGCGATGACCCGGCGGAACTCGACGCGCTTACCCGGGTATTCCGCCCCGAGGCGTTCGAAGTAGTCGATGAAGGCCTGTTTTCCGTCGGCAACGACAGGGTTGTGCTGGCGGTACTCGACACCCACGTAACGCTCGACCGCCTCGCGCGGCTTGCACTGGTTGAAGGCCAGGTCGTAGAAGGCCTGCGCGTTCAGCTTGTTGGCGGCTGTATCGGCCTGGCTCACAGAGGCCAGTCAACCAGGGGCTACGTCCCATCTAGGCCGACGTGGGTTCTGACACGTCTGCGAGACTCAGTTGATGCCGGCGATTCTTGGCGTTTCCCACACCTCGCTAACTGTCAGAGACATGGAGAAAAGTGCTGACTGGTACCAGCGCGTCTTCGGGTGGATAGAGATCGGGCGGCTCGTAGACGGCGAAGCGATCTCGCCGCGAATCCTGTTGTTCGACGCTTCCACCGGCTTCGCGCTGGGGCTGTCGCAGCCGGACGATGGGTCGGGCGACGACTTCGACTACCGGCGTACGGGCCTCGACCACCTCGCCTTTGGCCTGTCCGATTACGAGGAACTAGACCGCTGGGGAGCTCACCTCGACGAGCTCGCGGTGGCGCGCTCCCCGGTCCGGGAGCTGGATCTCGGGAAGTTCATTTCCTTCGAGGATCCGGACGGCATCCAACTGGAGCTCTGGGTCAACCGCCGCTGAGCAGCCGACTTACGAAGGGCCAGCGCCCCCGGCGAGGATGGCGTCGATCTGCGACATCGCCCCCTGCATACCTTCCTCCATCCCCATGGCAATCAGCTTCTCCATCGCCTCGAGCGACGGGAACTTCGTTTCGGTGGTCATCACCGCGCCACCGGAGGAGCCCTCGACGAGGGTCATGACCATGGTCATCGTCGGCATGGAGTCGTCACGCGCTCCGGTGTCGTCGGCGAACCCGTCCTTGAACTCGAGCCGGCGCGGCGGGTCGACGGCGATGATCTGCCACCAGCCGTGTGACTTGTCGCCCTCGGGCCCTGTCATGAAGTAGTTGACGTGTCCGCCCGCGACCAGTTCGTGGTCGACGACTGTTGCGGGGTAGGTCGGCGGTCCCCACCAACGCTCCAGCTGCCGGGGGTCGGCCCAGAGTTGCCAGGCGCGCTCGACGGTGGCGTCGAGTTCTGCGGTGACCTTCATGGTGAGGGCCTCGGGGTCCTTGACGACGTTGGTAACGGTCATTTCTTGTTTCCTCTCCTGTCCTCGGCGAGAAGCTCGCCGATCTGGTCGATCCGGCCTCGCCACACGGTCTCCAACTCTTCGAGCAATCGTGTGGCCTTGCGGATGGTTTCGACGTTGGCGCGCACGAGTTGCTCGCGCCCGTTGCGTTCCTTGGTCACCAAGTCCGCCTTCTCCAGCACCGCGACGTGCTTCTGCACCGCGGCGAAGCTCATGGGATAGCGCCGCGCCAGAGCCGACACCGACTGCTCACCCGTGAGAGTGCGCAGGACGATGTCGCGTCGGGTGGAGTCGGCGAGCGCCTGGAAGACCCGGTCGGTTCTCTCGTCGGCAAGATCTACAACCATCTGGTTGTAGATAAGCAGATCCGGGCGTCGAGTGCAACCGCCAATTGGGCGTGCTTGGGCCGGCTGTACGTGCCCAAGTACGCCCGCAATGGGTCGGGACGCGCAAGCGGGCGTACTTTGCCGGGCCTGAGGCTGCAAAGTACGCCCGCTCGAGACGGGACTACGGAGCTAGGAGCAGCCGGCGGGACTGGGTGGCTTCACCCGGTTGTGGGCTGGGTGATCCCGCCCAGTCGGGCGTGGCGGTCCCGGGCTCAGCTCGAATGGGTGGCTTCACCCGGTTGTGGGCTGGGTGAAGCCACCCGGTGGTGGGTTACGAGCAGCCGGAGGTGGTGCCGCAGCTGGGGCAGGCGTGGCAGGAGCCGGCTCGCACCATCTGGATGCCGCATTGCGAGCAGTACGGCGCGTCCGACGTCCGCGGCTCCGGCGTGGCGGCGACCGGCGACGCGCTGGCCGCCACCGGCTCCTCTGCAACGAGACCGTGCTCCGGCGTCGCCGCCTCCTCGACTCCGGGCAACGTCGGCTGCACCCGCTCGGAGCTGGTGAGGATGCCGAGCTGCTCGCGCTGGGGCCGGTCGAGGTAGTCGACCGCCAGCCGGCGGAAGATGTAGTCGATCAGGCTCGACGCGATGCGCAGGTCCGGGTCGTCGGTCATGCCGGCCGGCTCGAAGCGGGTGTTGCAGTACTGGTTGACGTAGGTCGCCAGCGGCACGCCGTACTGCAGTCCCAGGCTGACCGACACGGCGAAGGCGTCCATGATCCCGGCGAGGGTCGAGCCCTGCTTGGCGACCCGCACGAAGATCTCGCCCGGACGACCGTCGTCGTACTCACCGACGGTGACGTAGCCCTCGCAGTCGGCGACGCGGAACTTGAAGGTGCTCGAGCGGCGGCGCTTCGGCATGCGTTCCCGGATGGGCTCGCGCACCACGACGACGTTCGAGTCGTAGGACTTCTCGAGGCTGGCGATCTCGTCGGAGATCGAGGGTGCGGCCGCGATCGGTGCCGCGGTCGCCGCCAGCTCCTGCGGTGCGGCCTCCGCCGCGGGCTCCTTCTTGGTGGTCGAAAGGGGCTGACCCAGCTTGCAGTTGTCGCGGTAGACCGCCACGGCCTTGAGGCCGAGCTTCCAGGACTCCATGTAGGCGTCCTCGATGTCTTCGACGGTGGCCGTCTCCGAGAGGTTCACGGTCTTTGAAATCGCGCCCGACAGGAACGGCTGGGCCGCGCCCATCATGCGGATGTGGCCCATGTGCTGGATCACGTTGTCGCCCATGGAGCAGGCGAACACCGGCTTGTGCTCGTCCTTCAGCCCCGGAGCTCCCATAATCGTCTTGTTCTCCGCAATGAAGGCGATGATCGCCTCGCGCTCCTCCGCGGAGTAGCCGAGCTTGTCGAGCGCACGCGGGACCGTCTGGTTGACGATCGACATCGTCCCCCCGCCGACCAGCTTCTTGGTCTTCACGAGCGACAGGTCCGGCTCGATTCCCGTGGTGTCACAGTCCATCAGCAATCCGATGGTTCCCGTAGGAGCCAACACTGTCGCTTGGGAGTTGCGCACGCCGTTGACTTCGGCGAGTTCGACGGTGTTGTCCCACGACTCCTGCGCCGCGGACAGCAGTTCCGGCGGTACGAGCTCCTCGTCGATTTGCGACGCGGCGTCGCGGTGCATGCGCAGCACGCGCTGCATGTGATCCGCGTTCTCGGTGTAGCCGGCGAACGGGCCCATCCGACCCGCGATGCGGGCCGAGGTCTCGTACGCGTGACCGGTCATGAGGGCGGTGATGGCACCGGCCCAGGCGCGCCCGGCATCGGAGTCGTAAGGAAGGCCCTGCGCCATCAGCATGGCCCCGAGGTTGGCGTAACCCATGCCCAACTGGCGGAACCGACGGGATGTCTCCGCGATCTTCTCGGTCGGGTAGTCGGCGTTGCCAACGAGGATCTCCTGCGCGGTGAACACGACTTCGACGCCGGCTTTGAAGCCCTCGACGTCGAACGAGTCGTCCTCGTTCAGGAACTTCATGAGGTTCATCGACGCGAGGTTGCAGGCGCTGTCGTCGAGGTGGACGTACTCGCTGCACGGGTTGCTGGCCGTGATCGGACCCGTCGCCGGAGCGGTGTGCCACTTGTTGATCGTGGTGTCGTACTGAACGCCGGGGTCGGCGCACTCCCAGGCGGCCTGGGAGATGTCGCGGAACAGCTTGCGGGCCTTGAGCGTGGCGACGGTGCGCCCGTCGGTGACCGCCTTGAGGTTCCAATCGGCGTCGTCGAGCACGGCCTGCATGAACTCGTCGGTGACCCGAACCGAGTTGTTGGCGTTCTGGTACTGGATCGAGTGGATGTCGTCGCCGTCGAGGCCCATGTCGAAGCCGGCATCGCGCAGCGCGATCGCCTTGCGCTCTTCGCGCGCCTTGCACCAGATGAACTCTTCGATGTCCGGGTGATCGACGTTCAGCACGACCATCTTCGCGGCGCGCCGCGTCTTGCCGCCCGACTTGATCGTGCCGGCCGACGCGTCGGCGCCACGCATGAAGGAGACGGGACCGGAGGCGGTGCCGCCGCCCGTCATCGCTTCCTTCGAGGAGCGGATCTTCGACAGGTTCACGCCCGAGCCCGAACCGCCCTTGAAGATCGTTCCCTCTTCGACGTACCAGTTGAGGATCGACTGCATCGAATCGTCGACCGACAGGATGAAACACGCACTCGCCTGCTGCGGCACGCCGCGCACGCCGATGTTGAACCACACCGGTGAGTTGAAGGCGGCCTTCTGCGTGACGATCAGGTGCTTGAGCTCCGCGGAGAACGCCTCGGCCTCGGCGGTGTCGGCGAAGTAGCCGTCCTTCACGCCCCACGCGGTGATCGTGTTGACGACACGGTCGGTGACCTGCTTCAGCGATGTCTCGCGCTCGTCGGTTCCGAGCGTGCCGCGGAAGTACTTCTGGGCGAGGATGTTGGTGGCGTTGACGCTCCAGGTCGCCGGCACTTCCACGCCGAGTTGCTCGAAGGCGACCGAGCCGTCCTTGTAGTTGGTGATGCGGGCGTCTCGCTCCTCCCATGCGATCTCGTCGTAGGGGTGGACACCGGGCGTAGTGAAGTGCCGCCGGATGCCGATGCCGAGTCGTTCTGGAGCGATAGCCATTCTGTGGAGTTCCTCCCCGTCCTTGCCGCCCGTGCGGCCTGCCGTCAATTCAACCAAGAACGGGATCTAATACCCGACGGAAACCACTATATGTTGTGGTCCGCCGGAGATCCGCCCCGAGATGTGGGACCTATTACAACACTGTAGTTACGAGACTGTCAAGCCTGATGCCCTCCAAAACGGGCAGGTCAAAGGCCGTTCGCGAAGGTTTGCAGCATGGCCCGTTCGGACTATGCCCGGGCCAGGCGTGGACGGTCACTCGCGTAGGTTCTCGCCCGTGATCTTGTCCTCCTCCCGGCTCGCTCCTGAGGAGCTGCGCCGGAGGACGGGGTGGGAGCTCAAGCCCGAGGGACTGTGCCGCGGGGACCTTTGCGTGCCCTTCCGAGCGGACGATTCGGACTCGGTCGACCTCACGAAGGCCGCCCCACGACTGGGGATGCCGATCCTCCACGACGAAATGCACCACCTCTGGGCGCTCGGCCCGGAGTCCGAGCCCGGCGGTCGCTTCTTGCGTAGTGCCCGATTCCCGGACCTGGTCCTCCCTGACCTCGACGGCCAGCCCTTCTCGTTCTCGTCCCTGTCGGGCCGCAAGGTCGTCATGGTGGCCTGGGCCTCGTGGTGAGGATGCCGCCTGGACCTGCCCGTGTGGCAGGCGTTGAGATCTGAGCTGCACGCGAAAGGCCTCGAGATCGTGACGGTCGCGCTCGACACGGGCGGACCCGACACGGTGCGGCCCCACGTCGAGCAGGCCGGCGCTGAGCACCCGTCGTTGATCGACTCGGGCCACAAGCTCGACGAGCTACTCGGCGTCGTGAACGTTCCGTCAGCGGTATGGATCGACGAGTCGGGGATGATCGTGCGCGGCCCCGAAACCGCGTATCCCGGCGGGGGTTACGAGTCGCCCAAAGAAGCGCCGCCTGACGCCTCGCCCCGCATGCGCGAGGCCATCGACGTCCTCAGCCGGCTCCGCGTGCCCAAGGGCTACGCCGACGCCATCCGAGACTGGGTCGACAACAGTGCCGACAGTCGCTTCGTGCTCCCACCGGAGGAGGTGATCTCGCGATCGCGGCCCCGCACCCGGGAAGTGGCCGAGGCGGCCGCCGCGTTCGAACTCGGACAGCATCTGCATATCGCCGGACACGCGGCGGACGCGGTCAAGTGGTTCCGCCGCGCTCACGAGTTGCAGCCCGACAACTGGACCTATAAGCGCCAGGCCTGGAATCTGCTCGGCCCGGACCAGAAGTCGCTCGATGTCTACGGTGGCGACTGGATGACCGACGTGAAGAAGATCGGCCCCGAGAACTACTACGACCCGGTGCCGGAACTCGAGGGCTGATGGCAGTCGTCCTCGCCCTCGATGCCGGGACGACCGGTATTCGCGCCATGGCGATCGACGAGACGGGCCAACCCGTCGCGTGGGCGTACCGCGAGTTTCCGCAGCACTTCCCGCGCCCGGGTTGGGTGGAGCACGACGCGTCCGACATATGGGACGCGACCCAGGCGACGCTGGCCGACGTCGTCGCCGCGCTCGATGGAACCGCGATCGCAGCGATCGGTATAACCAATCAGCGGGAGACCGCGGTGGCATGGGACCGCCGCACCGGTGCACCCAAGCATCGGGCGATCGTCTGGCAGGACCGCCGAACGGCAGTGCAGTGCGACCAGTTCCGGGCCGCGGGCCACCTCGACGCCATCCGGGAGCGCACCGGGCTGGTGCTCGACGCGTACTTCTCCGCGACGAAATGGGAATGGATGGTGACCGAAGGCGGAGTCACCACCGACGGGCAGCTCGCGTTGGGCACCGTGGACTCTTGGGTCATCTGGAATCTGACCAGCGGCGGGGCATTCGTCACCGACCCCAGCAACGCGTCGCGCACTCTCGCCTACGACATCGAGCAGCGCGCCTGGTCCGACGAACTGTGCGAGCTCTTCGGCGTGCCCCGGCACGCCCTGCCCGAGGTCTGCGTATCGAGCGGCGACATCGCGAAGGTCGGTGCGGGAATGCCCATCCCCGAGGGCACGCCCATCTGCGGCATCGCGGGCGACCAGCAGGCCGCGCTGTTCGGCCAGGTCTGCTTCGCTCCGGGCGAGGCCAAGAACACCTACGGCACGGGCAGCTTCGTCCTGCTCAACGCGGGCTCCACGCCCCCGCCGCGCGCCGAGGGTCTCCTCACCACGGTGGCCTGGGAGCTCGAGCGCCCAGCGCGGTTCACGTACGCCCTCGAGGGCGCCATCTTCGTCACCGGCGCGGCCATTCAGTGGCTACGCGACGGGCTCGGGATCATCAAGGATGCGGCAGAGGTCGGCCCTCTCGCAGAATCGATCCCCGACACCGAAGGCGTTTACTTCGTGCCTGCACTGACCGGGCTCGGCTCGCCGCAATGGGACCCATATGCCCGCGGCACCATCGTCGGGCTCACCCGCGGCTCCGGCAGGGCCCACCTGGCGCGTGCTGTCGTGGAGTCGATGGCTTATGCGACCCGCGATGTCGTCGAAGCAATGTCCGCCTGCGCCGGCGTCGACCTGCGCGGCTTGCGCGCCGACGGAGGCGCGTCGGTAATGGACCTGCTCATGCAGATACAGGCCGACCAACTCAACGTTCCGGTGACCCGCCCGTCCATCCAGGAGACGACGATCCTCGGCGCGGCCTATCTGGCGGGGCTCGGCGCGGGCGTCTGGTCGAGCCTCGACGAGATCAAGGGGCTCTGGAAGGAAGAAGCCCGTTTCGAGCCGGTTGCATCACGCTCGGGCCCCGACGCCCGCCACGCCGGCTGGCAGCGCGCCGTCGACCGCTCCCGAAATTGGGCCCGCCCCGACTAAAGCCCGCCAGTCGCAGAAAGGTCCAGCGCGTAGATCCGACTCAAGGGTCGTCCGTCTCGAACCAGCTCGCCTTCGTGCAGCAAAGTGAACCCCGCCTTCTCGAGGACCCGGCACGAGGCGGCGTTGGCCGCGGCAGGCGCTCCCAAGATTCGGGTCGCGTCGGGGAATCTCTCCGACAGCCGCGGGACGACGTGTCGGAGCAGGGCAGAACCGACTCCCCTTCCAACGCGCTCCGGTTCGCCGATCAGGCCATCGATAACGACGGCGTCCTCCGCCAGCCCCAATTCGGTCGGCCACCAGGCGTATTGATCGGCTGGACACCACTGGAACAATCCGATTGGCCCTTCGTCCAGCTCGACGACGAAGACCTCCGTTGGCTCCTTGCCGTCGACGCGCGGGCCGTACTTGCTCTCGACGAACTCCGTGTCGTGGCGCGGGTCCCACCACCGGCCGACATGCGGCTCGCCCAGCCACCGCGCCACCAACGGGAAATCCGCGCGGGTCAGCGGCCGCAGTCTCAGGTCCACGGCCCGATCCTGTCCGGCGGCGCCTCCCAACCGGAGGCAACGCGGCTAGGCGGCGGTGAGGGTGCGGGGGTAGGCGGGCTGGAGGGCTGTGGGTTCTGGCGCGTCCACAGCTTCGCCACGCTTGGCATAGCGATCGACGTACTCCTGACCGGACATCTGGGCCAGCTCGAACATGACGTCGTCGGTGATGCGTCGAAGCAGATTGGGGTCGCCCTCGGATGTTGCGCCCTTGATCCCACTGACATCGATGGCCGGCGATATGCGCACGGTGATCGGGCTGAAGAAGTTGGGCTTGATCTGTCCGATGGGCTGGGCTTCGCGCGTTCCAAGCATCGCGACGGCATGAATCGGAGCCCCCGTCGCCAAGGCGAGACGGGCGACGCCGGTGTGGCCCTTGTAAAGACGCCCGTCGGGCGAGCGGGTCCCCTCCGGGTAGATCCCGAAGAGCCCGCCCTGCTCCAGCACTTCCTTGGCCGACTCCAAGGCGCGCTGCGAGGCACTGCCGCCGCCGCGCTTGATGGGGATCTGACCGACGGACCTGAAGAACCAGGCGGTCTTCTTGTCCTCGAAATATTCGGCCTTGGCCACGAAGGTCACCCGGCGGCGCAGCACTAGCGGCAAGAAGATCGAATCGCAGAACGAAAGGTGGTTACTCGCCAGGATCGCCGGACCGCGCGGGGGGAGGTGCTCCGCCCCCTCGACCCGCACCCGGAACAGCATCCGGAGGATCGGGGTCAGGATGACCTTGACGACCCAGTAGCCCATGGCCGGCCAGGCTAGGTGACGGCGGTCACCCGAGTTTGGGGAGGGCCCTTTTGAGGTTGCGGACGGCTTGGCCGATCCGGTGGGGGTTCTCGATGAGGGCGAACCGTACGAACGGGTCGCCGGACGGTCCGAAGCCCACTCCCGGCGACGTAGCCACATTGGCCTCCTCCACCAGCAGCTTGGAAAACTCCAGCGACCCCATCTCGCGGTACGGCTCGGGAATGGGTGCCCAGACGAACATCGTCCCCTTCGGCGGCGAGACCTGCCAGCCAATTCGCGCCAGACCCCCACAGAGCGCGTCGCGACGCGCCTGGTACTGCTCGTTCACCAGCTTCGGGTACTCCGATGCCTCGTTCATGGTGACCGTCGCCGCGATCTGAATGGGCTGGAAAGTCCCGTAGTCGAGGTAGCTCTTGATCTTGGCCAGCGCGCCCACTATCTCCGGGTTGCCGACACAGAAGCCGACGCGCCACCCCGCCATCGAGAACGACTTCGTCAACGTGTACAGCTCCACCGCGTGGTCAACCGCGCCCGGCACCTGCAGGATCGACGGCGGCACGTAACCGTCGAAAGACGTCTCCGCGTAGGCGAAGTCGTGCACCAGCACGACCCCATTCGACGCGGCGAACTCCACCATGCGCTCCATCCACGCAAGATCCACGCAAGTGGTCGTCGGGTTGTGCGGAAATGACAGCACGATGACGCGGGGCTTGGGCCACGCGGACTCGAATGCGCCCACCAGCCGATCGAAGAAATCCTCCGCCACATGCGGGGTCCCGGAGCCCCCCGCTGCGAGCTGTGGCGAGCCACTGGGCTCTGTGCCGAGCGGTGCGTCGAGCGGCCCGTACGGCGCGGGACCGAGTGGAACCTGTCGGACGTCCGCGCCGGCGAACAACGCCGCATAAATGTGAATCGGGTACGACGGAGTGGGCACTAGCGCCGCGTCGCCGGGCTGCACCAGCACCCACATGAGGTGGGCCAGGCCCTCCTTGGCGCCGATGGTGGTGACCACCTGCGTGTCCGGATCCAGCGTCACGTCGAAGCGCCGCTGGTACAGGTCGGCTACGGCCTGCCGAATCTTGGGGATGCCGCGGCTCGCCGAGTACCGATGGTTCTTGGGGTTGCGGGCCGCCTCCGCCAACTTCTCGACCGCAAGGTCGGGCGACGGGATATCGGGGTTGCCGAAGCCAAGGTCGATGACGTCCGCACCGGATCGCCTAGCCGCCACCTTCAGCCCATCGATGATCGTAAAGACGTACGGGGGCAAGTCGTTGACGCGGCGGAACTCCATCAATGAAAGGTACTGGCCGCAACCTCGGCAAAGCGCGGCACGTCTTCGTCTTCGAGGCCGACGATCGCGGCGATCGCCCAGGTGGCGCCTGCCTCGCCGATGGCGCGCAGGCGCGCCGAGAGGTGGTCCGCGCCATCTGCCATGCGCACGAGTCCCGCCCATGTGACCTCGGCGGGTTGGGCGACTCGACGCGCCCGCTCAACCACGGCGGGGTCGACATCCCAGAGATTCACCCCGTCCGCCTCACCCGCGGCTATCTCCCAAACCGCGTCGGAAGTCCCCGCCACCCAAACCGGCAGGCGCCCGGCGCGCAGCAACCGACAACATTCGACCATCTGGGCCAGCCGCGCCGGACGTGGCGCGAACTCGATCCCGTATGTCTCGTTTTCGTCGCGGCTGAGAGCGTCGCCGATTCCAATTGTGGCGATCACCCGTCCGGGAGCGATTCGCTCGACAGTCGACATCATCGACGCGAGTACTTCGTTGCTCTGCAAGCCGACCCGGGCCACCAGGCTCCCGACAGTCAGCGTGGAGGTCGACACCGCGACGGCCGACATCAAGGTCGGCCCGTGGAGCGCGGGATGGTCCTTCCTGCCTATGTGCCAGAGATGGTCGTAGAGAAACACGCCATCGATACCGGAGCGCTCCGCCTCGCGGGCAAGACGGACGACACGCGCCGCGTCCTCGTGGAACGTCGGCACGACAATGCCGACGCGCATTTACGTCCGCTCGGCGGCGAGCAGGGCCGCGCCGATCGCGCCGGCGCGCTCTCCCAGCTTTGCCGCGACAACAGGCGTGGGCTCCCGGTGCTCCCAGGAGTAGACGAAGCCGGGCAGGGCGGAGCGAATCGGCGCCATCAGCGCTTCCCCGACCTCGACCAGGCCACCCCCGATGACCACGACCTCCGGGTCCAGGACCTCGACCAGGCTTCCCAGCCCGAGCGCGACCTCACCCGCGTACTCCGTCAGCAGAACCAAAGCTTCGACCTCACCGCGCAGCGCGGCCGCCGTGGCCGCCTCGCCACTCAGCCCCATGTGCTCCCGCGCCAGCCGGCCGAGCGCGCCGCCGGACGCGTAGACCTCCCAGCAGCCGCGCTTGCCGCAGACGCAAGGGCGCCCGCCTTCCCGGACGGTCATGTGCCCGATCTCCGCCGCAAATCCGTGCGCCCCACGCACGAGCCGGCCGTCCAGCACGATGCCACCGCCGACCCCGGTGCCGAGGGTGACGGCCAGCATCGAGTTCGCCCCGGCGGCCGCTCCGTTCGAGAACTCAGCCCACGCGGCGGTAGCCGCGTCGTTCTCGACCACGACGGGAACCCCCACGACCTCCGCGAACCCGGAGCGCAGGGCGAGATCCTGTACGCCGGGGAGATTCGGGGCCCGGGCCAGATCGCCCGCCGCCGTCACGAGACCGGGGGCGCCGATCCCGATGGCGCGTGGAGCTCCCGCTGCAGTCTGCAGATGACCGGTCACACCGGCGAGCAGCTCGATCACGTCGCCGGGCCCGGCGGTCTCTGTCTCAGCCCGGTGCTGGGCCACCACCTGCCCGTCCTGCCACGCCACGCCGAGGCACTTCGTGCCTCCTAGGTCGAGGCCGAAAGTCGGAGACCCACTCACGAAGTGAGGGCGAGCGACTCCACTCGGCTCTTCAGGTCGCGGAGCGCTCCGTGAATGATGAGACCTTCCGCTCTGCGCTTCACGAATCCGGGGACCGGGAGCTTCAGGTCGACCACGAGGTGATAGACGACCTCGGTGTTCGGGCCCAGGGCCTCGAACTCGTAGACACCGTCGATCCGGCTCGTGAGATCACCCGCCGACTGCTTCCACGCCAGTCGGGCCGGCGCGTCCGAGTAGTCGTAGTCGAGCGTGTAGCTCACGCTGCGGCCGAAGCTGGCCGCCCGAAAATGGACCCGCACCGGCCGCCCCTGGGCGTCCTTCGCCTCGATGTCGGCACCCTTGACCGCTGGCGCCCACTCCGGGTAGCGAATGAAGTCGGTCGCGACCTCCCAGCACTTCTCGATGGGCGCCTTGACGACAATCGTCTCGGTAGCGCGGTCGGTCACGGGCACGAGCGTACTTAGGCGCCGATGCTCTCCAGTGCCTCCAGCAAACGCGCCGCGGACACGTCCCAGGACAGCTCGTTCACGGCGCGCTCCCGCGCCGCGGCGCCCTGACGCGCCCGCAGGTCGGGGTCGTCCAGCAACGGTGCGAGCGCCGCCCCGATAGCGCTCGGGTCGCGAGGTCGGCCGACGACAGCTCCGGTAACCCCGTCGAGGACCGCCTCCGCCGCGCCGCCACTGTCTCCGGCCACCGCAGGGAGGCCGGCCGCGGCCGCGTCGGCGAACACGATTCCGAAGCCCTCCTGCTCGAGGCCGAACCACCGGTCGTGGCAGACCATGGCGAACACATCCGCGCACCCGTAGAGGTCGGCCAGGTCTTCATCGGGCACCCGGCCGAGCATGCGCAGCGGAGTGCCGGCCCGCTCCGCGGTCCTCTCGACGCGAGCCGCGTCCCGCCCCGTGCCCCCGACGACGAGGAGAACGTCCGGATAGGCCGGCGCGAGTCGAGCCACCGCTTCCGCCAGTTCGGGCATTCCCTTACGAGGGACCAGCCGGCTCAGGCTCAGAACGATCAAGGCGTCAGGAGGCAACCCGAGACGGTTCCGCACGGCGCGCTTCTGTTCGGGACTCAGCACTTGGAACCGGTGCACGTCCACGCCCGGGTTGACGGTGTGGATCGGCGGCGTAGCCGCGCCCATCGCGCGGCGCACCTCTCCGGCAGAAAACCGGCCGGCGGAGATCACCAAAGCTGAGCGGGACATCGCGGCGCGGAGCAGCTGCCGCGCCCCCGGCGGCCGCGCCTGCGTGGCCACTCCCCCGTGCACGAAAGTTGCGTGCCGCCGAGACATTCTCCGCGTCACGAGGCCGAGCGGCAGCGGCGGGTCGAGAAGGACCACGTCGGCATCGCACTCGCGCGCCAGCGATTCGATTCGATGCGCCAAAACGGGCGTCGGCATGAGGACCCTGGATGACGCTCGCTCGACCCGGTAGGGGGCGGTGGCGTCGAACTGAGCGGCTTCGGCGTGGGCCGGCGCGAGCACGGTCACCCTGCGGTGGGGCGCGATACGGGCCAGCAGTTCGCGGTGGTAGGTCTCGATTCCACCGAGTAACGGCGGGAAATCGTTGGTTACGAGTAGGAGGCTCTTCAGTTGCGATTACGGCTGCGGCGGAAGCGGAACCGTCCCTGACGCGGCGACCCATTTTCCGCAGACCGCGCACCGACGCCGGCCGGCTCCTCGCGCGACTGGTCGGCGCGGTCAGCCCTGATGATCGGCGAACCGCCAGTGTCGCGGCGGGGCACGCCACTGTCGATTCGAATGGGGGTTCGCGCCGGCGACGCCGGCGCGGCACCGGTTTCGGGCGCGGGGGTGGAGTCGTTCTGGCGGTCCGCAACCTCGCGCTCTGACTCGTGGGCCGCGAAGCGACGCTCCGGCCCGGCGGAAGAGTCGTTCGTCCGTCTGGCCGGCCTGGCCGGAGCCGCCTGGGCGGGGCGCGTTCTGGGCCGGTTGGTGGCCCGGGGAGGCGACGAGGCCGCGCGCGGTGAGACGCGAGCCGGCTCGGTTGCCGGTTGTGCCACACGGGCCGGCGGCGCGACCGCCGGGGGCCTCCGCTTGGCGGGGCTGGCGCGACGCGCCGCCTTCTTCGCCCCCGGCGCCCGGGCCGACCGCGTGGTCGCATTCTTGGCGGGCGCCTTCCGCGGCGTCGACTTACGAGGCGTCGACTTAGTCGACGCCTTCCGCGGCGTCGACTTCTTCGTCGACACCTTCCGCGGCGTCGACTTCTTGGCGGCAGTCTTCTTGGCGGCAGTCTTCTTCGCGGCGGCCTTCTTCGCGGCGGTCTTCTTCGCGGCAGCCTTCTTGGCGGCAGCCTTCTTGGCGGCAGCCTTCTTGGCGGCGGCCTCCCGCGCCGCCGCCTTCTGCGCCGCCTCCTTCTTGGCAGCCGCCGCCTTCTTTGCTGCGGCCTTCTTCGACGCGATCCGATCGGCCGCGGCCTTGCGGTCCGCCGCCTTCTTGATCGCGGCCCACTTCTTCTTGGCCGCCGCGGTCCGCGCCGCAACGTCCTTACTTCCGGAGGCCTTCTTTCGGGCCGGCGCGGAGCGCGGCGCGGGCGCCTTCGGAGGTGAGGCGGCGGGAGACGAACCCGTCGTCCCTGACGAGGCGGCAGGGAGCGCGGGCGCCACGCTCGGCAGGTCGACCGCAGCCAGCATCGAGCGCGGCATCTTCGGCCGCCGGCTGCCGGGTGCCACGTATCCCAGATCGGTCGCCTGGCGGTTGCGGCTGCTAACTACGGCCTCTCGGGTGTCGACCTCCCACTCCGCCTGATGGGTGGCGCGCCGGTAGACGTAGGTGAAACGCACCATCCAGGAGTTGGCCCGCAGGTGGAATGCGTCCCAAGAACCGGTCCAGCCCGCGTCCGTGAAGACGATTCCCTTGTCGGCCATATTCCAGCGCACGGCTTCGCCGAGCGCGACAGCGGAGGGCCCGACCCGGTTCTTTTCCATGGTCAGCTCCTGGGCCCGCTCGACGACCTGAGCCTGCTCGGCCGCGATGGGGGCGGCCCAGCGGGCGACCCATTCCTCTTCCACGCCAGCCTCTCGAGCGACCTGAGCGATGGTGCGGCCGGCGCGGAGTCGCGCCTGGATCTCCCGGGGGCTGAGGCTCGACTTGGGGCGGTTCGAGGCCCGGCTGTCCTGCTCCTCGTCGCGCCGGGCGACCATCTCGTCGACCCGGGCGAGCAGCTTGTCGTCCAGGGTCACCACGAACCCACCGGACTTAGCGCCCTTGCGGGCGCTGAAGATCAGGCCTCGGTTGTCGGCCGTGAACCCGACCAGGTGAAGTTGTTGCACGACGCCCCTCGCTATGGCTGTATCGCGGGGCGAAGGTTACAGCCGCCCCGGAAGGGGTCGGTGTGACCGACTACACCGCCTTGGCCGTCAGATGCAGCTCAGGCGTGAGCCCGGCGTCCGACAAGAGCCGCAGCGCACGGTGCTCAGCCGCATCGAGCACCACGGACTCGTCGTCATCCAGGTCGCAGATGAAGCTCACCACGCAGTCGTCGCATTGGTCGGTGTGCTGATACGCACATTCGTCGCAGCTGATGACCAGCGACGCCTTGCTCTCGTCGACTACGGGAATCAGGGGGATGACGTTCCTCATACGAGGAGTATCCAGATCCCTGGTGACAGGAATCAGGCGGGTGTGACCGCCTTCCCGTGGCCGCACCAGCGGCACGCGACTTCCTCTATTTCTTCGTCCAGGACCTCGGTGTCCTCGACCTGTAATTCGCCGGCCAACGAGTAGTGGTGGAACTCCTTCGTCCGACGGCGCACGGTCACGTCGAACCGCGTCTTGTTCCCGCAGCCGCCACAGACGAAGCCGCCGGTCGCCTGCTCCCGCTCGCTCACGCCGCCCCCCGTTCTTCCTCGCGCTGGGAGACGCGCACCAGGTCCTCGAGCACTTTCGCGGCGCTCCCGTCATCGACCGCTTTTTCGGCGCGCGCCAAGCCCTCGACCAGGTCGGCGGCCAAGCCGGCGACCACGATGCCAGCCGCCGCGTTCAACAGGATCAGATCCCGCCGCGCGGAACGCTCGCCGTCGAGGATCTGCCGCCCCAGCCGCGCGTTTTCCTTGGAGTCGCCGCCGCGCAGATCAGCGGTCGTCGCCTGCTGCAGCCCCAGATCCCCTGGCGACACCTCGTACTGCTTCACGAAGTCGGGCTCCACCTGAATCACCGTCGACGTTCCTGTGGTGGTGAACTCATCGAGACCGTCCGCGCCGTGGACGACCATCGCTCGTTCCGCGCCGTTGGCCTGCAGCACGCCGGCCACGGTTTCGGCGATTGCCGCCTCGCAGACGCCGACGACCTGCCGCCGCACTCGGGCCGGATTGGCGAGCGGGCCGACGAAGTTGAAGACGGTGCGAACGCCGATCTCGCGGCGCACCGGACCTGCGTGGCGCATGCCTGGGTGAAAACGCGGCGCATAGGCGAAGCCCATGCCGGCTTCACGCACACATGCCGCCACTCCCTCTGCCGGCAGATCCACCGCGACACCCAGGAACTCGAGAGTGTCCGCTGACCCGCTTGTGCCGGACGCCCGCCGGTTCCCGTGCTTGCACACCTTCCCGCCGGCTCCCGCAACCACGAGGGCCGCAAGCGTTGAGACGTTGAACGCCGCGCTGCGCCGCTGCTCCGATCCGCCGGTGCCGCAAGTGTCGATGGCGTCGAGGTCGCCGAGGTCGATGGACTCGCCTGCCTCGTGCATGGCGGACACGAACCCCACCATTTCCTCCGACGTCGGTCCCTTCGCCCGCAGAGCTACGAGGAAGCCCGCGATCTGGGATGGCGTCGCCTCCCCCGAGAGAATCGACGACATGACCGCGTGCGCTCCGCCCCGGTTCAGATCCACCCCGGCCAGCACCCGGGTAAGGAGTTCGCCCCACCCACCCAGGTCCGCGATGGTCATTCGGGGGATTTACGGAGCGAGGCAGGCCGCAGGCCGACCGAGGCGAGTGAAGGCGGAACTAGTCCCACCAGAGGTCGTGGTCGAGCACGCCCTTGGCAATCAACCCGAGCTGCACCTGACTGGTGCCCTCGACGATCGTGAGCTGCCGCGCGTCGCGGTACCACTGCTCCGTTGGGTGGTCCTCCATGTAGCCCGCCGCGCCGAGCATCTGCACGGCCATGCCTGAAGCGCGCACCGCGAGCTCCGTCGCGTAGTACTTCGCCATGGACAGGTAAGGCACCCACTCCTTGGTGAACCGGCCCTGGTCCGCGAGCCACGCAGCGCGATACGTGAGAAGTCGGGCCGCCTCGATGTCGGTGGCGAGCTTGGCGATCTCCCATTGGATGCCCTGGAAATCTGCGACCGTCTTGCCGAATGCAGCGCGCTGCTTGACGTACTCCGTCGCGTACATGAGCGCGCCCTCGGCCAGGCCGATGCCGCGGGCGGCCACGATGGGGCGCATCGCGTTCAGCCCGAGCATGCAGAGCCGGAAGCCCCCGATCTCTCCGATGACGTTCTCCGCGGGTACGCGGACACCGTCGAGCAAAAGCTCGCCGGTGTCGATCCCCTTCACTCCCATCTTGCGATCGACGTTTCCGACCGTTACGCCGTCCCACTTCCGCTCGACGATGAAGGCGCTGATCGAGTCGTGGTTTCGCGCCGTCGGGTCCTCCGCCGTCTTGGCGAACACGGTGTACCAATCCGCCTGCACCACGCCGGACATCCAGCACTTGGTTCCGGTGAGGATCCAGTCGTCGCCGTCGCGCACGGCGCGCGTGCGCATTCCCATCACGTCGGAGCCGGCCTGGGGCTCCGAAAGGCCGAACCCGGCCCGCATGGTCCCCTCGGCAAGAGGCGCGACATAGCGCGACTTCTGCTCGTCACTGCCCGCGATGAGGATCGGTGACGTAGGCAGCCGGGTGAGCAACAGCATCAGCGCCGCCGTGTTGGAGTGCTTGGCGACCTCCTCGATGGCGATGCTCAGCCCGAGGATCCCAGCTCCGCCCCCGCCTACCTCGACGGGCAGCCCGAGCCCAAGGACGCCCGCATCACGGAAAGCATCGAAGAAGTCCTGGGGGTACTCCCCGGACCGGTCGACCTCCCGCGCCCGAGGGGCAATCTTGTCCTGCACCAGCCGCCGCACCGTCTTCTGCAGCGTCGAAATTTCCTCCGAAAGTTCAAAATCCACGAACGGAGCGTAGGTGGGACGCGGCGGCCCGTCGCCCCGGAGGGGGCGCCGCCCCGACTAAGCGGTCCGGCGGCGCTGACGGATGATGCGGCGGCGCTCCCGTTCGGTGCAGCCGCCCCAGATGCCTTCCTTCTCGCGGCTGGCGAGGGCGAACTCGAGGCACGCCTCACGAACGGGGCACTCGGCGCAGATGGCCTTGGCCACGTCGGCTTCCTCGTCGGTCGCCGGGTAGAAGATCTCGGTTTCGAGGCCGGCGCAGGCGGCGCGCTTCTGCCAGGACATACTCATATCGGTATCAGGTCGTATCACTTGGAATCTCGCGGTCTGATCGTTGGGCGGAAGCGGCCTCCGGGCTCAGTCCCCTACCCGTCAACCGTTGCTGCGAATCGCGGCAGCCATTGATTGTGGACTACGCGGGGGGTGCTTGTCCAAACACCCCCTCTGACCTGGGCGTTCCCAGTAACTTCCTCGTCCCCAGCAAACAATAGCTAGCGCGCCGCCTTCCCGGAGGTCGGCTGCGGCGCCTGGCCCGAGCCGCCCCCCGCGTCGGGCAGAGTGGGGCCCCCTGAGCGACTAGCCATTCCCCAGGAAACCAAGACAGGAGGACCAGTGTCCGAAGGCGTGTCCGAGCGAGGCAGCGAGAGCGAAAACCCGGCGATTCCCTCGCCCGATCCCAAGCCGTCGAAGCGGCCCAGGACCAACCGCGACTGGTGGCCCGACCAGCTCGACCTGCAGGTTCTGCACCAGCACTCCACCCGCGCCAACCCCATGGGTGAGGAATTCGACTACGCCGCGGAATTCAAGACCCTGGACCTGGACGGCCTCAAGCGCGACCTCCGCGAAGTCATGACGACCTCGCAGGACTGGTGGCCCGCCGACTACGGCCATTACGGGCCGCTCTTCATTCGGATGACCTGGCACGCGGCGGGCACCTACCGCATCGCCGATGGCCGCGGAGGTGCCGGCGACGGCGACCAGCGCTTCGCGCCGCTGAACAGCTGGCCGGACAACGCGAACCTCGACAAGGCAAGGCGGTTGCTCTGGCCGATCAAGAAGAAGTACGGCCGAAAGATCTCTTGGGCTGACCTTCTGGTGTTCGCCGGCAACGTCGCCCTCGAGGACATGGGCTTAGAGACCTTTGGATTTGGCTTCGGTCGCCCCGACATCTGGGAGCCGCAGGAGATCTTCTGGGGACCTGAGGACGCGTGGCTCGGCGACGAGCGATACAGCACCGACAGCGACGAGCGCGCGCTGACCGGCCCGTTCGGCGCGGTGCAGATGGGCCTGATCTACGTCAACCCGGAAGGGCCCAACGGCAACGCGGACCCGCTGGCGTCGGCACGCGACATCCGCGAGACGTTTGCACGCATGGCCATGAACGACGAAGAGACGGCGGCGCTGATCATCGGGGGCCACACGTTCGGCAAGTGCCATGGGGCCGGCGACCCCGAGCTCGTGGGCGCGGAGCCCGAGGGATGCCCCGTCGATCATCAAGGGATCGGCTGGAAGAGCCAGTTCGGCTCGGGTAAAGGCAAGGACACGATCACGAGCGGCCTGGAGGGAGCGTGGACTCCCACGCCGACCGAGTGGGACAACAGCTACCTGGAAACGCTGTTCGGTTTCGAGTGGGAACTGACCACGAGCCCTGCCGGCGCGAAGCAGTGGAAGCCAAAGGGCGGTGCCGGAAGCGATCTCGTCCCGGACGCGCACGACGCGGCGGTGCGCCACGCGCCGATGATGCTGACGTCGGACCTTGCGCTCCGCATGGACCCCATCTACGAGCCCATCTCCCGGCGGTTCCTCGAGAATCCCGATCAGCTTGCCGACGCCTTCGGCAAGGCCTGGTTCAAATTGCTGCACCGCGACATGGGGCCCGCGTCCCGATACCTCGGCCCGTGGGTTCCAGAGCCCCAGCTGTGGCAGGACCCGGTTCCCGAGGTGGACCACGAACTCATCGGGGCAAAGGACATCGCGGCGCTGAAGGACAAGGTCCTCGGCGCCGGCTTGTCCATCTCGCAGCTGGTGTCGACCGCGTGGGCCTCGGCGGCGAGCTTCAGGGGCACAGACAAGCGGGGTGGAGCCAACGGAGCCCGGATCCGCCTCGCCCCGCAGAGGGATTGGGAAGTCAATGAGCCCGACGAGCTAGGCGAGGTCCTGGCGGCTCTCGAGCAGATCCAGCAGGACTTCAACGGCTCGGCCTCCGGAGGAAAGAAGGTTTCCCTGGCGGACCTCATCGTCCTGGGCGGCTGTGCCGCGGTGGAACAGGCGGCGAGCAACGCCGGGCACAAGATCACAGTCCCCTTCGCGCCCGGACGTACCGACGCCTCACAGGAGCAGACGGACGTGGAGACCTTCGCCGTCCTCGAACCGAAGGCAGATGGTTTCCGCAACTACCTCCGATCGGGGGAGAAGCTGCCGCCCGAGACGCTCCTTCTGGATCGGGCAAACCTTCTGACGCTCACCGCTCCCGAAATGACAGTTCTGATCGGCGGGTTGCGGGCCCTGAACGCCAACGTCGGGCGTGCCCAAGAAGGCGTGCTCACCGAGTGGCGCGAGACGCTCACGAACGACTTCTTCGTCAATTTGCTGGATATGGATACCGAGTGGAAGCCGACAGCCTCCACGGAAAATGTGTACGAGGGCCGCGATCGGACTACTGGGGAAGTGAGGTGGACCGCGACGGCCGTCGACCTCGTCTTCGGCTCCAACTCCCAGCTGCGCGCGCTGTCGGAGGTCTACGCCAGCGATGACGCCAAAGAGAAGTTCGTCCACGATTTCGTCGCCGCGTGGGACAAGGTGATGAACCTCGACCGCTTCGACCTGGCCTGATACGCCACTAGCTTGACTGCGCTGTGACAACCACCGACCAGGACGTTCACGAGAACGTCCGTCCCGGCCGGCAGCGGCTCACGCTGCTGATGGCGCTCCTGGTCACCCTGCCCGGGGTCATAACGAAGCTGATGGACCTCCATGTGGCGCCGGGGCTCGGAGCTGTGTTGTTCGGACTGGCGATCGTCGGTGCGGCGTTCATTCTCTCGTGGGCGGCCGAGGTGGCGCAGCTGTTCATCTCGGCGGGCCTGGCGATCGCGGTGCTGGCGTTCATAGCCGTGCTGCCGGAATACGCCGTCGACATGGTGTTCGCGTTCAAGGGAGGCCGCGACTATCGGGCCGCGGGCTTCGACCCCGGGTGCAACCCCTTGGGACGCGACGTCGAGTCGAGTTGCTCTCTCGCGCTCGCGAACATGACCGGTGCCAACCGACTGCTCATCGGTGTGGGGTGGTCGATGGTCGTGTTCATCGCGTGGTGGAGGCTCCGGAAGCGTTCTGGCGCGAAGACAGTCGCCGTCAAGAACCTGCCCACCTTCGACGGGAACCGGCTGGAGGCCAGCGCCGGCGGGGTGAGCCTGGAGCGGAGTCACGCGGTCGAGGTCGCCTTTCTCTCGCTGGCCACGCTGTACTCGCTCACCCTGCCGTTCAAGAGCTCCATCACCCTCTACGACGCCGCCGTGCTGGTGGGGATCTTCGTCGTGTACACGATCCGGATTTCGCGCGCCCCGGCCGAGGAACCGCATCTGGTGGGCCCGGCCCGGTGGATCGGGTCGTTCTCCAGCCGCTCGGCGCGACTGTGGACCTGCGTCGGCCTGTTTTTTCTGGCCGCCGGGGTGATCCTTCTCTGCGCCGAGCCATTCGCGCACAACCTGGTGGAGACCGGAGAAACGTTCGGGATAAGCGAGTTCCTGCTGGTGCAGTGGCTCGCGCCGCTCGCTTCGGAGTCGCCCGAGCTCTTGGTCGCCGGGCTGTACGCCTGGAGACTGAACACCAACGCGGGTCTGGGCACTTTGGTCTCGTCGAAGGTCAACCAGTGGACCCTCTTGGTCGGCACGCTTCCGATCGTGTTCGCGATCGCTTCGTCGAGCTCGCACGGGCTTCCCATATCCACCCTCCAGCGCGACGAGTTGCTGCTTACCGCCGCTCAGTCCCTGTTCGCCGTGGCGATCCTGAACAATCTGACGCTCTCCAACAAGGAAGCGCTGTCGCTGTTCGGACTCTTCTGGGCCCAGTTCATCCTGGGTGGGTTCCTGCCCGAGTGGGAGAGGCGCGCCGTCGCCGGCGTGTACATCACCCTGGCGGTGATCATCCTCGTGAAGGACTGGGGATCCGTGCGCAAGTTGCTGCGCGACGGGTTCCGCACTCCCTACAGCCAACTGTCCGAAGCTGGCGACTGAGTTCAACCGCGACCGGGCGCTGTCCCGGTTGGGGGACGAGGAGTTCGACGTCCTCGTGGTCGGGGGCGGGATCACAGGCGCCGGCGTGGCGCTCGACACGTCGGCCCGCGGGCTGAAGACCGCGATCGTGGAGGCCGCCGACTGGGCGTCGGGAACCTCCTCGCGGTCATCGAAGTTGGTGCATGGCGGGCTCCGATACCTGTCACAGCGCGAGTTCCGGCTGGTCGCACAGAACTTGGCGGAGCGGCAACGGCTGCTGCACAACGCGCCCCATCTGGTGAAGCCCTTGCCCTTCCTGATTCCGATGCTGACCAAGGACGGCAAGCCTCCGCACGAGGCGATCACCAAGGCGTACCGCACGGCTCTCTGGATGTACGACCTCGCCGGTGGGGCGCGGATCGGGCACAGGCATCAGCGCCTCGATGGCCCCGCGGCGGCCTCACTTGCTCCTGGCATTCGACCGGGCGCCATCGGGTCGGCCTTCATCTACTGGGACGCGTGGGCCGACGACGCGCGACTCACGCTGACCTTGGCTCGCACCGCGGTGCTGCGGTTCGGTGCTGTTGCCGCGAACTACTCCCCCGTCGAGTCGCTGCTCACCGATCCTTCGGGAAGGGCGCGAGGAGCGCGGCTGGCGGACGGCCACGAAGTCCGCGCCGGTGTCGTGATCAATGCCACGGGCGTGTGGGCCGACGCGCTCCACAACGCCGCGCCGTCGATCCGCCCGGCGAAAGGTGTGCACATCGTCGTGCCGGGAGCACGGTTTCACGTGAAGAGCGCGATCGTGCTGCCCGTTCCCGGCGACCGCCGCTCCATATTCGCGATCCCGTGGGCGGGCCGGACCTACATCGGAACCACCGACACCGATCACGACGGTTCGCTCGAGGATCCCAGTTGCACCGACGCGGACGTCGAGTATCTCCTCAAGGCAGTCAATGCGGTGGCGGTAGAAACGCTGACGCCCGATGATGTCGTCGGACGTTGGGCCGGCCTACGCCCGCTCCTGCAAGGCGCGAACAAGGAGCGCACCGCGGACCTCTCCCGCCGCCACGCGGTCACGACGGATCTCGCAGGCGTCGTGACTGTGACCGGCGGGAAACTGACGACGTACCGGGCCATGGCTGCCGACACAGTCGCCGCCGCCGCCCGCGTTCTTGGCCGGAGTCTGGGGCGATCCCCGACCCGTCGCCTGAAGCTTTGGGGCCAGGACTCAGCCGGCAAAAGGCCGGCGGGCGTGGCCGACGGGACGTGGGGCCACCTGATCAGCCGTTTTGGCTCCGAGGCCCCCGAGGTCTATGCGTTGTGCACCGATGACCCCTCTCTCGCGGAGCCCCTGGTGCCAGGACTCGCCTATCTGCGCGCCGAGGCCGTATGGGCGGGTCGTGAGGAAATGGCGCGCCACCCGGAAGACGTGCTGGAACGGCGGACGCGCGCCGCGCTTCTGGACGAGAGAGGCGCCGCGTCGGCACGCCCCGAAGTCGAGCGCTTGTTAGCCCCGTCTAACTGAGCGGGGGCACGCCACCATCGACCCAGAGGCGCGAATAGGCAGCGCCTCCGATCATCAGCGCGGACGTGCAATCGCGCGCGAAGTCGTAATCGATCTTGTCTGGTGTGTCGGTGGGCTGGTGGTAATGCGGGTTGCGGAAGTTCGCGGTGTCTGTGGCCATGGCCGCGGGGACACCGAGTGCCCAGAAGGCGGCGTGGTCCGAGCGCCGCACGTTCGTGTTGACCTCGGGGTCCATCGCGATCGGAATGACGCGGCGCTGCGGCAACCACCGCGCCGCGGCGGAGTGGAAGGTGTGAATGAACGCCTCGGACTTGTCGTCACCGACGATGGCGAGGAAGTCAGCCGGAATCGGGAGAAACGTAGAGGGTTCGTCGGTGGTGAAGCCGATCATCTCCAACGAGATCATCCCGATCATCTCGGTCTCACCGTGAAGGGCTTGCGCGACCGCGGCCGAACCGGCGAAGTTCCCCATCTCCTCGAATCCCGCGGTGGCGACGACCGTCCGCACCGGCAGCGGGTTTTCCTTGAGGATCCGTGCGATTTCGAGCATTCCGGCAACACCGCTCGCGTTGTCGTCTGCGCCGGGAGACCCGGGGACGGTGTCGTAGTGCGCGAGGAACACGAACGTCGCGTCGGACTCCGTGCCCGGGATCTCCGACCAAACGGACGGCAGGACGACGCCTTGGGCCTCGGCGTCGACGCGACGCGTGGCGAGACCGATTGTTTGCAACTCACTGTCGACGAAGTCCGCTGCGGCAAGAGCCGCGGCGTGGTCCTCGACCACATCGCGAGGGCTGACGGCCAACCGCTCGATGGCCGCCTGCATCCGACCCACGGAGACGTCTCGGATCATCGGACCGACTTCCAACGAAATGCCGTAGACGTCGACTCGCGGCTCGAGGCTGAACTCGCCTCCCGAAGCGTCGCTCATTGCTCGTTCGACAGGTTGCAGACCTGATCCGGGGCTTTCATGGTGAGCACGTCTCCTTCCGGCCATTCGCCGGGGCGATAGCGGCGTCCGTCGTCGCCCATCCGGTAGCAACCGGGCAGGCCCTTGATCGGGGCGACGCCACCACGATTGACCCCGGCGGCATTCGGATCCCACCATTGGGCGACGGCGTCCTTGTCGCACGTGTATTCGCCGGGCTCGTAGTAGCACGACACCTGGTCGCGCGACGGCGACGGCTTGTCGGGGATGGCGCGGTAACCCTTCTCGACGGACTTCGGGTC
This sequence comes from Acidimicrobiales bacterium, assembly GCA_035526705.1. Classification (GTDB taxonomy): domain Bacteria; phylum Actinomycetota; class Acidimicrobiia; order Acidimicrobiales; family JAHWKP01; genus JAHWKP01. The sequence goes on along the minus strand of DATLBX010000134.1, from coordinate 15,468 downwards.
GAGGCGCGGTCCCGCGACCTGGATGCCAATGAAGAGTTGGCGCAGGTCCCGGTACACCTTGCACGCGGTCGTCAGATCGAAGGACTCCCGATCCACCTTCGGGTCGACTGAGGTGTACGCGTCCAGACACGCCGGTTCGATGGGAAGGAGGTCGGCGTTCTGGAACGTCTGCGGCGTGACGACCCAGGCGTTCGTCCACTCCTTCTTCTCCTGAACAACGAGTCCCGTCTCGCTGCGCTCCATTCCCCGGTAGTCAGTGGTAATCCACTCCGGGTAGTAGTTCGCGGCTGACGCGGCGTGGGTCATGTTGCCCTCATAACAACCAGGCCAGATGATCGTGGTCACTCCCTTCTGCTGGAAGTCGGCCATGATCACCGCCTCGTCGCGGTTGCCTCCGGTGCCGGCCAACACGTAACAAGCGGGGTATGTGCCCTCGGCGGCGAACTGGATTCCACAGCTCTCCGCCTGCTCTCGCACGAGCTGGTTCAACGCGAGGTACTGGGACTGGCCCGGGTCGCTGGTGTGCAGCAGCCCGTAGACGCGTGGTGTCCCGTTCTGACCTTCGTTGCCCGAGAAGCTGGCCCCGAAGGGTTGAACCTTGGTGCACAAGAACGACGAGAAGGACCGCGCCATCCGTTCAACCGTCGGTGCGAAGCTCCAGACCAGTCCCGGGTGCCTGCGATACGCGGCCTCCGTGCGCAGCGCGGTTCCGCCGAAATTCATGACGCCCCGGCGAGCCATCGCGTCGACAAAGACGTCCGAGTTCCCATACACGAAGTCGATCACGGCGAACGGCTTGACCCGGTCGAGCATGCTCGCCGCGTCGGCGCGTCGGGTCTCGGGATTTGTCAGCGTGTTGTTGTAATAGACGTAGAAATGCACGAGGCGGCCGTACGTCTGGAACCGCTCGTTGAAGTAGCGCTGCCAGTTTCGGTAGAACTCGAGGTGGTAGAACTCGTCGTCCGCGGGCGGCTGCGCCAGGTCGAAAAGCTTGTCGACCGGGCCCGCGGGGCATCCTTCGTCGCCATAGTTGCACCAGCGACCGCCACCGTTGAAGTACATCAAGATCCGGATCTCGTCCGCGGTGACACCGTTGTACGTCGAGCCTCCGTTATCGCCGTTGAATACCGCGACGCAAGGAGGCGACAGCGGATCTTCGGTCTGTCGCGGCGGAGTGCCGACACAGCGTTTGGTGGACGGTGTCTTCACCGCACGTCCCCCCACTTCACCGCCAGCTCCCCCGGACGCGTCACCCCCCTCGGCCGAAGCGGACAGGCCTGAACTGGTTCCCAGTCCGAGGGAGGCGAAGTTTCCGGCGGGCGGAGGCTCGTCCTGATCCTCGGGGGGCACGGGCGCGTACTCCAGGGTCTCCGAGGGGTTCTCCTGGGGCAGGTTCAGCGAAGAGGGCAGGACCCCCAGGATCAGCAGCATGAGCAGCCCGGCGACCACCAGCGGCGGGTAATCCCTCGACGCCTTGCGGTCGCGGCCTCCCGCCGGGCCGGCGATCATCCCGTGGCCCGCTCCAGCCGGATCCAGTGGCTCAGCGCGTTGCCGACTCGCCTCCCGGGCGCGCCGCCTTCACCTTCGGGGTAGTCGGTCATTGCCGTAGCCGCGCCGTCGATGACGTCGCCTCGCAGCCGGAGGTCTAGGGCAACATGACCGGGCCGGCGGCGCGCGTCCTCCGTGCGGAGATCGCCGTGCATCTTTCCGGCGAATCGCTCGCCGTCCCAGCGGATCTCGTCTACGAGTGTGCGGAGCTGCGTCCCCAACCGAGCCGTCGCCCCGCCGTCCGCCGCGAACTCGATCGTCACCGGGAGCGACTCCTCGTGTGTCTCGACAACGCCCTCCCACTTCCCCACCAACTCCGACACGACGTCGGGACGCGGGGCTTGGGCGGGCGGCATGGCTTGCTGCATAAGCGCGGCCATGACCTTGTCCTTCTGCTCGGCATACTTCGGCAGTAGCGCGGCGAGCATCTCGAGACGCGCCCAGTGGGGCAGGAGTCCCCCCGCGTTGCACAGCGCCACCACCGCGACCTGTTCTGAGGGCACCAGCGTCATGACTGTCGCGACCCCGCCCATGCCTCCGGTGTGGCCTCGGGTCTGATACCCGCCTTCGTCCTCGACCGTTCCCCAGCCGATGCCGTACCCATGACCGTCCTTCGCCAAGGGAGAGGGCCGGTGCATCTCCTCGATCGTCCTGGCGTCGAGCACCTCGCGCTGGTCCGCCATCAGCGTGCCGAGATTGGCCATGGCGAAACGCACGAGGTCGTAGGCCGACGAGTACACGGCCGAGCCGCCAGGGTGGTCGAAGTCATAGAAGGGATAAGGCACTCCATCTGCGCCGTAACGGGTCGCGGTGACGTCCGCCAAGGCGGGATCAGGGTCGACCGACGAACGGGTCATGCCCAATGGGTTGAAGACTTCCTGCCGCAGGAACTCGGCATACGACACTCCGGATACGCGAGCAATCAGATGGTCGAGAATCCCGTAGCCCAGGTTCGAGTAGTTCATCCGCTCCCCTGGTGCACTCACGAGGGTGGCGTAGCGCCGCATGGTCTCGGCCATATGTGGACGGGTGAACGGCTCGTCCTCGTAGAAGAAGTGGTAGTGCAGCGGCAAGCCGGCGGTGTGTTCGGCGACGCGGCGGACGGTCGCCTCATCCGCCACGCCGGCGCGCGCGTTGAGCCGACCGTCGAGGTACTGCTCCACCGGCGCGTCGAGCTCGACCTTTCCCTGCTGGACGAGCCTCATGAGGCCGACCGCGGTAACCGGCTTACTGATCGACGCCAATGAGTACGGCGTGTGCGCGTCTGCCGGTACGCGCTTGGCCCTGTCGGCCCAGCCGAATCCCTCGGCCCAGATGACTTCGCCCTCGCGAGCGACCGCGACAGCGAGCGAGGGAAGCCCCTGCTTGACGAGCGCGTTCGCCACCTTCTCCCGCAACGGCTCGAGGGACGCAGGCGCCTTGATGTTCACCACTGAAATCTAAAGGACCGAGCGGTCGTAGGACTCGGGATCGGTAGCGCCCTCCGTGCAAATCACCAGCGCGGTCCGGCCCGCGGGCTCGAGGGCGTTGGCTGCGATGGCAGCACGGAGGCCGGCCAGACCGGCCGCGCCGGTCTCCCCCGCAACGACGTCAATGTCGGCCAGGTCGCGCAAAGCACGCGCCGCTTGGTCGTCGCCCACCGTCACAAAGAGATCAGCACGCCGGCTGACACGCGGCCAGGCGATGGGCGAAACGTTGCCGCAGTTGAGTCCCGCCATGATCGAGTCGTGCGGTCCGGGCACCTCGGTCGGTCGTCCGGCTTCGGCGGATCTCAACCCGCAAGCCGCGCTGGCGGGCTCGACGATGACGAGCTCCGTCTCCGCGTCGATCGCCTCCGCCGCGGCGGCGGCCAACGCGCCAACGCCCATTTGGACGGCGGTGATGTCGGGCCTTTGACCCGCAAGCTGTTCCTCCAGCTCGCTGAAGATCGTGCGGTATCCGTCGATCACCCATTGAGGAACTTGGCTGTAGCCCTCCCATGAGGTGTCCGAAACGATCAACGTGTTCCGGGACGCGAGGCCCGCCGCTTCCCTCACCGCTTCGTCGTAAGTGCCGTCTACGACTTTTACCTGCGCCCCCTCGGATTCGATCGCTTCGATGCGCGCCGGGGCGGTGCCCGCCGGCACGAGGATGCGGGCGGCGCAACCGAGTAGGGAGGCCATCCGAGCCACGGCGCGTCCGTGATTGCCATCCGTCGCGGCCGCGAAGGTGAGCGGACCCAGAGGCGCCGCGGCACGGCGCAGGTCCTCCAGATTCGGCGCGGCGGGTGGCGCAAAGCCGCGAGCTTCGAGAATCGACCCGAGCAGGCGGAAGGTTGCCCAGGAGGCGCCGAGCATCTTGAATGCCGGAAGTCCGAGGCGCTCTGCCTCGACCTTGATCCAGAGCCGGTGGAGCCCAAGGTCTCGCGCCAGCTCCGGGGCGTCCACCAAGGGTGTGACAACGTATCCGGGCAGCGTCCGGTGAAAGGGCCGCGGGTCGTCTGAGGGGTGCAGCGCGCGGGGCTCGAATTCCGCGAGCCGACCCGGGTTCGGAAGAATCTCGCCGGTCACGCCGCGCTATCCGCCGAGCGGCGGTCCGGACACCTGCCGGGCGTAGACAATCGACGTCCGATAGTTGTTGGGCTGAACATCTCCCTGGTCACCCCACGCGACGTGCATGTACCCCTCGCGGTCGAGAGCCAGCCCGATGAGATCCCAGAAGACACGGCGCCCCTCCAAGAGGCTGCCTGCGTACACGACATGGTCGCTGACGGGAACGTGTGTGAACGTCGCCCCGAAGTCACGGCTGACCGCCACCTTGACCGTCCACGGTCGCGCCGTCTCGCGGGCGTCGGCGAAGGCGCTGGACAGATAGGCGACGGCCAACCCCCCATCGCCCCGCGCCACTACGAACGGGAGATGGCCAGTCGTGCCCGCAGGGTCGATCCGCCTCGGCGAGGACCACTGTCCCGGCCGGTCCGACCGGAGCAACCAGACGCCTTGATTGCCGGCGGCGTCGCGTGCTGAATAGGCGATGGCTTCGCGGCCGCGGTCATCGCATGCAACGGCGAACAGCGTCGCCGCACCCTGCCCCAGCGGTGTCTCGATGACAGCCTCCTCCCGCCATCCGCTGAGAGGGGTTTCGCCGCCCGAGCGGGCGATGCCGATGCGGTTGAAGTAGCCGTCCTCGTTGCGGCGCGCCGCCCAGTCCGGCGAGGAGCTCGAAGCGAACGGGACAACGAGCTCCCCGCGAGCCCGGTTGACCGCCGGCCCGGCCGAGAGGCAGATGCCGAGTTGCGGCGGAAGGACGGTCAGCCGCTCGGGCAGTCCCCACGTCGCGCCCTGATCTGCTGATCGCACGGCCCACATGTCACCTGGAGGCCCGGTGTAGGTGAGAAGCACGTCGTCGTCGCGATTGACGAGCAGGAAGGGCCGGTCGCAGAGAATGGTCTTGTTGACCGCGGTGAGGGTCTGCCACGTCCGGCCCCCATCGGTACTGCGGGTGACGCTCGCGCCCCCGACGCCCGTTCCGAGGCCGACGTTCGTCATGGTCACCATGAGCACGACGCCGGAGGGCGTTCGCACCAGGTGCACGTCGTTGCCGGCTTGGCCCACCAGGCCGCCCGAGATCCGGAAGCTTCTGCCGCCGTCCGTCGACACCCACACGTTCGCCGACGCCCCGGTTTGCGAGGGTTGTCCCGTACGGGAGTCATAGGGCTGGAAGTGAGATGAGACGAAGATCTTGCCGTCGGGTGCCACCAGCAGATGAGGCTCCCCGTGCGGCGCGTCGACGAAGGGTTCTACGTTTGGCGGGAACGGGATAGCGGCCACGTTCGGGCCGAATCGAATCGGGCCGGCCTGTGTGCGGGGGTGCGCCAAGGTCCGGCGGGCGCGGGACCAGGTAACCGCCGCTCCGACAGCCGCCGCCCCTGCCTTCAAGAACCGGCGCCGGGGAACATCCGCACCGCGCCATGACGCCATAGAAGAATCGACGTTAGCCATGACCACAGCCAACTCAGCCGGCCCCGACGTGGCCGGCCTCGTAGCCCGCCTGCGCGACCTTTCCGACGGGGTCAGCGAGGCGCCGCCGGATACGGCCGATGCGGGCGTCGACTGGTGGCCGCTGGCCATGGTTTTCCGCCACAAAGACAGTCACCTATTGCCCTCCCGGCCCGACGTCGTCGTCCGGCCGTCGAGCGCCGAAAAGGTGGCCGCCGTGCTGAAGGTGTGCGCGACGGAGGGCGTTCCCGTGACCGCGTTCGGGGGCCGTAGTGGCGTGTGCGGCGGGAGTCTGCCGGTGCACGGCGGTGTGTCCCTCGACCTCGGAGGACTCAGCGGCATCGAGGACGTGGACGGGGAATCGATGCTCGTCACCGTCGGCGCGGGGACGAACGGCCGCGCCTTCGAAGACGAGTTGCGTGGAACCCACGGTCTTACCGTGGGCCATTGGCCTCAGTCCATCGACCTCGCTTCAGTCGGTGGCTGGGTCGCATGCCGGGGCGCGGGCCAGTACTCCACCCGCTACGGGGTCGTCGCGGACATGGTCGAGGGCCTGGAGGTCGCGCTGGCCGATGGTTCGCTGATCCGGACCGGGTGGCGGGGCCCGCGGTCCGCCACCGGGCCGGACCTCACGCAACTGTTCGTGGGCAGTGAGGGCACCCTGGGTGTAGTCACCAAGGTGCGGCTACGGGCTCACCCGGCGCCGGTGGACCAATGGAAAGCCGCGTGGGTCTTCCCCGATTTCGCAACGGGGCTGGGCGTTTGCCGTCGCGTTCTCCGTCGCGGCGCGACGCCCGCCGTCCTCCGTCTCTACGACAAGCGGGAGACGCGGAGACACTTCGCAGACGACGCCGGCTCGGGGTGTGCGCTGGTCGCTCTAGATGAAGGTGATTCGAAGTTGATCGAGGCAACTCGCCACATCGTCAGTGCGGAAGCAGCCGCCGACGGTGAGGCCCGGCCCGCGTCGCTCGTCGACCACTGGCTTGAGACGCGTAACCATGTCGGCGGCCTCGGTGATGCGGTGGCAGCGGGCCTCGTAGTGGACACGTGCGAGATCGCGGCCCCGTGGGCTGCGGCGCGCTCGCTCGCCGAGTCTGCACCGGCCGCGGTAATGGCGGTCCCCGACACGCTGGCCGCCACCGTCCACGCGTCGCACCACTACTCCGACGGCACATGCCTCTACGTCACCTTCGCGGGCAAGACGGATGACCCAGCGCGCTGGTACGTATCCGTGTGGGACGCGCTGATGCGTAACACCCTCGATGCCGGCGGTGCAATCAGCCACCACCACGGCATCGGCCTGGTGCGGGGCCGGCACATGCGCGAGGCCCTCGGACCCGCGTTCGATGTGCTCAAGGGCCTGAAGGCTTCATTGGATCCGACCGGGGTGCTCAATCCCGGGAAGCTCGGATTGCCCTCCCCCTTTGGTGAACCGGTGTGGCCATGAGCGTCCTGGTAATCGACGTGGGCAGCACTGGTGTGCGGGCCGCGGTCGTCCGGGCGGATGCCTCCATCGAGCACCTGCACTACCGCGAGGTGCTGCCGTCGACGCCGTTGCAGGGCTTCATGGAGTACGACGCGCGCGCACTCGCCGAAGCAATTGTCGACGTGGCCGGCCGCGCCATCGCCGACGCGGGAAGTGTCGAGGCGGTCGGCATAACCAACCAACGGGCCACCGCCGTTCTATGGGACCGCGCGACAGGCGAGCCGTTGGGCCCTGCGGTCAGTTGGCAGGACCTGCGCACCGTCGGCATGTGTCTCGGTCTGCGAGCCCAAGGCCTGCGCATCGCGCCGAACACATCGGCGTCGAAGCTGGTGTTCCTGCTCGACATGGCTGACCCCGATCGCCGCCGCTCCGAGGCTGGAGAGCTGTGCTTCGGGACCATCGACACATGGGCGGCGTGGACGTTGTCCGGTGGCGCCGTGCACGCGACGGATCCGTCCAACGCGGCCGTCACCGACCTGCTCCGCACGGACGCGACGGGCTGGGCCGGCGAGGTGCTGGAAGCACTGCGCATCCCGGAGGCCGTACTCCCCGAAATCGTCGACTCCTCCGGAGTCTTCGGCGAAGCGTCCGCGCTGGCCGGCTCGCCTCCGATGGCCGGAATGGCCGGCGACCAGCAGGCCTCGCTCATGGGTCAGGCCTGTACGTCGGTCGGTCAGGCCAAAGCGACCTTCGGCACCGGCGGAATGCTCGACGTTTGCGTGGGGCCGACCCGCCCGGCGTTCGAAACCCGTGGTGGCGCGGGGTGTTACCCGATAGTGGCTTGGCGCGTCGGCGGCGAGACGACGTGGGGCGTGGAGGCCGCGATGCTGACCGCCGGCTCCGCGATCACCTGGCTGCGAGATGACATGGGCCTGATCTCGTCGCCCGAGGAATCCGCCGAGATCGCTGCGACGTGCGAACACACCGATGACGTGTGGTTCGTCCCCGCGCTGGTCGGCGTGGGCACGCCCGACTGGGACTTCGGCGCGCGCGGAACACTCATCGGTTTGACGCGAGGAACCGGGCGCGCCGAGGTCGTGCGCGCCGTAATCGAGGGCGTGGCGCACCGCGGCGCCGACTTGTTGGACGCGGCCGAGTCCGACGGGGAGCTACGCGTCGAGAGCCTCCGAGTCGACGGCGGAATGAGCGCCAACTCGGTGTTCGTCCAAGCCCTCGCAAACGCATGCGCGCGGCCGGTGGAGCTCTCCCCCGTCACCGAAGCGACGACCCTGGGCGCGGCCTTCCTCGCCGGGGTGGCGGTCGGGACGTGGTCCATGCCCGACCTGTCGCAGCTTTGGAAGCCGCGCGCAGTGGTCGAGCCGAACCGCGTCACCGACCGCGACCGATGGCGCGAGGCCAAGGCGCGGGCTCTAGGTCAGGTCCCCGAGCTCTCCGCGCTGGACTTTTGACCTCCAGCGCGTCAGTCCCCTAGCGGCGCGCCCTTCTCCACCCAGGACCGGAGGCGGTCCTCGTACTTGGCCAGGTCGCCGTGGTGCTGGATGCCCTGGGCCATCTCGTCGGTGATCTCGCCGAAGGCGACCATGCGATCCTTGATCAGCGTCGAGTCTCCGTCGGCGACGAACTTCGTGTGGTGCTCTAGGAGGATCCCGTCGGCCAGACGGCTCCGGATGGACAGGGAGGCCGGCGGGTCGTAGTGCGAAACGGTGCCGTAGAGATGGCCGGCGCCGTCGCCCCAATCCTCGAAGACCTGCCCGCCGACGCGCGGCTCCAGGACGATCGCCCGCACGCGTTCGCCGCCGTAGGTGTGCGGGTACCACTCGTGCTGCTCGTGACAAAAGGCGGCGAAGACCTTCTCCGCGGGCGCGTGGACCACGAATTCGCTTTCGATCTTGACGGTTCTCACATCTGACATTGCTGTTCCTCTCAGTTGACTTCTCGTGAATCGGGGGCGGAGCCGCCCTCGACGTGTCTCTTGAACGCAGTCGCGGCGCGGGCCGAGTCGCCGCCGAGCCCCCGCAACCACCGCTCGAGCACCTGCTGGACCGGAGCCGCGTTCAGGTAATTGAGCCGCCGCCGGCCCTCACGCCGGGCGAGCACCAGGCCGGCCGACTCGAGGACGCCGAGGTGCTGCATGACCGCGAAACGGCTCAGATCGGGCTGGGTGGCGGCCAGCTCCCCCGTCGTCATTGGTCCAGAGACCAGTCGATCGAGCAGGTCACGGCGCAGCGGGTTCGCCAGCGCCCGCCACACCGCGTCGGTGTCCGCACCCCTTTCTGGTCCCTGGTCGCTCAACAGGTGATATTTTTATCACATAAGGGCTGCGGCCGCAAACCTCCAGGTCAGCGCCCTGCAGGGAGGATCCGCCGCCTTGTCACACCCCCTCGCCATACTCGATTCATGGCCCGATTCGTCCACGCCGCGGATCTCCAACTCGGCAAGGCGACGCGCTTCCTGCGGCCCGAGGCCCGCGACCGGTACCGCCAGGAACGGATCGACGCGATTCGCGCCATCGGCGAGGTCGTCCGGCGCGAGTCGGCGGAGTTCGTGGTCGTGGCGGGCGACGTCTTCGACTCCAACGACGTGGACCGCGGCCAGGTCGTGCGCCGCGCCCTCGACGCGTTCGGTGAACTGTCGGTACCGGTCTTCCTTCTGCCGGGCAACCACGACCACCTCGGACTGCGCAGCGTCTGGCACTCGGTGAGGGACTGGGCTCCCTCCAACGTCGTAGTCCTCGACGACTGCCGGCCTCGACAGGCCGCTCCGGGAGTGGAGGTCGTCGGCTCCCCCTGGACCTCCAAGCGGCCGCTTTCCGACCCGGCCGCCGACGCATTCGACGAACTCCCGCCGACGGCGGAAACGCGTCGGGTCCTCGTCGCCCACGGCGTAGTGGATGCCGTATTCCCGGTCACCGACCGGATCGACCAGGCCCTCATCAAGCTCGAGTCCCTGGAGGCCGCACTGAGCGACGGCCGGCTGCACTACGTCGCGCTGGGCGATCGGCACTCGGTCACTGACGTCGGCGCTACCGGGCGGGTCTGGTACGCCGGCACGCCGGAGCCCACGGCGTGGGACGAGACGTCACCCGGCCACGTGCTCGTGGTCGACCTCGGAGAGACGGTCGAGGTGCGGGCAGTCCAGGTGGCGCGCTGGAGTTTCGAGACCATCTCCGTGGTGCTGGAGGGCGCTGCCGACCTGGAGGGTCTGCGCGCCCGACTCATGGGCGGCGCGTGCAAGGAGCGCCGCGCCCTGCGCATCCTCGCCGAGGGGTCGCTGTCGGTCGCCGAGCGGGCGGAGCTAACGGAGATCATCGAGGAGCTGGGTGAGACCTTCGGCTGCCTCGAGCTGCACGACATCAGTGGGCTGCAGACGCGGCCGGATCACGTGGACCCCGACGAGCTGGGCCTCACCGGGTACCTACGCGATGCGTTCGACGAGCTGGTGGCCTTGGCGACGTCCGAACCGGCCGACGAACGCGCCGCCGATGCGCTGGTGCTCCTGGACCGCATCACCCGCCACGCCGGAATCCGATCGGCGGCCTGATGAGGATCCTGCGCGTCCGGCTGCAGAACTACCGCGGCACCGGTGACCGCGAGGTGCGGCTTCGGGCCGACGGCATCACCGTGGTGGCCGGGCCGAACGAAGCCGGCAAGTCGAGCCTGATGGAGGCGTTCCGGCTCGCACTCAAGTTTCGCGACAGTTCGAAGGCCGCCGCAGTCAAGGCGGTGCAGCCCGTGGGAACCGACCTGCCCACCGAAGTGGAAGTGGAGTTCAAGACCGGCGGGTACCACCTGACACTGAAGCGTCGTTGGCACCGCGACACCTCCACACAGCTCGTCGTACACGCGCCGGCACGCGAGGAGCACGCGGGCCGGTTGGCCGACGAGCGTCTGCAGGAGATCCTCGACGAAACTGTCGACTCCGATCTCATGGATGCCTTGCACATGGGCCAGGACGACAAGCAGCTCGAACAGGCCACGCCGAACCCGTGGGGCGGCGCCTTGGCAGACGCGTTGAGTGTGGGGCGCGATCAGGCGAGCTGCCGGCTCGACACCACCTTGGTGGACCTGGCGGCCGACGAGCGGAGTCGCTGGTTGACCCCCACCGGCAAAGAAAAGAAGGAACTCAAGGCTTTCGCCGATGCGATCCGCAGGGCGGAGGCCCGCGTCGACGAGTTACGCGCCACGCAGGAGGAGCTGGAGACCTGCGTGGTGGAGCACGACCGGGTCCGCGCCCAGCGCGCCGCCCTGCTCGCCGAACTGGATCAGGCACGCGCCGAACTGGACGGACTGGCCCTGCGGCACTCCAAGCTGAACGAAGCCACCGCGGTACGCGACAGGCGCGCCGCGGAAGTAGAAACCGCGGAGACCAACGCGCGCGCCGCAGAGGCCGCGGTCGTTACCCGTCGCGCCGCGGCGCAGCGGGTGGCAGAGCTCGAGGCGCGCATCAGCGCGGTGGCGGAAGCCGCCGCGGGTGAGGAGGCGGAGCGCAAGGCGGCGAAGGTCGCGGCCGCGGAAGCCCGGCACGCGAGTACCCGGCTGGCCGAGCGGGCCGAAGAGCTGGAAGCCGCCGCCACGGAGACCGCGGCCCTGTCGCGCCGGGCCGAAGCCGCGGAGCGTCTGGCCATCGCGGCTTCACAACGCGACGCCGAAGCGGCGCGAGTCGAAGCCGCTCGTTCCGCCGCATCGCCCTCGCTGGTCGTGGAGATGATCACCAATTCGACGGTGGTGGTCGACGGCGAATTGTTGGAGCTGAAGGCCGGCGCGGTCCACCGCACGGGGGTCGACGGGTCGAGCGTGGTCGAGGTTCCCGGTGTCGCTCGCATCAGCGTCGAACCGGGCGCGGCTGCGGTGGAACTGCGGGAAGCCGCGGAAAAGGCCGCCTCGGTTGTACTCAAGCAGCTGGACGAGACCATGGCCCGTTGCCGGGAGGAGTTGGAACCTCTGGGAAACCCGGGTGTCGACGCAGCTGCAGCCCGACAGGCCGCCGTCGACGCGTCCTCGGCGTGGGGCGACGCCCGGACTGCTGCCACTCGAGCCGAGCGCGCCGCGGCACAGGCCGAATCGGAACTGCGCGAGCTGGAGTCCCGCCACCAGCGGGTAAGCGATCAACTCGATCAGGCCCGGCAGTTCTTGGAGACCGACGCGACCGACCTTGCCGCGGCGCGACTCGAATCCGCCGACGAGGATCTCGACAGCATGGTCGCGGCGGCAACCACGAGCTTGGGCGCGGCCCGGGCCGCTCTGGCGGAGGCCGACACGCGGGTGACCCAACTCGCCACCGACTCCCTCCCGGAGCGGGTCGCCGCGCTCGAGTCGCGCATCCGCGATCTCCAGGCGAAGTCCGACGAGGCACGGGATCGGCTGAGCGCGCTCGCCGAGCGCGCTCGCCTGTTGAGCGACCAGGGGCTGCACACGCGGCTGCAGGACGCTGAGGCGGAGCGCGACGCGTTGCTGGCGGAGTCCGGGCGCGATCGTCGCCGCGCCGAGGTGGCCGACCTGCTGTGGTCCACTCTCGACCGGCATCGGAAGGACGCGGAAAGCGCCTATCGGGATCCGCTTCGCATGCGGATCGAGGAGCTGGGGCGCGCTCTATTGGGCCCGAGCTTCTCCGTTGAGATGGGCCACGACCTGAAGGTGGCGCGGCGACGTCTCGACGGCCATACCGTCGAGGTCGGGCAGCTCTCGGCTGGCGCCCGCGAACAGCTGGCCCTGATCGGGCGCATCGCCTGTGCCTCGCTGGCCGCCCGGGATGGCGCCGGCGCGCCGCTGATCCTCGACGACACCCTGGGGTTCAGTGACCCTGAGCGTCGCAAGGCGATCAGCCGCGTGCTCTCGGACGCCACGGGCGGCTGTCAGGTGATTGTCCTGACCTGCGATCCCGAGCGTTATGCGGAGCTCGAGGACGCGGAGCTCGTCCAGCTTTAGGTCAGCCGACGCGGTTCCACGACCCGCAGCGACGCGAACGGAACCCCAGGTCGCCGGCCGCGATAGTCACCGTTCCGCCGACGCCGGAAGCCACGACGTCGTCAGCCTCGCCGCCGAAGCCGGAAAGGCGTTCCCAGTAGCAAGTCCCGCCGCCTGGACTGCTCCACGTCCCAGGTTCGACCTCCGCCTCCACCAGCCAGGTGCCCTCTCCGAAGGAGTCCCCGGGGTCGCGACCTTGCACATCGGGCGTTATGTCCGCAGTCCAGATGCCACAGCGTGAAACGCGGAACGCGGCGTCCGAGGGCTCGACGGTCACCGTCATCGGCGCGGGAGAAATCTCGTTGGCGATTATTTCGTTCGGATGGCCGGAAACGCCACGGAGACGCTCCCAGTAGCAGCCTTCGGCTGACCCAAGCGTGCGGTAGGTGCCCGCCGGGAATCCGTCCCCCAATCGGTAGCTGCCATCGCCGAACGCGGCCGCGGGGACCGCGTCACCTCCGAGCACAGCGCGCATCTGCCATTCGACGATTCCGTTCACGGCCGCGGTGCCGCCCAGCAGTAGCGGCGTCGTGAGCCGGGAGAGACGGTCCCGCACGAAGCGCACCCCCTCGGGAGCGAGGCCGAGGTCGTTCGGCGGTAGGAGGAGGAGGACTCCGTCGAGGCGCGCCATGAGCGGACCGGCGGCCAGGGCATCTGCGAACGCGGTGCCGACGGCCAGAACCAGAGGGACGTCGCCGGACTCGATCCGCGCGAAAGCCTCCGTAGCGACGCGCGCGCTGGTGGCGAAACGGTTCGGGCCGGCGAAGCGAGCGACGCGCATGCCCGCCGCGGTCAACTCCTGCTCGACCGCGGGCGAGAGAATTCCCGTCCCTCCGATCAGCATGATCTCGGTCACGCCGAGGTCGCGGAGAGCAGCCATCGTCACGTCGGGCACGTCGTGCATCGAGGCCAGCAGCACCGGTAGGCGATCCGGTCCTGCAGACAACGCGCCGGCGGCCATGGCGTCCGCGAAGAACTCGCCGGACGCGACCACCGCCTGACCGGTGGGCGACCGGCCCACTTCGGTGGCGATCTGCGCGGCCGTGGCGTAGCGGTCTGCGCCGGCTATTCGCCTCGCCTTGATTCCTCGCCCGGCCAGGTGGTCCTCGCCGGACGCCTCCACCACATCTCCCCCGCCGAGGATCGTCACGACCTGGGTCCCCAACCGATCGAGCTCGTCGAACACCTCCTCGCCGATATAGCCGTCGTGCAGAAGCAGGAGGGGTGCATCGAGTGACGCCGCGAGGGGGGTCGCCCCCAGGGCGTCGGGGAAGTCCTCCCCGGTGGCCAGGAGGACGTGGGGTGCCGTGTCCCAGCCGAGCCGCGAGACCTCTATCGATGTCGCCATTCGGGTCGCACCGAACACTCGGGTAATCGGATGCGAGAAGGGCTCGGCCGTGGCAGGCGCGGGAGGGGTGGAAGCCACGATGCCGACAATTGCGGCAAGCGCCGCGAACCGCACCCACCGCCGTCGCACAACCGGGAACTATCGCAGACCGGGGACTACCCTCGAGTAGCCCATAGGAGGGATTTTCCGATCCCCCGAGAATGGAGACCCTCATGAATCGCCTTTCAGTTCTGGTCCGTTGCGTACTCGGCGCGCTGGTGGTCGCCCTGGTCGCCGTCACCGCGGGAACACCGGCTAGCGCCGGCAGTTTCGAGTGGACTGACGCCAAGGATGACGCCACTCAATTCCTACAGCCGCAGACGGAGGGAATGTTCGACAACGAGCCGGCGCTCGACATCACGAAAGTGACGGTCGCTTCGGACGACAAGGCATTCGTATACACGATCCACGTCGCCAAGGCCTCTCCGACGCCCAGCATGAACTCTGGTTACTTCTTCCGGTTCCAGTGGACCTACGCAGGCGCGGGCTTCGCGCTCCGAGCCGGCGACTTCAATGGTCAGCAGTCGATGCAGTTTCGCTCGACCGGTGACTTGGTCGGGTTCGATCTTCCCTGCAAGGACTGCTCTTTCAAGCTCAATGAGGCCGACAACACCATCGCGGTCACCGTTCCGATCGCCAGCTTGATCGAAGGCACGGCCGCGGCCGACGACCCCTTGGCGTGCCCTGGTTGCCGTACCGGCGAAGAGCCCCTGCCGAAGCTCGCGAAGGGTGCGGAGTTCACCGCTCTCAATGTGAGTGCGCAGCGGTACTACCTGCGAGTCACCCCCACAGCCGATGTGTCGGCCGCTCCGGACGGTTCGACCTTCGTCCTGTAGACCAGCGCCCGGGCCAAGCAGCCCGTGTGACAATGGAAGTGACGGTGAGTCGACCGGGTGGCCGCGGCATGGCTTGACCATGTCGAGGAAGGTCGGGGCTCCACAGGGCAGGGTGCTGGCTAACGGCCAGACGGGGTGACCCGCTGGAAAGTGCAACAGAAAGCAAACTGCCGATGGGGGCGCAAGCCTCACAGGCAAGGGTGAAACGGTGCGGTAAGAGCGCACCAGCGTCCGGGGTAACTCGGGCGGCTAGGTAAACCCCACCCGGAGCAAGGTCGAACAGGGACGGGCTGCCCGCCCGATGTCCCAG
>DATLBX010000133.1:0-45127 GCA_035526705.1 Acidimicrobiales bacterium | reverse complement strand
TACAACCTGCGCCGCTCGGGGCTCCTCCCGCCCGAGACGACGGTGCTCGGCTACTCGCGCCGGCCGCTGTCGGACGACGACTTCCGCAATCTGGCGCGCGAATCGGTCGACGCCCACTCCCGCGTGAAGGTCGAACCCGGGCTGTGGGACGACTTCGTCGAGGGCGTCTTCTACCAGCCCGGTGATTTCGCGGACAAGAACGCATACCGCGACCTGGCCGAGCGGCTGGAGCAGATCGACGCCGCCCGCGGTACACGCGGGAACCGGCTCTTCTACCTCGCCACGCCGCCGTCGTCGTACACCGACATCGTTGCCAACGTCGGGCGTGTCCGGCTCGACAAGCAGGGCGCCCGCGAAGGTTGGGCGCGGCTGGTCATCGAGAAGCCGTTCGGCCACGACCTCGCCTCGGCGGTGGCACTCAACGACGAGCTCAACAAGGTTCTCGACGAGTCGCAGGTCTACCGGATCGACCACTACCTTGGCAAGGAGACGGTGCGCAACCTCCTCGTCTTCCGGTTCGGCAACGGCATCTTCGAGCCGCTCTGGAACCGCCGCTACGTGGATCACGTGCAGATCACCGTGTCCGAGTCAGTCGGCGTGGGACACCGCGGGGGGTTCTACGAGGAGGCGGGAGCCTTGCGCGACATCGTGCAGAACCACGTGCTGCAGGTCCTGGCGCTGACGGCGATGGAGCCACCTGCGACGATCGACGCGCAAGGCATTCGCGACGAGAAGGTGAAGCTGCTTCGAGCCGTCGACATCATGTCGCCGGAGGAAGTCGCCTCGAATGTGGTCCGCGCCCAGTACGACGAGGGTTTGGTCGACGGGGAGAAGGCCATCGCGTACCGATCGGAGGAAGGCGTCGCGGCCGACAGCGACACGGAGACTTTCGTCGCGCTGCGTCTGAGCGTCGACAACTGGCGCTGGGCGGGTGTGCCGTTCTACGTACGAACGGGCAAGCGCCTCCACCGGCGGGTAACCGAGGTCGCGCTGCAGTTCACGCGCGTGCCCCACCTTCCCTTCGCCGCGGCATTGTCGCGGGGCCTGGGGCCCAACACCCTGGTGCTGCGCATTCAGCCCGACGAGGGCGTCACTTTGCGGTTCGGTGCGAAGGTCCCTGGCCAGTCCTTCGAAGTTCGCTCCGTTTCGATGGAGATGGACTACGACGAGGAGTTCGGCGCAGAGCCCGCCGAGGCGTACCAGCGCCTGTTGCTCGACGCCATGGCCGGTGACCCGACGCTCTTCATTCGGTCGGACGAGGTGCACCAGGCATGGCGGATCGTCGAGCCGATTCTGACCGCCTGGGAGACCGAGGGTGCCGTCCCGCTGTGCACCTACCCGGCGGGTAGCTGGGGCCCACGCGACGCCGACTTGCTACTGGCGCGCGGCGGGGATCGCTGGCGCGACCTGTAGCGGGTCGACCACTACTGTCCGCCCGATGCGCGGAGAGGTAGTCGTCGTCGACGACGTCGCGGGCGAGTTCGCCGAGCGGTTCATCGAGGCATTTCACGCGCGCGTCTCGGAGCAGTTCTCCATCGCCCTGTCCGGCGGCGAAACCGCGAGGCGGTGCTACGAGAGGTTGGCCGCTGAAGGCGAGCAGGTCGACTGGTGGGCGGTGGACGTCTACTGGGGCGACGAACGTTGCGTACCGCAGAACAGCGAGGATTCGAACGAGCGGCTGGTGCGTGAGGCGTTGTTGGAACGGGTGGGCGCGGCAGGGAACGTGCACCCGATGCGGTGTGATGACGGCGCGGACTCATACCAACTGAAGATCGGCGATCTCGGAAGAATCGACTTCGTGCACCTGGGCATCGGTGTGGACGGCCACACGGCTTCGCTGTTTCCCGACTCGGATGCGCTGGACTCCGGGTCGGGCCGGCTGGTGGTGACCAACCGTGACCCTTCCGGGCGGAACCCGCATGAGCGGATGACTTTGACGTACAAGGCCATCAATCGCGGGCACCTGGTTGTGGTGACGGTAGAGGGCGAGGAGAAGGCTGAGGCCATGGCCCGCATCTCACGCGGCGAAGACCTGCCCCCCAATCATCTGGAGCCTGACCGACTGGTGTGGCTACTGGACTCCGCCGCTGCGTCGCAGATGGAGGCGCGTTCCTAGATCAGGGCGTTCAGGACGATCGTCAGGACCACCGAGAGGACGATCGAGATCAGTAGGGGCCACCACATGAAGCGGATTCGGCCCGGGCGCCCTGATTGCTTTGTGAACACGAACATCCCGCCGATGTGCCCAGTAGGACGATTTGCGAAACAGGCGCGCATGGGCTGCAACGGGCCGCCAAGATCGCCGGATGCAGGTGGAGATCCGGCGGGCGGTGATGAACGATGTCGAGGAAGCGTCCTCCGTTCTAGGTCGAGCCTTCGCGGACTACCCCTGGACCAGGTGGACCGTGGATCCCAATGACCACTTGCGTCGAATCACCGAACTCCAGCGGCTCGCACTCCTGTCGCTCGGACTGCCATTCGGCGCCACCTGGGTCGCATTGGTCGAGGATGAAATTCGATCTGTCGCAGTCTGGATGGATAGCGACGTCGTCGTGCCGCCCGAAGTGCAGCAGGAGACGCGGCGAAGGGCGGGCGAACTCGAAGGATGCCGGCGGGACTACTCCCTCGCGGCCGATCGCGAAATAGCGGACTGGCGGCCACCGGAGCGGCACTTCCATCTGGCGGTCGTCGGCACTGGGCCGGGGATGCAGCGTCGTGGGCTGGCACGGCAGGTCTTGGCGCCTGTTCTCCTGCTGGCCGACGATGAAGGCGTCCTTGCGTTCGTCGAGACCTCCTCGGAGGCCAACGTCGCCTTGTACTCCAGGCTCGGATTCGAGGTAGTGGAGCATCGGATCATCAGTGGGGGTGGACCCGACGTATGGGCGATGCTGCGTCAGCCCCGGAACAGGTCTTCATGATCGACCCCTCGGTTCGGTTCCCAGGTGAGGTGACCCTGGACTGGGTGGTGAGAGGAGCAGGCGGAGTTCGTGTGGTCGGTGGCCGCAGGATGACCGGCGGTCTCACATCGTCCGTCCACCGGTTGACCGTCGCAGACCGTGCTGGCTCGCGGCGCCACGTTGTGCTGCGCCGCTGGGTGGCGGTGGACCTCACCCGAGGGCGGCGCCGGGCCGCGCGTGAGGCGCGTGTCCTGGAGGCGTTGTCCGGGAGTGGCATCCCCGCGCCGCGATTGATAGACGTATCGGATGGAGCCGACACCGAGGGCGTACCCGCTGTCCTGATGACCCGGGTGCCGGGACACGTGTTTCTCACGCCGAGCGATCCAGCGGACTGGCTGAAGCAGGTCGCCGATGTGTTGCCGGTGGTACACGGGGTCGGTGTCTCCGCGGACACCAACCGGCCCGACGCGTGGACCCGAGCGTGGCCAACGCCAGACTGGATTCGTGACCCCGCCGTCTGGCGTGGCGCCCAAGACGTACTGATGCAACCCCCGCCTGCGTCGCCGAGCTGTTTCATCCACACGGATTTCCAGCACTTCAATCTCCTTTGGCAGCGGGAGAGGCTCACCGGGATCGTGGACTGGAATCGGCCGGGGATCGGGTCTCCCGACTTGGATGTCGGCCATTGCCGGCTCAATCTCGCCGTGCTGCACTCCGTGGACTGGGCCGAGCGATTTCGCTTGGCCTACGAGTCGACTGCCGGTCGAAAGGTCGAGCCCTGGTTCGACCTCTACCGACTTACCCAGTTCACTTCGGATTGGCAGAGATTCATCCCGTTACAGGTCAGCGGCCGCGCCGAGGTCGACATTGCCGGGATACCCGGCCGCGTCGAAGGCTTGATCACCTCGGTCCTGGACCGCCTCTAGCGCCGGCGAAACGCGACTTCGCCGTCGCGCACGTGGGGCTTCCGGGGGTTCCTTCGACCGTCGTTTCCCCCCGGTCGGTTGCGCACAACTCCTGCAGCCTCCTCCTCATCCTTCCTGAGTCGATCGAACGCGTCGACTTCGAGATGTAGGGCCACCTTTCGAACGTCAGGGCGCGGGTCCTTCTTGAATCGATTGAGGATCGGCAGGAACTTTTCGTAGAGCTCCGCCGACCCCGTGCAGGGGCAGGCCTCGTGAAGAGCCGAAACAACTCGCGTCTGGTCATCGGACTCGAGATCCGAACGCCAGTCCGGCTCCAGCCGCTTCTTGGTCGTGGGTTCCGTAGTCAACCCAGGTAGTCCAGCCGAGCCCGGCCCGTGCGGCCAATGAATTAGGGGCGCCTGGGCAATCAGCTGATGCGCGTGTGCTGCGCCGAGCGTCACAAGCAGCTCGTGGTCGTCGCCGCGACCGGCCAAGATGCAGACCTCGCTAAGAGAATCCCTCCTGACCGAAGTTCGCATGCTGCCGCTCGGACCGTTGGGGTCGCGGTCGGCGAGGCGAGTCGCCATACGGACCATCGCGGAATTCTTGGGGTTCGACTTGACATCGAACTACATGCGTGTAATTATACGGCTCTCCTGCACTCGCGGGACGCTCGTGAGGCAGCGCATGCCTCTCCTCCAAGTCATCCGCCCCGCCTGTGACGAGCGGTCGCGGCTGTCCGTATTCGGGAGGAGGAGGCGTCCATGTGCAATCGCTTGAACGAAGTGCTCTCCTCGGCGCGCGGGATCATTTCGTCCCTCGACATCGCTTCGCTATCCCCCGATCAGGTCGCGACGACCTTCGAGGTCGGCGCCGAACTCGAGAAGCTGGGCGCGTCACTCAAGGTGCTGGTCGCGCCGAAAGTGGGGCAGTCCGGAGCCTGGGCTCGTGCGGGGCATCGGTCGCCGGAAGAGTGGATGGCGCGTACTGCCGGCTCGTCCGTTGGTGCGGCCAAGGCCATATTCGAGACCGGCAGGAAGCTCGAAGCCCTTCCCGCGACTGCATCAGTGGTGAAGTCGGGAGTGTTGTCGTTGGCTCAGGCCGCCGCGGTTGCTGAAGCCGCCTCTGCCGATCCGGGGGCAGAGACCAAGCTCCTGGAAGCAGCGGCGTCCGAGAGTTTGAAGGTCTTACAGGACAAGTCGCGGCGCGTCGTGCTCGATTCCCGAGGATCGGTCGAAGAGCGCTACGCCCGGCAGCGCAAGTTGCGGGGCGTCTCCAGCTGGATCGACGAGGACGGCATGACGGCGGGCCGGTTCCGGTTCACTCCCGAGATCGGCGCAGCCTTCATGAGCAAGCTCCGGGCCGAGACGGACCGCCACTACCGCCAGGGCTGCAAGGAGGGCCGACCGGACAGCCCGGGGAACTATGCCGCCGATGCCTTGGCGGCCCTGGTCATGGGCGAGGGCCTCATCGGCACGAACTCAAGGTCCAGCGGCGCCGAGGTCGTAGTCCTGGTGTCGCGCGACGCACTGTTGCGCGGGACGGTCGACTCAGACTCCGACGAGCTGTGTGAGGTGCCCGGGTTCGGAGCGATCCCGGTCAGCCGCGCCCGGGAGATGCTGGACGACTGCTTCCTGAAGGGCGTCTTGGTCGACGGCACCAAGATCGTCACCGTCAAGCACTTCGGTCGCCATCGCCCCGCCGAGCTCCACACGGCACTCTTGGTGCGCTCCGTGCTCGAGGACGGCCAAGTCATGTGCAAGGTCGAAGGCTGCGGCCATACGGCCCGAATTCAGTGGGATCACGCCCAGCCCTTTGCCCTCGGCGGCGCGACGGCCGAGTGGAACATCAACCCGATGTGCGGATTCGACAACCGAGAGAAGGAAGCGGGCCGCGTCGTCCGGACGCCGGACGGAAGGTGGGTTCGCACCGCCGCCGTCGCTCGGATGTGGACCCCGCCATGACCCCGGGGGCGAGGGGCGACCCGTAGCGGGCACGTAGCCTCGCAGCTGTGACCACGGATCTGCTCGGCGCGTCGCTCGGCGAGCTGATGGCCGAGGCGCGGGCGATTCGAGGCGCGCGCACCGGTAACCGGGTCACCTATTCGCCGAAGGTGTTCATCCCGCTGACCGAGTTGTGCCGCGACCGCTGCGGGTATTGCACGTTCGCCAAGCCGCCGGCTCGGTTGGAGTCACCGTTCATGGCTCCAGAGCAAGTGCTCGACGTGGCCCGCGCCGGAGCCTTCGTCGGCGCGCACGAGGCGCTGTTCACGCTGGGCGAGGCGCCAGAGGCGCGGTACCCCGTGGCGGCGGAGTGGCTCTCGGCGCGCGGCTACAGCTCGACGATCGACTACCTCGTCGCCATGTGTGCGTTGGTGCGCGACGAGTCGGGCCTACTCCCCCACTCCAACGCGGGCGCGGTCAGCGAAGCGGACCTAATCCGCCTCCGTGAGGTCTCGGCCTCCCAGGGAATGATGATCGAGTCGCTGAACGCGAACCTTGCCTGTCATCGAGGCGCGCCCGACAAAACCCCCGAGCGCCGCCTCGCCACCCTCGAAGCGGCCGGCCGCCTTTCCATCCCGTTCACCACCGGGATCCTGGTCGGCATCGGTGAGTCCCGACGTGACCGGATCGAGGCGCTCGAGGCGATCGCTGCATCCCACCGGCGGCACGGTCATGTGCAGGAAGTGATCGTGCAGCCCTTCCTCCCGAAGGCCGACACGTCCATGCACGCCGCGCTCCCATGCACCGAGGATGAGCTCCTCTGGTCTATCGCCGCGGCGCGCCTCTTGCTTCCATCCGACGTGCACCTCCAAGCCCCCCCCAACCTGGTCGGCGACCTGGCCAGCGTTCTGGAAGCCGGCATCGACGACTGGGGCGGCGTCTCCGCGGTGACCCCCGACCACGTCAACCCCGAGCGCCCCTGGCCGGCAGTCGAACTGCTCCGTGAAGCGACCGAGGCGAGCGGGCTCACCCTCGCCCCTCGCCTCACCATCTACCCGGAGTTCGCGCTGAAGCCGGACAGGTGGCTGGCCTCGTCGATGCGCACTGCGGTGCTGCACCGCGCCGATGCAGAGGCCCTCGGCCGCGACCACCCGTGGGCCTCGGGCTCGGAGATCGAGCCACCCGTGGTCCTCCCAACTGGCCGCAGTATTCCGTCAATACGGCGGAAAGATGCGGCCGGTTCGGAAGAGGGGGGGCGCGTTCGCGAGGTGCTGGAAGGGATTGCCGCGGGACAAGAACCCGGCGTCGAGGAAATCACGACTCTGTTCGAGGCTCGCGGTCCTGAGGTGCGGCGAGTGGCGGCCGCGGCCAACGCCATGCGCGAGGAGCTCGTCGGCGACGCGGTCACCTGGGTGTCCAACCGGAACATCAACTACACGAACGTCTGCACCTTCAAATGCAAGTTCTGCGCGTTCTCCAAGGGCCCGCTGTCACTCAACCTCCGGGGCTCGCCCTATCTCCTCACGCTCGACGAGATCACCACCCGCGTCGCCGAGGCGGAGCAGATGGGGGCGACCGAGGTTTGCCTGCAGGGTGGCATCCATCCCAGCTTCGACGGCGACTACTACATAGACGTAATCGCCGCCGTGCGCGCCGCCTCCCCCACCATCCATATCCACGGATTTACGGCGCTGGAGGTGACGGAAGGCGCGCGGCGTCTCGGGGTCGACCTCGACGACTATCTGATTCGACTCAAGGCGGCGGGTCTGGCTTCTCTCCCTGGGACCGCGGCCGAGATCCTCGACGACGAGATTCGCGCCGTCCTCTGCCCGGACAAGATCGACACGCAGGAGTGGCTCGACTGCCACCGCGCCGCGCATCGAGTGGGGCTCGGCTCCAACGTCACGATCATGTTCGGCGCCATAGAGCAGCCGGTCAACTGGGCGCGCCACATTGTGCGGACGCGCGACCTGCAGAAAGAGACCGGGGGTTTCACCGAGTTCGTGCCGCTTCCCTTCGTGCACATGGCGACTCCGATCTGGTTACAGGGCAAGGCTCGTCCCGGCCCCACCTTCCGTGAGGCGCTGCTCATGCACGCGGTCGCCCGCCTGGCATACGGCCCGTTGATCCCCAACATCCAGGCGTCCTGGGTCAAGCTCGGCGTCGCAGGATCCGCGCAGACCTTGCGCGCCGGCGTCAACGATCTCGGCGGCACGCTCATCAACGAGAACATCTCGCGGGCCGCGGGCGCGTCACACGGCCAGGAAATGGACGCGTCGTCCTTCGGGGCCATCGTCCAGGCGGCAAACGAAGCCGACGGCGGGTCCAGACGGCTGGAACAACGCACCACGCGCTACGGCCGCCTTCCCATCCCCGCGTGAGCCGTGAGTAGCAACCCGGACCTGAAGCCGCGCGGCCGCACCACCGGCGACGTCGCCATCGACAAGTCCATTCGGGACCTCCTCGAAACACTGGCGCCCCCGCGCTACCGCGACCAACTCCAGGAAATCCTCGTGTCGGTAGCGGACCTGGCTCACGGCCCCGCTTCGCGCCTGGACGTCAAGATCGCCAACGCCGCGCTCAGAGAGATGGTGCAGGCCTTCGAGGTTTTCGCCCCGTTCCGTGACGCACCCAAGATGACGATGTTCGGTTCAGCCCGAACAAGTCCCGAGGACCCGGTCTACGCCCAGGCCCGAGATCTGGCTCGCCGCATGGCGGACGAAGGCTGGCTGGTCGTCACCGGCGCCGGACCCGGGATCATGGCCGCCGGATTCGAGGGGGCGGGGCGGGAGCGGTCGCTCGGCGTGAACATCCGCCTCCCGTTCGAGCAGTCGGCCAACGCTCTGCTGGGTGACGACCCGGCCCGGCTCGTCGAGATGCGGTACTTCTTCACCCGCAAGCTCATGCTCATGAAGGAGTCGGCGGGCTTCGTGTGTCTGCCCGGCGGATTCGGCACCCTCGACGAAGCGTTCGAGCTGCTAACGCTCCTGCAGACCGGCAAGGCCGAGCCCGCGCCGGTCGTGTTCCTCAACCTCCCCGGTGGCACCTACTGGCAGGGTTGGGAGCGCTTCGTGCGCGAGGAGGTGGCGGCCCGCGGCCTGATCGATGAAGCCGACGAGCACCTCTACCTGGTCACGGACGACGTGTCCAAAGCGGCCGGCGAGTTGCTGGGCTTCTTCCGGAACTACCACTCCCGCCGGTGGGTGGGTGATCTGATGGTGGTCCGGCTGAAGGGCGAGCCCAGCGATCAGGAAATAGCCGAACTCCAAGAGCGCTTCGCCGACATCAGCACCGATGGCGTCATACGGCGAACCCGGCCGCTGCCTGTCGAGAAGCAGAACGACGACCACCTGCAGCTGCCCCGCATCGCGCTCCGTTTCGACCGTTTCCAGCACGGCCGGCTCCGGCTTCTCATTGATGCCGTCAACGACCTACCCAGCGCGCCCGCCGTTACGACTCGCCCGCCGACCACGGCGGAAGGAGACGAGAAAGCCTGATGAACAAAGAAGACGTCCGAGCGAAGCTCGAGGCCCTCGCCGAGGAGATCGCGGACCTCGCACTCGACGCGCTGCGCGAGCGCGATCCGGACTCTGAACGCAAGCTCACGCGGGCCCGACGGGCCGTAGAGAAGGCGGCGCACCTGCTGGACGACCGAGATCAAGCAGACTCGTTCGCGGATGACTAAGACAGCTGGTACGGCGGCATGACTCAGAACACGCAAGTTCGGGAGTGGGTCTCCATCGAGGACCCGGAAGAGGAACGAACCTGGGTCTTCGACGTGGCGTTCCTGCTGTCGGGCTGGGAGTGCATCTTCGGACGCGGCTGCAAAGGGGTGCTCGACTACGACGCCACCGAGCTCGTCCACGGGTGCTGCTCGCACGGCGCCCACTTCACCGACCAGGAAGACATCGACCGCACGCAGGAGTACGCGTCGCGGCTCCGGCCGGATCAGTGGCAGATGCGCAAGGAGGGTCTGGCCCGCGGCATCCTCCGCCGCCAGGGCACCGAAACGCTCACCCGGCGCGTCAAAGGCGCCTGCGTCTTCCTCAACCGGCCGGGCTTCGAGGGCGGGCCGGGCTGCGCGCTCCACCGCGCCGCTCTGGAAGTGGGCGACAAGCCTCTCGAGTGGAAGCCCGAGGTCTGCTGGCAGCTTCCTCTCCGGCGCGAGGACACCGTCGCTTCAGACGGCCACGTCACCTCGACTGTCGCCCAGTGGGACCGGCGGCACTGGGGCGAAGGCGGCGAGGACTTTCACTGGTGGTGCACGGAAGCACCCGACGCTTTCATCGGCAAGAGCCCGGTGTACGCAACGATGCGCGACGAGCTCATCGCGATGTCGAACGAAGCCGTGTACCTGGAGCTCGCCAAGTACCTAGGTCAGGTCCGGCGTCGCCGTGGAGCCAACCGTGCGCTGCCACACCCCGCAGTGGCGCCCCGCCCGGCCACGAATGGAGATCCCGTTCGGCTGACTCAGACGCGAAACGGACGGAGCCCGGGCCAGAGACCCGCCCCGGTGGTGCGCCAGTCGTAGAGGCTGCCCCCGATGGAAGCGCTCTCCACGGCGGCGCGGTGAAAGCCCGCCAGATCCTCTGGCGTCGTGCGATCTCCGATACCGCCGATGGGGTGAACCGCGGCCTCGGGTAGACCGAGGTTGCGTCGCAGGCGCAGCACGTTCTCCATCGTGTAGGCGTACGCGTCGCTCCAACCGGACGACTCCTTGCGGTTGGTCCAGTAGCCCATCGTCTGCCAGACGTCGTAGTAGGGCGCGATCTCGCGCCAAGGGAACCCAGGCCAGTAGTTCGGATTGACCTCCTCCATCACCACGGGCGGCAGGACGATGCCGCCGATGGCACGCCCCGGCAGAGCGGACCGGAGTTCGGCCGACAGCTGCACCAGCCGGCGATTCCTCTCGGCCACATCGGTCACATTCCTCGCTTCGATGTCCACGGCGAGGCCCTCCACGGGCAGCGACGCGATTGCGAGGAGCCGGCGCATGTCGGCCGCGGGATCCACCAGCGTCGGCAGATACCAGGCCACCACGCGGATCCCGTTGGCCTGCGCGCGGGCGATGATCGCCTCGAGGCGACCGCGTTCGAGAACATCTTCGGGCGCGTCGTGTTTCGAGGCCTGGATGAAGAGGGTTTGCACGCCCTCTGCGGCCATCAGGTCGACCGTCTCCGGGCCCACCTGGGGGCCGGCTTCACGGGTGTAGGTGACCGACCAGTCGTAAACGTCGACCCATGTTCCGAGGCCGGCGTAAGGCGCTACGCCCGCGTTCGGCGCGACCGCGAATCCGCTTCGCGGCGCAACGGCAAGTGGGATCCGCGCCGGCTCGGGCGGCGCGGGCGGAACGGTCGTCTCCGGTACCGGGGCCACCGTCGAAGGCGTTGTCACCGGCGCCGCCGGCAGGGCGTCACCCAGCGTTACGCGCTCCGCCGAAACGAGGCTGGTAAGCGTCCGGGTCTTGACCGGTGGACCGGAGCTCCCGCTCTGGACGACCGCCGTTACCGACGCGAGCAACAGGACCGCAATCAATGCGGCCAAGCCGCGCTCGACTTTCAGAGCTAGCTGGGCGCGTCGGTGGCTACGCCGTTGGAGGCGCCGGATTCATGGCTGCTCGAGCCGTTGGTGCCGGCGGCAGTACTGGTGCCCAGCACCGTGGTCCACTTCTCGGCGGCTTCCTTCTCGTCGAGCATGTCTTCGACCGGCGCCAGGCACCAGGAAGCGTGATCGTCCTCGGGATCCGCGCCGCACTCGGCGCAGGGCTCCTCGTCCGGCTCATTGAGACGCTTGAGGGCTCGTGCCTCCTCGAAGCGGCGGTGGCGTCCTTTCCTCACGTCTTAGTCCCTTTCCTGCAATGCCCCGTGGACGCGGATGACGTTCTACGGGTCAATCGTACCTGCTGGTCAGGGGGCTTCAGGCCGCAGATCGACCGTGAGATGCAGAACTCCGTCGACCAACTCCGCCTGAGCGTCGCCGAGCATGGCGAAGTCCATGAAATCCATGCGGGCCTGGTCCATGAACCGTTTGCGGTCCGCGCCCTCGATCGGGGGGAGCCCGCGGCTGCGCACCGCATGGGCCCGCTCCCGGAATCGCTGGATCATGGCCTGGGGGTCGAATTCACTCTCCGAACTCATCTCAGACTCACTTTGCCCGGTCTTCCAGGACCAGGTTGTCGCCATCGAAGGCCAGCGCGGCCTCGCCTGAGACCAGCCGCCGCACCGGCTCCCCCACCAGTTCGTGCCGCCAACCATTCGACAGGCGGGAGGACTGGGCGCCGCGCAGAAAACCCACCACGTCGGATCGGGTGGCCAGAAGCGCCGGGTCGATCCCCAGATCCCGACCGAGCTGGGCGACCCAGGCCGACGCGAGAGTGACCCCGGCGCGCTGCCCCCGCTCGCCCTCGTCCATGGTGGGCAGACGAACCTGCTCCGGCGACATCTTGAGGCCGGCGCGAACTGCCTCCAGGAGCTCCTCTGCCGCGCCCCCGAGCTGGCGCCGGTCGAGGCCGCGGATGCCCTCGAGATCCGTAGCCTTCGTCGGCTTGCGCTGGGCAATGTTCGTCAAGGCCATGTCGGACAGCACGAACCGCGGGGGGATGTCCAGGCGCTCTGCCCGCCGCTCCCGCCACGCGGCGACCGCCTGGGCGACGGCGCGCGAGTCGCCCCGCAGAGCGCGGGAGTCCTTCATGCGCCACCACGCCGTTTCCGGATCCTGCGTCGAGCGGTCCCGTTGGAGCAGCATTTCGCACTCGTCCAGCGCCCACTGGAGCCGCCCCTTGTCGCCCAGGCGTCCCGTGATGGTGGCGTGCAGCTCGAGAAGATGGGCGACGTCGTCCGCGGCGTACCGGCACTCGCCTTCGCTCAAGGGGCGATGGGCCCAATCGGCGAGGCGGTGACCCTTGGCGAGGCGGACCCCGACGAAGCGCTCGACGAGCGACGCCAAAGAAGGCGAGGACATGCCGAGAAATCCGGCAGCGACCTGCGTGTCGAAGAGTACGGCCGGGGCGGTCCCGCACGAGCGCTCGAGGATGGTTATGTCCTGATCCGATGCGTGGAGCACCGAAACCGTGTCTTTCAACACCGGCGCCAGAGAGGTGAGGTCGAGCACCAACGGGTCGATCAGCGCGATCCCGTCGGGCCAGGCGACCTGCACCAGTGCCAAGTGGGGGTGGTAGGAGCGCTCACGGTGGAATTCGGTGTCCCAGCCGACGGCCCCGCAGGAGGCCAGCTCAACTGCGAGCTCGTCCAGTTCGGACTGCTTGTCGACCCACCTGAAGGGCTGGTTGGTACTCATGCGCTTCCTGTCTTTTTTGGTCCTTGCGGGGCATTACCGCCCCCAGGGGTTTACCTTCTCGGGGACAACGGGAACCTATGACCCATGTACATCGGACTCGGAACCCTCATCCTCCTGATCATCCTCCTGATCCTGATCTTCTAGGTCAGGACCTGGCGAAGGTCAGGGCTGTCACCCCAACTCGATTCGACACAGCCGCTCGGCTCTCACCGGGCGGCTGTGTCGCGCCAGGACCCGGTTGACTCAGACACCCTCGGTCCTCCCCACCGGCGGACCGCCGGGGGCGAAGCCCTGGCGCATCGTGTTCTCGGTAACGACCCGGGGGTCGGTGAACTGGATGACGTAGTCGGGTCCGCCCGCCTTCGAGCCCACGCCCGATAGGCCATATCCGCCGAAGGGCTGGCGTCCGACGACTGCGCCGGTGATCGCCCTGTTGACATAGACATTGCCGGCCCGGAGTTCTCGGGCGGCGCGTTCGATGTTCCTGGGAGACCGGCTGAAGACCCCCGCGGTCAACGCGTACGGAGTGGCGTTGGCCCGTTCGATCGCTTCGTCGAAATTGTCGACCCGCATCACCGACGCCACCGGCCCGAAGATCTCCTCATTGTTCACCGCGGCCTTCGGACTGGCTCCCACGACGATGGTGGGACCGATGAACCAGCCTTCGTCGGGTACGTCGGTTCGCGCCAGCACGACCTCGCCCTGCGACCGCGCCGCGTCGATGCAGGACCGAATGCGGCGGTGGGCCTCCTCGTCGATCACGGGGCCCACCTGGGTGCCCATTTCGCGCGGATGGCCGACGCGCAACTCGCTCGCCGCGCCCACCATGCGCTCGACCACCTGATCGTGCACAGCTCGGTGCACGATGACCCGCGCCGCGGCGGAGCACTTCTGGCCCGCATAGCCAAAGGCGGACTTGACGATGGCAGGCACCGCTTGGTCCAGGTCCGCGTCGGAGTCGATCACCAGTGCGTTCTTGCCGCCCATCTCCGCGACGACGCGCTTGACATGGTTCTGGCCGGGAGCGATCTCCGCGGCGGTCCTGATGATTTGCTGACCCACGCTCGAGGAGCCGGTGAAGACGATGAAGGCCGTCCGGGCGTCCGACACCAACGGCGCGCCGACCTCCTCGCCGAAGCCGGGCACGAATCCGAGCACACCGGGTGGCAGGCCCGCCGCTTCCAGCGCCTCGACCAACTTGTAGGCGACGGCGGGGGTCTGCTCTGCAGGCTTGAGCACCACGGAGTTCCCGGCCACCAACGCGGCGACCACCATGCCGGTCGGGATCGCCAAGGGAAAGTTCCACGGCGAGATGACGACGCCGACACCCTTCGGCTGATAGTGCAGCGAGTTCGCTTCTCCTGGGGGGGACTGCACGACGCCGCCGCGGCCCAGCCGAATGGCTTCACGCCCGTAGTACTCACAGAAGTCGATTGCCTCGCAGACATCGCCATCGGCCTCGGTCCACGGCTTCGCGGCTTCGTAGGTCATCAGAGCGGCCAGCGAGTCGCGCCGCTCGCGCATCCACGCCGCCGCGCCAAAGGCCACCTCGGCGCGGCGTTCCGGGCTGAGCGCTCCCCAAGCGGGCTGGGCGGCGGCAGCCGCGCTCAGGGCATCGAGCGCCTGGGCCGCCGTGCAGCGAGCCGATCTGGCGACCAGTACCGAGGGACGTGACGGGTCCACCGAGTCGATATGACCGGTCGTCTGGATACGGCGTCCGGCGATCACCGCCGGCACCTCGAGCCCCAGCGCGGAGCCGACCGAGTCGATGGCCGCCCCGAACTGCCGGCGCCTTCCCGCCTCCCGAAATTCTGCCGGCGGCTCAGGGTCATAGGACCGGGGCGCGGCGGCCACGGTCACCCGCGCCGCTGGGGGCTCCACATGGGCCCGGTCCGGAAGCTCGCCGTCCACCGCCGGAGGGCGAACCAGATCCTTGATCGCTCTGCCGTCGGCGAAGCGCTGCCGGACGAAGCTCTCATTCGAGGTGTTCTCCAGCAGACGACGCACGAGATAAGCCATGCCGGGAACGAGCTCTCCCATGGGCGCGTACACGCGCAGTCGGTGGCCCATCTCCCGGATGGCCGCCTGAACCGGCTCGGCCATGCCGAACAACATCTGAAGCTCGTAGCCGTCGTCGCGGATGCCTCGTTCCCGCGCTTCATGGATGGCGACGGCCAGCGACCGCAGATTGTGGCTGCCGAAGGCGGCCCGGACCCGCCCATGGTTGTCGTGGAGCACGCGCACGCAACGCTCGTAGTTCGCGTCGGTGTGGTCCTTGTCCTCGAACACGGGAACCGGCCAGCCTTCGGCCATCGCTTCGATGGTCTCCGCGTCCCAGTACGCGCCTTTCACGAGCCGCACCGAGGGTGGGACGGCGCGGCCCTTGGCCCACTCGACGATGTCCAGCAGATCAGCGTGAGAGTCGCGCAGGTAGGCCTGGATGACGATGCCGGCCTGGAGGTCGGCCAGCCCCGGTTCGTCCAGCAGGGAGCGGAACAGCTCGACGGTGATGTCCTTCGCCGCGTAGTGCTCCATGTCGAACCAGACGAAGGCACCGAGATCGGCCGCGCTCTTCAGGATGGGTAGGAGCCGCTCGCGCGCCTGGGCGAGCCCATCCGATCGGGTCAACGGCGTGTAGAGCGACGCCAGCGCGGTGGGCTTGATGCTCACGTTGGCCCGCGGCAGCACGCCCAGGTCGTCGGCTTCGAGAATCGGGCGAGCCGGCCAGCTCGCGGAGCCTTCGGCCAGAGCGCGAACCAGCTGCTCCACGCGCGCCGCGTAGCGGTCGGCCTCGGCCTCGGTCACGACCTTCTCCCCGAGCAGATCGACCGTGGTCGCGCTGCCCTGCTCCCAGAGCGCGCGCAACGCGGGGAGGGCGTCCTCAGGGTTCTCGCCGACGATGAACTGTCGGGCCATCCGCGAAATCTGCGATCGCGCCACCGAGCCGGTCACGCGCGCCGGCAACCCGTGGGCGAAGCCGACCGCGGCGCGCATCGCGCCCGGCGTGCCCTCGCCATCGAAGTATTCGTCGACGTGACGGCGGACTTCCTTCGGGTCGTGAAGCGCCGGAAAGACGTCGACGAAGCGAAAGAGCTGGGTCTTGAACCCCTCGTCCTTCATGGCCCAGCCGAGCAGCCGCTCACTCCACCACGACATGCGGAACACCCGGGCCTGTTTGCCCTCACCCCGCCGTGTGATCTCCGCCGCGAGCTCGGCGACGGGATCGTCGAGCCGAACTCGGCGAACCTTCTTAGGCATGCGGGCGCGTGTCCACGCCGGGCCGATCTGTGGCCGCCCACTCCGGATCGAGCTGGGCCGCGAACGTTCTGCACCGTTCGGCCTCGGAGCGCTCGCCGATTCGGGCGGCGGCGTCGGCCAGACCCAGGAGGGACCTGAGAAAGCCCCGATTCGATTCGTGATTCCACCGGACGTACCCCGAACCCCGCCACCCCGCCGCTCGCAGCGCGTCGAGCCCTCGGTGGTAACCGACCCGGTAACAGGCATATGCCTCGACGTCGTCGCGGGCCATATCCCCCAACTCAGCCCAGGCGTCCAGATATGTCGGCTGCGTGGCGATGACTGCGGAGATGGCGGCCCGCCGCTCGCCCTCGACGGAGATGTGCCGCGCCTCTTCGAGTTGGCGGGCGATGGCCTCAGGGGCAGCGGGCAGGACGGTCTCACCCAACCCTGCGGTCATGGAGACAGGCATGTCAGGCACGACCGGCCATGCTACGGCGGTGTCCTGCGTCTTCTGCGCCGTCGTGGCGGGAGATGCAGAAGCACACCTGGTCCTGGACGAGGAACACGTGATGGCATTTCTCGACCGCGCCCCGGTCTTCCACGGTCACGTCCTGGTCGTGCCGCGCCCCCATTTCCAAACGCTGCCCGATTTGCCGCTCGAGCTGCTCGGGGACTTGTTCGAGGCCGTCAGACGGGTGGCGGGCGCTATCGAAGCGGCCAGCGGGCTGGGCGCCCACGGATCATTCGTGGCGATCAACAACCGCGTCAGTCAGAGCGTGCCGCACCTTCACGTGCACGTGGTGCCGCGGCATCGCAAGGACGGCCTGCGTGGCTTCTTCTGGCCGCGCCAGCGTTACGCCGGGGACGAGGAGATGGCTCAGGTAGCGGAACTCATCACACGAGGCCTTAACTAGTCCGCTCGGGTTGTCCGAGCGTTGTCCGGTATGGCCCTTTGGTTCGCTGAACTTCGCGCCGACGTATTAGTAGTGCCCGGACGTATCCACCTTCAGCGAGCCCTGCTGTGTCTGGTGACGGTTTTCATCGTCCTGGCCGCCGCCCCACTGGTGCGCGCCGATGCCGCGAACCCGCAGTGGGACGAATGGGATTTCCTCAATCTGATGAACCGGGAGCGGTATCAGCGCGGCATGCAGCCCCTGGCCATGGTGCCCGGGGTGCGCGACGTTTCCCGCGGTTGGTCCGGAGTCATGGCCGCTGACGGCGTCCTGCGTCACAACCCGGACTTCTCGGGTCAGATCCAGTCGGTCCTGCCGAACTGGATGCGGGCCGGAGAGAACGTGGGAGTCGGCGGAGACGTCGCTCAGCTCCACACCGCCTTCATGAACTCACCTAAGCACCGCGACAACGTCCTAGGAAATTTCCAGTGGGTCGGGGTCGGAGTGCGCTGGGCAGGCTCGAAGCTTTGGGTCACGGTCAACTTCGTCACCACGACCTCCCCCGTGGGATGGCAGACCCGTACCCCCATGGCTCGCCTGGTCGGCGCCTCCGACTCCGACACATCGGTGCTGATGAGCCGCCGGTTGCCGCCAGGGTCCGCGGCCGGCGTGGTCGTCGCCCGGTCTGACCAATTTGCCGATGCACTGGCGGGCGGCCCACTCGCGGCCGCCCACAACGGGAGCGTGCTTCTCGTCCCGCAGTCCGGCGTGCCGGCCAATGTCATCTCCGAAGCCCAGCGGGTGCTGGCGCCGGGCGGACGCGTGATCATCCTGGGTGGGACGGGAGCCATGCCGGTGGGCATCGAGAATTCGTTCCGCTCCAACGGATTGTTCACCGAGCGCATTGCGGGCGCTGACCGCTACGGCACCGCGACGGCGGTGGCTCCGCGGGTCAATTCCACGCCCGGATCGATCTTCGTGGTTTCCGGCCTGGCTTTCCCGGACGCGGTTGCGGCGTCAGCGGTCGGCGCGGCGCGGCGGTCGCCGATCGTGCTGGTCGCCCCTGGTGGGGTCCCGACGGCGACGGGCACATACCTGGCGGCCCATCCTGCGGCTCCCCGCATCGTGGTGGGCGGGCCGGCTGCTGTTCCGGAGCCCGTCGCCGTCGCGGTCGGATCGACCCAGCGCGTCCACGGGCCCGACCGGTACGCCACTGCGGTCAATGTGGCGAACACGTTCTTCCCGGGTGCGTCACGGGTCGTCGTGGTCTCCGGCGGAGGGTTCGCCGACGCTCTCGTGTCCGCTCCAGCCGCAGGACGCAGTGGCGCCCCGTTGGTGCTGACCGCTCCCCGGCCGACTGACTGGTCGTACGGCTACCTCGCTACCCAGAACAAGCGCTGGGTCGAGGCCACGGTGGTGGGTAACACCGCAGCCCTGCCGGACTCGGCCGTGCAGCTTCTCTTCAGCTGACGGCCGGGTCCGGCGGGGTAAGGCGGCACCCTGAGGAGCCACCCACGGCACTCTGCTACTCGGCGGAGGTGTCCTCGGTCTCCTCGGTCGACTCGGACTCCTCTGTGCCGGCGTCGCCGGACTCTTCGGTCTCTTCGCCGGCGTCGCCTTCCTCGGCCTCTTCGCCGCCTTCGGTCGCCTCAGCGCCGCCCTGGACCGAGCCGGTGAGCTCCGTACCATCGGACTTGTAGAGCGCGCAGATAACCGTGCGGTCCTTCTTGTCGTTCCAAGACTGTTCCGTGGGGGTGACAGGCACGATCGTCAGTCCGGAATCGGCAGGCGCGGATCCGAGGTACTCCTCGGCCTCGGGCTCACAGCCTTCGAGTCCAGCCTGCTTCACCTCATCTGCTCCGGGGTAATCGCCGTCGTCGAGCTGGAAGACGTGGAATACCTCGTTGTCGTGGGGCTCGTCACAGGGCACGGCCTCGAGGGCGGTCACCTGGGTAGTGCTGCCAGCTTCGGGGTCGTTGAAGCAGTCGCCGGCCTGCAGCGAGTTGGGGGCCACGTCCTCGGTTTCGGTGATGTCGCCCGCTTCGTCGCGAGTCGGTTCACCGGCACCACAGGCGGCGCCCAACAGGGTCATCGCCGAGACGAGAAGGATCAGTAGAAGGTTTTTTCTGGTTCGCATGGGGGGGGACCCTACCCGGCAGGCCCGCCATCGGCGCGACTCAGATGGCGCGCAGGTCTCGAAGTTGGGCCCGAGGGGCGCGGCGTTCGGGCCGGCGTCCCCCGCCGATGATCAACCTCTGGGCCAAGCCGCGCCACGGTCGGTACGGCTCGAGGAGCTCGAGCATGCGGTCGTCGGAGCCCCGTCGCTCCCCCGTCAAGGTGTAGCTCACGATGTGGGGGAAGTGGTAGTCACCCACGACGACGACGTCGGGATTCCCCAGGGCAACCTGGGAGACCAGGCCGGCCGTCCACGGCCCGATTCCAGGCACCGCCTGCATCCGGCGCTCGGCATCTCGAGGCGCCATCGCGAGGATCTCCTCCAGACGCGAGCCCACTCGGCATGCGGTTCGCACGATGTCGGCCCGCTTCTTCTCGATGCCGAGCGAATGGAACCTCCAGTACGGCTCGGTGGCGAGCCGGGGCGGCGGCGGGGGCAACACGACGCCGGCAGACGCCCCGGGCCCGGGC
Source organism: Acidimicrobiales bacterium (assembly GCA_035526705.1). Lineage (GTDB taxonomy): Bacteria > Actinomycetota > Acidimicrobiia > Acidimicrobiales > JAHWKP01 > JAHWKP01. The sequence goes on along the minus strand of DATLBX010000133.1, from coordinate 25,307 downwards.
GCAGCCTCACCCCAGGCCGAAACCAGCCGCTGCCACCCGCGCTTTGCCTCCACTGACGTGACCTTCTGTTCCAAAATGAACGGCACCATCGTCTCGACGATGGCCTGCGTGCGGCACATTCGGAGTCCAGGACGCGCTCGACGCAGTTCTGCGACCGTTCCCCGGCCGCGGGCCAAATCATCCTGGTCCGCGTCCTCACCCAGCAAAGCGGGCGCTTGTTCGACCGCCCACGCAGCACCCGGGCCCCACGCGCGCACCGCCACCGAGTCCGCCCGGGGCGTGGAGATCCGCAGGGTGACCGGGCCCTCGGGCGTTCGGCTCGCTCTCCACCACGATCCGCCGGACCAGCGCGTGGTTGGGTCGCGGTCGCCGTGGATAGTCGGAGCGAGCGTGGCACGAAGGTCGAGCGGGCGGGCGGTACGCCACGTCCTTGCGATCTCGGCCACAGTCCGAAAGTAACGGCGACCGAGGACGGTCGGAGCCATACTCGATGCCGTGGTTCAGCCTCTCTACGACGACCTCGTGTGGCGAGGGCTGGTCCACAGCGGCACGCCCGACCTCGAGAAGGAAATGGACGGCGGCGCGCTCACCCTCTACTACGGCTGCGATCCGTCGGCCGACAGCCTCCACACCGCGCATTTGCTCGGGCTGATCACGATGGGCCGGCTTCAGCGCGCCGGCCATACCCCGCTCGCCCTGGTCGGTGGCGGCACCGGCCTCGTCGGCGACCCCTCCGGGCGAGCTACGGAGCGGCCACTGCTCACCGTCGAAGAAGTCAAGGCCAACGTGGCGGGCATCCGTGATCAGGTGGAGAGGTTCGTCGACCTGAAAGCCGGCGGCGATGTCGTCGACAACCTCGACTGGCTCGGCTCGGTCGGGCTGATGGAGTTCCTCCGCGACGTCGGCAAGTACTTCAGCGTCAATCAGATGATCGCCAAGGACTCGGTGCGGACCCGGCTCGAGGAGCGCGAGCAGGGCATCTCGTTCACCGAGTTCAGCTACCAGCTTCTGCAGGCCTACGACTTTCTTCAGTTGTTCGACCGCCGTGACTGCCGCCTCCAGATCGGCGGCAGCGACCAGTGGGGCAACATCACCGCTGGCGTCGACTTGATCCGAAGGGTTCGCGCCGAGTCGGCACACGCCCTGGTGTGGCCGCTGATAACCATCGGTGGCGAGAAGATGGGCAAGAGCGCGGGCAACGCCGTATGGCTCGACGCCAAGCGCACCAGCCCGTACCACCTCTACCAATTCTTCTTCCGGACCGAAGACGCCGACGTCGGCACATTCCTCCGCGCTTACACCCATCTCGAGCGGGAACGGATCGAGGAGCTGGACGCGGCGACGGAATCGCGCCCTGAAAAGCGCGAGGCGCAGCGCGTTCTCGCATCCGAGGTCACCACGATGGTGCATGGCCAAGCGGAGACGGCCCGCGCCGAGCGCGTGTCCGAGCTGCTCTTCACCGAGGAGATCGCCTCGCTCGACGAGCAGACGTTGCTCGACGTCCTGGGTGACGCCGCGCTGTCGACCCGGCCGCGCTCTGAGCTCGACGGCGAGGGCCTACCTCTGGTCGACGCGCTGGCGGGCCCGCTCGTGAAGTCGAAGGCCGCAGCCCGCACGACCATCAGCCAGGGCGGGGCGTACGTCAACAACCGCCGTGAAGAAGATGTCGACCGGAAGCTCGCGACATCGGACCTGATCGCCGACAAGTACATCCTCCTGCGGCGCGGTAAGCGCGAGCAGCACCTGCTGCGCTTCGCTTGACCGCGGGCGTCTACTCCTCGGCCCACTCCCGCATCTGGTCGAGACTGCGCGCCAAGAGGCGCGACACGTGCATCTGGCTCAGGCCCAGCTTCTCGCCGATCTCCCGCTGAGTGAGGTCTCGGAAGAAACGCAGTTGAACGATGTCGCGCTCCCGATCGGTGAGCCGGCCCATCAGAGCTTCGACTTCAGCGCGCTCTTCGACTTCGTCCCCTGGCTGCGCCGGGTCCGCCGGCTCCTGGTGAGGGTCCTCGTCCGAGGGATTGACGTCCAGTGAGGCCGGGCTCTGCGCGTCGCGCACACTGATGGCTTCGATCACGGCCTCCAGCGGCTCATTCATGTGTGCCGCGACCTGAAGGAGCGTCGGCGAGCGGCCCAATTGGTGCGTCAGTTCCTCGACCGCGGCCGAAGCCCGCAGGTACCGCTCCTGCAGAGCCCGCGAAACGTGAAGGGTCCACGTGTGATCGCGGCGGTGGCGCTTCAGCTCCCCCTCGATGGTCGACCACGCGAAGGTCGTGAAGCCGATGCCGCGCTCGGGGTCGTAGCGCCAAAGGGCCTTCACCAAGCCGATCATCGCCACCTGGCTGAGGTCGTCGACTTCGTCCTCGCGCTTCGCGGCGCGTCGCGCCAGACGGAAGGCGAGCCGCTGGTACCGCTCCACCAGCTGCTCCTGCAGCTCACGGTCGCGGGTACGACGGTATTCGCGGTGGAGCTCTGCGAGGGCGCGGCTCGCCGACTCGGCGGACGTGGAGGGGGCCGCTTCGCCTTCGAGCGCCGCCCTCACGACCCACTCCCCCCTCTTGTCATCAGCGCCCATGTACCCCTATCGCTGCTTCAGGATAAACCCGCGATACAAACTTCTGGCGAGGACCCACGGCGCAGCTACGGTGCCTGCCGTGCACCCCGGCACGCACTCTGCCACCAGGCCGGACCACCCGGCGGTCGTGGAGGCCGAGACTGGGAACGTCCTTTCGTATCGCGAGCTCGACGCGGCGATCGAACGACTCTCCCGTTATCTCCATCGCGCCGGTATCGGGCAGGGCGACGTGGTCGCGATTCTGGCCGAGAACTCGCCCCGTTACCTGGTGGCCGCCTGGGCGGCTCAGCGGACGGGCCTCTATTACACGGCGATGTCCACCCGCCTTACCCCTGATGAGACGGCGTACATCCTCCGCGACTCGGGAGCCAAGGCGGTCCTCGTGTCGCAGGGCGTGGCGGCGATAGCCCAGGAAGCTCGCAACCTCGTTCCGCAGATCGCCACCTGGCTCAGCATCGACGGCGAGATCACAGGGTTCGACTCCTTCGACCAACACGTCACGCCGATCGACCTCTCGGGTGGCGAAGGTCCGGCGCACGTCGAAGGGAGTGACCTTCTGTATTCGTCGGGAACGACGGGCGTTCCCAAGGGAGTCAAGCGCAAGCTGCCCCTCGTGCCGATGGAGGAGTCGACCGACCCCCTGGCCAGCCTGGCGCAGTTGGCGTTCGGGTTCGATCAGGACACCATCTATCTGTCTCCGGCGCCGCTGTATCACGCCGCCCCTCTTCGTTTCTGCATTGCGACCCAGCGAATCGGCGGCACCGTCGTGGTCATGAAGCACTTCGACCCCGTCGGTTACCTCGACGCCATTGCGCGCTTCCGCGCCACGCACACGCAGGTCGTCCCCACCATGTTCGTTCGACTTCTCAAGCTGCCAGAGGAGTCACGACGCAGCGCGGACGTGTCGAGCTTGAAGTTCTGTATCCACGCCGCGGCACCATGCCCCGTGACGGTGAAGCAGGCGATGCTGGACTGGTGGGGTCCGATCGTTCACGAGTACTACGCGGGCACGGAGGGCAACGGCTTCGTCTACGCGTCTCCCCAAGACTGGTTGGCACACCCGGGCACGGTCGGCCGCTCCCTCACCGGACCTGTGCACATTCTCGACGACGACGGCCACGAGCTCTCGGCCGGGGAACGCGGCACGGTCTATTTCGAACAGGGCGGCTTCGAGTATCACAACGACCCGGAGAAGACAGCGGCGGCGCGTACCGCACAGGGATGGACGACCCTCGGCGATGTCGGTTACCTCGATGAGGAAGGCTTTCTCTTTCTGACCGACCGCAAGGCGTACATGATCATCTCCGGCGGGGTGAACATCTACCCGCAGGAAGCGGAGAACGTCCTCACCATGCATCCCGCCGTCGCAGACGTCGCGGTCTTCGGCATACCCCACGAAGAGATGGGCGAAGAGGTGAAGGCAGTGGTCCAGCCCGTGGAGGGCGTCGTGCCGGGCCCTGATCTGGAGCGGGAACTGATCGCCTACTGCCGCGATCGGCTGGCGCACTACAAGTGTCCGAAGTCAGTCGACTTCGATGCGGAGCTCCCCCGCCATCCCACCGGCAAGCTCTACAAGCGTCTCGTCCGCGATCGCTACTGGCCCGAACAGGAAACCCTGGTCTCATGACCCACCCCGAGCGGGCGTTCTTGGACGCGTACGGCCGGTCTGAATACGCCCGGAACGTTGTGACCCACCCGAGTGGGCGTACTTGGACGCGTACAGCCGGCCTGAGTACGCCCGGAACGTTGTGACCCGCCCGAGTGGGCGTACTTGGACGCGTACGGCCGGTCTGAGTACGCCCGGAACGTTGTGACGGTGCTCGCGCCCTTTGTGGCGAAGCATGCAACCAACGGGATGGTCACGACGATCGACCACCTGGCGTCGTCGGCGGGCCTGACCATGCTGCTGCGTGGGGGATCCGCGGCGGACGCCGCCATTGCCGCCAACGCGGTGCTGGCGATAACCGCGCAATACCTCTGCGGGATGGGCGGCGACCTGTTCGCGTTGGTTCACGTCCCGGGGGAGTCCGTGCCGCTGACGCTCAATTCTTCGGGCCGGGCGGGGTCGGGGGCGGACCCGGATCGCCTTCGCGCCGAGGGTCACACTCACATGCCTCCGAGCGGCGACATCCGGGCTGTTCCGGTGCCCGGCTGCGTCGACGGGTGGCTGGCTTTGCACGCGCGCCTCGGCAAGCTGGAACTGTCGGAAGTGCTGGAACCGGCACGCCGCCTGGCCGCCGACGGGTTTCCGGCCACCCCCGGTATGGCCGGCGCCGCCGTGCTCGCCGCGAAGCGCCCCGGAGGAGACGACTACGCGGCTGCCGGAAAGCTACGGGCCGGCACGATCATCCAGCGGCCCGGGATGGCCCGCGCCCTGGCCGATATCGCGACCCACGGGCGCGACGGCTGGTACGGGGGCGAATTCGGAGCAAACCTCATCCAGCTCGGCGGGGGCGAGTACACCGAGGCGGACCTGCAGCGCCCGCTGGCCGATTGGGTGGAGCCGCTGGCCGTCGACGCGTGGGGGCACCGACTCTGGACCATCCCGCCGAACAGCCAGGGTTACCTGACGCTCGCGTCGTCGTGGATCGCGTCGGGTTTCGATCTCGGCGACCCTGACTCCGACAGCTGGGTGCATCTGCTGGTCGAGTCCTGTCGCCAAGCGGGTTGGGACCGCGAAGCGGTGCTCCACGAGAGCGCGTCGGGTGAGGATCTTGTTTCAGAAGCACGCCTGGCGCCGCGGCGCGCCGCGATCGACCCCGAGCGGGCCAGCACCTTGGGTTGGTCCAGCGCCGTGCCCGGCACGACGTCGCTCTGCGCCATCGACTCCGACGGCGTGGGCGTCAGCCTCATCCAGTCCAACGCGGCCGGCTTCGGCACGGGCCTCGTAGTGCCGGGCGTGCGCGTATTCCTGCAGAACCGCGGCGTGGGTTTCTCGCTGGAGGAGGGACATCCGGGCGAGTACGGGCCGGGAAAGCGGCCCGCACACACCCTGGCCCCGCTTCTGGTGACCCGCCCCGACGGGACGCTCCGACTGCTCGCCAACACCATGGGAGGCGACAGCCAGCCCCAGGTGCTCACGCAGTTGCTCGCCAGGCATCTGGTCGCGGGACAGGACGTGGGCCAGGCGATGGCGTCGTCGAGGTGGCGCCTCGGTTTTGCCGGTAAGGGGCTGACGGGCTTCGACACCTGGCGCGGTGGCGGCGAGGACGTGAAGGTTCTGGTGGAAGGCCACGCGCCGGACGCATGGGCCGCGGGTCTCGAGCGCAGAGGGCATCAGGTCGCCATCGAGACCGCGCACAACGGCCTGTTCGGACATGCGGAACTGATCGCGGTCGACGAGAACGGCGTTTACGCCGGGGCGGCCGACCCGAGAGCGTTGGGTAGCGCGGTCACCGCGTATTGACCTGACCGCTTATAGGGTTCCCGAACCCAATTAATCCCAAGGAGGCATTCGCATTGACCCGACGTAGATCCGCGATCCTGGCGATCGCACTTTCATTGGGCCTCGTGCTCGGAGCCTGCGGAGACGACTCATCTCCGTCCGCCACCGACGACGCTGCAGACACGGAGACAGACGCCAGCGGCTTCACGGTGCAGGTCAGTCAGAGCGGTATCGAGATGCCCGGCGAGGTGACCGGTGGCGTCGTCCACGTGAAACTGGAGTCGGACATCGAGGGCGCCGAAGCCAACTTCAGCAAGGTGAAGCCGGGAACGACCGAGGACCAGTTCAAGCAGGCCATCGTCGGCGTAGTGAGCGGCGGGCCCTTCCCCGACTTTCTAGAGGCCACCACCGGCGTGCTCGGCGAGGGTGGCGGGGGCGGAGGCGAGTCCACCCTCGTACTGCCGGAGGGCGACTACATCGCCTGGTCGATCCCCGAGCCGCCCGATGAGGGCGAGGGAGATGAGGAGGGCGGCACGGCCACCACCGCCGCCGCGGCGGGCGAGACCGCCCGAGGTCAGGCCGAAGAGGAGCCCGAAGGTGAGGGTGGCGGCGGTCCGCCTCCCGAAGCAGTCCTCACGAAGAGCTTCAAGGCCAAGGCTGGGGAGCCCGGCGACCTGCCAGGAACGGACGGCAACGAGATCGTGGCGCGCGAGTACTCCTTCGACGTCAAGGTCAAGGACGGCGCGAAGGAATTCACCTTCCGCAACGAAGGCCCCGACCAGTTCCACCACGTCGTGTTGTTCGACTTCGGCGATCTGGCGCCTGCGGTAGTCGAGGAGAACCTGCCGGCCTTCTTCGAGGGCGGCGAAGACGCTCCCCCGCCACCCGCGTTCAAGGATGTCAAGTTCGACGAACTCGAAGCCGGAGACGGCCCCGTATTGAGTCCGGGCCTGGCCGCAGTCGTGCCGGCGGCTGGTTTCGAGTCAGGCACTACCTATGCCGCGGTCTGCTTCATCAGTGACCGCACCGGCGGACCGCCGCACGCCATCTCCAAGGGCATGCGCACCGTCTTCACCGTCGAGTAGCCAAAAAGAGATCCGTGACCAAACACAACTCAGGAGGAGAATTGAACCGACGTAAGTCCGCGATCCTCGCGATCGCCCTATCCCTAGGTCTCGTGCTCGCCGGATGCGGTGCCGACAAGCCTGCGGACTCTGCCGACGACGACAGCACCGAGACAACGGAGGCCGGTACGGCAACCGAAGGCGCGTTCACCGTCAAGCTCTCCGCGGACGGTATCGAAGTACCGGCCGAAATCTCCGCAGGTGTCGTCGAGGTGACCGTCGAGACCGACATCGAAGAAGGGGAGGTCAACTTCACCAAGGTGGCCGCCGGCACAACCGAGGAGGACTTCCGAGCCGCTATAGCCAGCGCGACGAGCGGCGGGGAGATCCCCGCTCTCCTCGAGGCGACGGCCGGACTGCACGGGACTCAGCAGATCCAGATTCCGGAGGGAGATCTGTTCGTCTGGTCCGACCCTCCGCGCGGCGACGAGGAGTCCGAGGAGGCCGAAGGAGAGGCCGCGGCTGAGGGAGAGGAGGCCGAGGGAGGAGGCGAAGAGGACAAGCCCGACCCGGCCGCGTTCATAGTCGCGACCACCAAGGCGACGGGCGACGCTGAGGGCGAGATCCCCGACACCGGCTCGATTACCGCGAAGGAGTACTCGTTCGACGTGGACGTTCACGCCGGCGAAGAGAAGTTCTACTTCAGTAACGAAGGTCCCGACCAACTCCACCATGTCGTTCTCGTGGACTTCGGCGACATCGACAAGAAGACCGTCGAGGACAACCTCGAGGCCTTCCTGCAGACCGAGGGCGAAGGCGAGCCGCCGGCCGCGCTGAAGGACGTCGACCCGGAGAAGGCATTCGCCGTCGGCGGATCCGGCGTCTTCACACCGGGCCTAGGCGGAACCGGTGACGCGAAGTTCGAGTCCGGCAATACCTACGCGGCCATCTGCTTCCTGCAGGACCGCACGGGCGGAGCGCCGCACGTATTCAGCAAGGGCATGCGGACGGTCTTCACCGTCGAGTAGCCCAAGACAGTCAGCCGCACGCGGGGAGCGGGTCGGTTCGCCGGCCCGCTCTTTCGCGTCGACGAGAGGGGCGTCCGGTTCCCCTCCCGGAGAGCCGCTACGCCTTTTTGGCGAGCCGGCGGCGCTCGTGCTCGGCGCGAAGGCGCTTGCGCACGTGCAGTGAGCCGGGAGTTATCTCCACCAGCTCGTCGGAGTCGATGAACTCCATCGCCGTCTCGATCGTGAGACTCCGCGCCGGCGGCAGCTTGACCGCGTCGTCGTGTGACTGGCTGCGGATATTCGTCTTTTCCTTTTCCTTGCAGACGTTCACGACCATGTCGTCGCTGCGCGAGTTCTCGCCGACGACCATTCCTTCATAGACCTCGTCACCCGGGCTGATCAGCAGCACACCCCGCTGCTGGAGGTTGTCGAGGGCGTAACCGGTCGCTTGCCCCTGCCGATCCGAGACCATCGCTCCGCCGCGGCGGTGCGGCAGATCGCCGACCCACGGAATCCAGCCGCGGTGCTGGCTGTGAAGAAGAGCGGTGCCGCGGGTCAGCGTGAGCAATTCCGTGCGCAGCCCCAATAGGCCGCGCGTCGGCGCCTCGAAGCTCACGATCGTCCGGCCCGGGTCTCCGGGGCGCAGATCGGTGACGTTGCCCTTCCGCGGCGCGAGGCTCTGCGTGACGGCGCCGACGTGCTCGTCGGGGACGTCGACAGTTCCTTCCTCGACCGGCTCGTGGCGCTTGCCGTCGACCTCGCGTGTGACCACCTCCGGGCGACTGACTTCCATCTCGTAGCCCTCACGACGCATCGACTCGATGAGGACCGCCAGCTGCAGCTCGCCCCGGCCCGCGACGCGCATCGCGCCGCCATCGGCGGGGGCAATGGCGATGGCGACGTTGCCCAGCACCTCCTTTTCGAGGCGTTCCCGCAGGTGCCGAGAAGTAAGGAACTTGCCGTGGCGGCCAGCGAAGGGCGAGGTGTTGACCGCGAAAGTCATCTGCAGCACCGGCTCGTCGACTGTCAGACGCGGAAGGGGGTCGGGGTCGTTCGGGTCGGTGATCGTGTCCCCGATGTGCACCTCGGGAAGGCCGGCCAGGATGAAGAGGTCGCCGGCCGCGAGCTCCTGCGCCTCGACCCGTCCGAGCCCCTCGACCCCGAAGATGTTCGCAGGCGCTCGCGCCACCGTCGTGCCTTCGGCTCCGACCACGCTCACCGTCTGGCCGGCCCGCATGGTGCCGCGCACGACCCGTCCGACAGCCAGTCGGCCCAGATAATCCGACGCGTCGAGGTTGGTGACGAGCGCCTGCAGCGGAGCCCGTACGTCGCCGATTGGCGCGGGGATCGTGTGCACGATCGCTTCGAGCAGCGGCTTCAGATCAGCGCCCTCCGGTGGCACGCCGACCCCTTCCATCGTCCGCGCTTCACGGGCAATGGCAGAGATGACGGGGAACTCGATGTGGTGGTCCGGGACCTCGAGATCCATGAAGAGTTGGTAGATCTCGTCGAGGACTTCCTCGGCCCGGGCATCCGACCGATCGACCTTGTTGAGCACCACCACCGCGGGCAGATCCAGAGCGATGGCCTTGGACAGCACGTAACGGGTCTGCGGCAGAGGGCCTTCGGCGGCATCCACGAGGAGCAGTACGCCGTCGACCATGGCGAGAGCCCGCTCCACTTCGCCGCCGAAATCCGCGTGACCAGGCGTGTCGACCAGGTTGATCTTGATGTCGCCGTAGTGAACCGCGGCCGTCTTGGCCAGGATGGTGATGCCCCTCTCACGCTCCTGATCATTCGAATCCATTACCCGGTCCACCAGAGCCTCGTGGGCCCGGAAGACGCCGGTATTACGCAGGATGGCGTCGACGAGGGTCGTCTTGCCGTGGTCGACGTGCGCGACAAGCGCGACGGAGCGGAGGGAGGAATGAGTCATGAGAAGCGGTGCCCGGCGGGAGCCGTTGGCGGTCTGGTCAGTTTACGCCGATTCGGGATGACCCCAAACCGCAGTCGGCCCGGCAAGAATGGTCGTATGACGCTCTCCACTGTTTCGTCCGTCCACCCAGCGCGAAAGGGCGGCGCGAAGCGTGCGTTCACGGCGCTTATTCTCGTCGGCTTGCTCGGTGCAATGGGATGCAGCAAGGAGGCCGCGGAGCCGGCCTCGTCCACGAGCACGTCGGCGGCCGACGATGCGAGTGGTCAGACCTTCACCCAGGCCGACACCGGGAAAGAGGCACTACTGGCGGTGGGCGAAGAGGTGGTCGTCTCCCTCGAGACGTGCGGCGGGTGCGGCTATGAATGGCGTGTCACCGAGCCGGCCGATGCGGCCGTGGTCGAGTCGTCCGAATCGACGAACCAGCCGCGTCCGACCTCGTCCACACAGCCGGGCGATCCGCCTTTGGTGGGCGTCCCGACGGACGAGAACTTCCGCTTTCGCGGTGTGGCTGCAGGCCGAACCGAAGTCACCATCGGTTACTTCCCGCCGGCGGGCGCCGCGCCCGAGGAGTCGTTCACCCTCGTGTTCGTGGTGGCCTGAGCTAGCCGACTCGCACAAAGCCGCCGCGCGTAGGCGCGGCTCGGTTAGGTTTCCGGGCATGACTTCCAAGCGCGCTCGTCGCCTTCTCCTCATTGTCCTCGCCGGGTTCACCCTCGTTGCCTCCGCATGTGGCGCGGGCGCAGTCAAAGAGTCAGACGTAGAGAGCGCGGTTGCCGCGCAGCTCGCGGAAGAGACCGACCAGCCCGAGCCCGATGTCGACTGCCCGGACGATCTCAAGGCCGAAGTCGGCGCCACCATGGAATGTGACCTCACGGTCGAGGGCGACGACGCGGTCTACCCGGTAACAGTCAAGGTCACCTCGATCGAAGACGGCAAGGCGAACTACAGCGTGGAAGTCGGCGAGGCAGCTGGATCCGGCGGCGAGGACGCGGCTGAGGAAGAGCCCGCAGACGCCGACGCGCCGGCCGAGGAAGAGACAGACGCCCCCGCTGAAGAAGAAGGCGACCTCCCCGCCGAAGAAGTCGACCCCGACGCAGAGGGCACCGAATAGCGGTAGTCGCCGGCAGCTCCACCCGCTAGAGCTGCGTCAATCTGATGACAGGCGAGCTGACCTTCCTCCTCGCCGACGTCCAGGACTCCACCCGCCTCTGGGAAGAGGCTCCTGAACAGATGGCGGTGGCCCTGGCTCGCCACGACGAGATCATTCAGGCCGCCGTCTCCCGCTTCGGCGGCGAACACAAGTCGGCGCGTGGCGAAGGCGACAGCCATTTCGCGGTCTTCGCCTCGCCGCGCTCCGCCGTGGAATGCGCGGTGGCCATTCAGCGTGGCCTCGCCAGCGAGCCCTGGCCCGATCGGACCGAGATCTCGGTTCGGATCGGCATCCACGCCGGCGAGGTCGAGCAACGCGACGGCGACTACTACGGAACGACCGTCAACCGAGCGGCGCGTCTGCGGTCCATCGCGCACGGAGGCCAGACCGTCCTGTCCCGCGTGGTCGCAGACGCGGTGGGTGATCCGCCCACCGATGTGGTGCTTCGTGACCGCGGCCGGCATCGCCTGAAAGACCTGGCAGAGCCCGTCCATGTGTTCGAGCTCTCCCACCCTGATCTGTCAGACGACTTTCCGCCCCTGATGTCGCTCGACGGGCGCCGCCACAACCTGCCAATACAGCTCACCTCGTTCATTGGGCGCGAAGACGAGATGGGAATGGTGAGGAAACTGCTCGCGGAAGGCGGGCGGGTAGTGACGCTGGCGGGAAGCGGGGGCATCGGCAAGACCCGGCTCGCGATCCAGGTAGCTGCTGAACTGATCGACTCGTATCCCGACGGCGTCTGGCTCGTGGAGCTCAGCAACGTGACGGATCCGGAACGGGTCAGTCGCGAGGTTCTTTCGGTCGTAGGTGGCCCGGCGGAGTCAGACACGCTGACCGACCTCGTCGGATTGCTCTCCGATCGAAAGGTCCTCCTCGTCCTGGACAACTGCGAGCAGGTCGTGGCCGGCGCCGCCTCGGTCGTGGATGCGGTCCTGCGCGCCTGCCCGGGAGTGGCGGCCCTCACCACGACTCGTGAGCCACTGGGTCTCCCGGGCGAAAAGATCGTTCGGCTGGCCGGCATGGCGCTCCCCGACGATGAGGACGACCGATTGGCCGAGCTGTTTCCAGGCGTCCGGCTGTTCGCCGATCGCGCGCAGGCCGTCGACCCCGCCTTTGCGCTCGACGAGCAGTCGCGCGCCTCGGTGATTCGCATCTGTCGGCGTCTGGACGGCCTTCCCCTCGCGATGGAGTTGGCCGCGGCGCGCGTCAGGGTGCTCTCGCCCCAGCAGATCGATGAGCGGCTACAGGATCGATTTTCCCTGCTCACCGGAGGGCCGAGGACCCGCGATGAACGGCAGCGCACCATGCGCGCCGCCATCGATTGGTCCCACGAACTTCTGCAACCCGAGGAGTCCGTGTTGTTCCGTCGCCTCGGCGTGTTCTCGGGAGGCTGGACTCTGGAGGCAGCCGAATCGGTGTGCGCCGCGCCCCCACTCGCCGCCGCGCAGGTCATGGACGTGCTCACCGGATTGGTGGACAAGTCGCTCGTCGTCATGGACGGTGGTCCGTCCACCCGGTATCGAATGCTCGAGTCAATCCGCGTCTACGCGTGCGAGCGCCTCGACGAGGCTGGGGAATTGCCGCGGCTCAACGACGCGCACCTGGGATGGATCGAGCGGTGGACCCACGACCACTACCACTCTCAAACGATCGATCGAGCGAACGCAGTACTCGCGCTCTTTCGACATGAGGGCGACAACATCCGATCAGCGCTGGACCACGCCCTCGTGTCGAGCCCCGCTACGGGGTTGAACCTGCTCTGGAACACGATGGACGCCTGGGACAGGTACGCCAACTCCTCGGAGGGACTAAGCCGGTTGACGGCGCTCCTCGATCGTCATACCGAGAGGGACGCCTCGCGTATGTACGGGCTCAGCGTTGTCGGGATCCTGGCGCGCAACCGCGGCGTGCTCGATTTGTCGCGCAGTGCGCTGCTCGAGGCGATCGAGATCGCCCGCAACCTGGACCACGACGAACGGTTGGCGGCCAACCTGGTCGCTCTAGCCGAGCTCTCCCACTACGACGGAAAGATCGCGGACGCGCAACCGTTGCTGGACGAGGCCGAACGGATCGCCCGAGCCACTGCTGACGGGTCCGCCCTGGCGCATGTGTTGACGGGGCTGGGACGGATACGGATGGAACGTGATGTCGTCGAAGCCACGGCCTTCCTAGAGGAGGCGCTACGGCTCCGTCGGGAGCTCGGCGAACTGCAACATGTGCAGGCGCTGCTCGAGAACCTGGCCAGTGTCTACGAACGACAAGGGCACATGCAGGATGCGCGCACCGCGGCCCAGGAGGCCAAAGAGCTCGCCGTGGCCGCGAACGACGAAGAGTCGGCCACCGCGCTGTCTCTTTCCTTGGGACGTATCGCACAGGACGAAGGACGATTCGAAGAAGCCGAAGCCCTCTTCCGGGAAGTGTTGGACATGGCGAGCGAGCGCGGCCTTCCGAACGAGGAGGGTTACGCGTGGGCGCTCCTGGGAGAGAACAGCCGGGGCCTGAACGACCTGCCATCGGCCAAGGACTGCTACTCCCGCGCCCGAGACAGCTTCGAGAGGGCGGGCAACTCGGTCACCGTTGCCTTCCTGACCGGCAACCTCGGCCACATCGCGCTCCAGGAGGGCAACCTCGAGTTGGCGGGCGAGTTGGCACAGGAGGCGCTGGCATCAGCCCAGGCCACGGAGATGACATCGGGGGTGGTCGAGTTCCTCGAGCTGCTGGGCGAAGTGAGAGCCGCTGCCGGCAGCCACAGCAGCGCGCTCCGAATCCTCGGCGCGGCCGAGGCCCTTCGCGAGGAAGTCGGTGCGGCGCGGGATCTCGTCGACCAAGCGGACTATGACGCCGCCGTCGCAACTGCGCGAGGCGCCGTCGCCCCGCGCGAGGCGGACGCCCTGTGGCAATTGGGTCGGGAAATGGGGGCCGATGCCCTAGCGGCCGAGGTGCGCTCCGGCTGAGGCCAAACTCTCTGCATGACGTCGAGTCTCGATCGGGCGCGGCGGGTTCTCGCCGGGTATCCGCTGGTAGATGGGCACAACGATCTCCCTTGGGCGATGCGCTATCTCGCGGGCTACGACCTCGAGAAGATGGACCCGGGTAAGGCCCTCGAGAAGACCCATACGGACTTGCCCAGGCTGCGCGCCGGCGGCGTGGGCGCGCAGTTCTGGTCGGTGTATGTGCCGTCTTCGCTCCCGGGCGACACCGCGGTAACCGCCACGCTCGAGCAGATCGACTTCGTGCACAAGTTGGTTGCGTGGCTACCCGAAGACCTACAGCTGGCACTAACCGCCGACGACGTGATCCAGGCCTTCGGGTCGGGACGAATTGCTTCGTTGCTGGGAGCCGAAGGTGGACAGTCGATCGCCTGCTCGATGGGCGCTCTGCGGTCGCTGTACGCCCTTGGTGTGCGGTATATGACCCTCACCCACAACGACAACACCCCGTGGGCGGACTCTGCGACCGATGAGCCGGGAGTGGGGGGCCTCAACGGCTTCGGCCGCGAAGTGGTCCACGAGATGAACCGTCTGGGGATGCTGGTCGACCTTTCGCACGTCGCGGCCAGCACGATGAACGACGCTCTCGACGTCAGCGAGGCGCCGGTGATCTTCAGCCACTCTTCGTGCCGCGCGCTTACGGATCACCCGCGGAACGTTCCCGACTATGTGCTCCGCCTCCTGAGCGACAACGGAGGTGTCTGCATGGTCACCTTTGTGCCGCCATTTGTCTCCGAGACCTGCCGGCTCTGGGAATCGGAACGGCGCGCCTTCATCGACTCGAAGGCCCTGGACCCCGAGGATCCCGAGCTCCGCACCCTGCGACGTGCGGCGGCCGAGGAATTCGCCGCGTCCAACCCGCGTCCCAATGCGGCGATCTCCGACGTCGTCGCCCACATCGAGCACGCTCGGGAGGTGGCCGGGATCGCTCACGTCGGCCTCGGTGGCGACTACGACGGAACGGACCAGCTGCCCGACGGGCTCGAGGACGTTTCCTGTTACCCGGCGCTCATCGCCGCGCTCCTGGAGCGCGGCTGGTCCGAGCAGGACTGCACCGCGCTGACGGGAGGCAACCTTCTGCGGGCGTTGCGGGAGGCGGAGTCGGTGGCCTCCAAGCTTCAAAAGGAGCGCTCGCCGTCGGTGGCGCGCCTCGAGGACTTCCCGAGCAACCCGCTCGACGAGATCTAGACGGCCACGGGCCTCATCATCGGCGGTGGGGTGAGCAGCTTGGGAAAGGCCCGTGCCGAAACGGGTTCGCTGAACAGAAAGCCCTGCGCGTAGTCGCAGCCGTGGTCGAGCAGGAAGCTGTACTGCGCTTCGGTTTCCACTCCTTCGGCTACGACTTCGAGGTTCAGGCTGTGGGCCATGGCAATCGCCGCGGCGACGATCGGCGAACCGGCCTGGCTGTCGATCTGCGCGATGAAGGACTTGTCGATCTTCAAGCGGTCCACCGACAACGCGTGAAGGCGGTCGAGCGCCGAATATCCGGTCCCGAAGTCGTCGATCGCAATGTTCACTCCGGTCGCCCGAAGTTCGTCGAGCACTTCGATGCATCCGGACAGCTCGTCGGCCGCGACGCGCTCCGTTACCTCGAGTTCGAGCAGGCTCGGGTCGAGCCCTGTGGAGCTGAGGGCGTCGCTGACCACAGCGCGCAGCCGGGCGCTCGAGAGTTGCTGCGCGGAAACGTTGACCGACACCCGTAGGCCAGGGAGGCCGTTGTCCGACCATGCCTTCGCATGCGTGCAGGCGGTCTGGAGTACCCAGCTGTCGATCGCCACGATGAGGCCGGTCTCCTCTGCCACGCCTATGAATTCGTCCGGTGGGAGCGTTCCTCGCTCGGCGTGCTCCCAACGAACAAGCGCCTCCACGCCGACGATCTGGCGGCTCGCCATGTGAAGAACGGGTTGGTAGAAGACACGTAGCTCGCCGTGGTCCAGGGCGCGGTGCAAGTCCGACTCCATCGAAAGGCGCGTCTTGTTGCCGGCCTCGGTGCCGCCCTCGTGGAGCTCGAAGCCGTTGCGGCCCCGCTTCTTCACCCTGTACATCGCGGTGTCGGCACTCCGTAGCAACGCCGTGGCCGCAAGCCCGTCGGTGGGATAAATGGCCATGCCCAGGCTCGGCGTCAAGAAGAGCCGGTCCTCGCCCAGGACGAACGGCCGGGCGAAGGCTCCCAATACGCGGTGCGCGACCTCGATCACGTCCCTGCGGTCCTTCAGCCCCGGCCACAGCATGGTGAACTCGTCGCCGCCCATGCGGGCGACGGTGTCCGCGTCGCGCATCAGGTCGCGAAGCCGAAGCGCTATCTGTTTCAGCAGTTCATTGCCGGCCGCGTGTCCAAGACTGTCGTTGATCCGTTTGAAGTTGTCGACGTCGAGAACGCCGACGGCCAATACCTCGGTGTCGCGCCGCGCCATGGCGACGGCCTGCGTCAGACGGTCTTCGAAGAGCGTCAGGTTCGGTAGCCCCGTAAGCGCGTCGTGAAGAGCCTGGTGGCGCATCTGTTCGAGGAACCGGACGCTGGCCAGGGCGGCGCCGGCTTGCGCCGAGAACAGATCGAGGGCCTCGAGCGCGTGGGGATCGAGCGCAGAAGGCTCGCGGTTGCCGGCGATAAGTGCGGCGACCACCTCTCCGCCGGACCAGATCGGACAGCCGACCGCGCTGCGGAAGCCCTCGGCGCGCAAACTCGGAACGCTCGACTCCCACGAGCTGTAGTCGTCGACAACTACCCGTTCCTGCCTGGCCCACACCGCGCCCGCCAGTCCGTTTCGAATCGGCTGTGCCGGATAGCCGGACGGAAGCTGCCGGGCAAAGACCGACCGCCACGTTCCGGCCGACTCGTCGAACAGACAGATTTCCGCCCCGGCAAAGCCAATGGTCAGCGCCCCGTCGACGATCGCGGCGAGCACAGTCTCATGGTCGCCCAACGAAAGCAGCCGTCCCGAAGAGGCGACGACCCGCAACAACTCGGCCCGACTCTCGGACTCGTCGCGCGCCTCGTCGTGGGCGCGCATCTGTACCCGAAGATCCCGGGACATCAAGCCACTGGTGACCGCGACTATCAGCACAATGCCCATCCGGTAGCTGACCGATTCTGGTTCGAAGGGATGGCCAAAGTCGTCGATGACGAAGAGTTCACGTGCCAGATAAGCCGCTGCGCACATGGCCCACACCCACAGCGCGCCACGGATGCTGGCGACATAGGCAGCTTCCAGAACGGGAACCACCAGGAGCGCCCAAAGTGCCGACGTGCCGTCGAAGGCGAAGAGCCAAACAATGCTCATCACGATCAGCGCGTCGCCGGCCACCCCGAAGTAGGCCCACTGCAGTGGATCTCGAGGAGACCGGCTCGCCGCCCAGTAGGAGATCAGATTGAGTACTACGAGCGCCGCGACCGCGAGCGACATAACGGGAATGCGGTTGAACGGGATGGTTACGCCGGCCGGAGGCCGGTAAAGGCCGAATTGCACGATGGTGAAGACGACCCCGATCCACCGGACCCGTCGCATCGCCCGCTGATTGTCACGCGCCTGGTCGTTCTGGGGCGCGTCAGTCAAACCGGGTGTCACCTGGTGATAGTCCGTGAGTCTCCATCCCGGAACTATGGCCCGGAATGTCCATTTCGCCCTGGTCAGGCATCGAGCCGCGGTCGAACGGAAGGTGGGAAAGTAGCCACGTGAGTCTCATGATCGCCTTGGGCCTGATGCTTACCATCGGCCTCGGCCTTACGCTCTATTGGGGGTCGGTCGCCTACCTGACCTGGGACCCGACGGCGTCCCCGGATTCCGACGACGAAGCGCCGGCCCGCCTCCCTTCGCTGACGGAATCAGCTCGGCGGTACCTGCGCGGCGTCGCGGTCGCCCTGGTCGGGGGGATTTGGGCGGGCGCGCTCGTCACGGGTCCCGCAATCCGTCTGATCATGCGGTTGCTTGCGGCGACGGCCGGCGATGCCGCCCAAGGCCGGCGGACCGAAGCTGACGAGATCGTCGGCAGCATCGACCTGGATGGGACCTTCGGCCTTTACATCTTCGGCGGGCTCCTCTCCGGCCTGGCCAGCGGGTTCATCTATCTGCTGATTCGCCGATGGCTTCCGGCGGGTCGCGCCGGAGGTGTCGTGTTCGGGCTTTTCCACCTGATCCTGCTCGCCACGCGGATCGACCCGCTTCGACCCGACAACGTCGACTTCGCGCTCGTCGGGCCGGGGTGGCTCGCGGTGCTGACCTTCGGACTTGCCACCATCGCCCACGGGATGGCAGTCGCGGCTATCGCCAACCGGTTCAGCCGCGCCTTCCCGGCCACTGTTGCGGCTGGAAATCCGACCCCGTCGCGTGTGTCCACAATCCTCGCCCTCGTTCCTCCCGTTCTCCTGCTGATCCCGGGGTTCTTCGTTCTGATCCTCCTCGTGCCGGGACTCGTCTTCGCCGTCGGCGTATTGCGCGTCACCAAAGCGCTGGAGTCATGGAGGAGTCCACGGGTCTTGCGAGTCGGGCGCGTCGCCGGAGTTGCCATCGCCGCGGTCTACCTGCCGTGGACCGTCATCGATCTGGCGTCCATAGCTACATAGGCTGGTTGCAATGGGAATCGGATCGACCGGCTACAAGATTGTTTTTCTCCTCCACATCCTGTGCGCCATCATCGGTTTCGGCGCGGTCATGTTGAACGGGATCTACGCCGCGGAGGTGAAGAAGCGGCGGGGCGCCGAAGGACTTGCGATCTTGCAGGCCAATACGCGCGTCAGCCAGATCGGCGAGATCTTCATCATGGCGGTGCCGTTGTTCGGCATCGGTCTTGTCTTCATGAGCGACGGCGCGTGGCGCTTCAGCCAGACGTGGGTCTGGTCGGCGCTCGGGCTCTTCGTGGTTGCGTTGGGCATCTCGTTGGGCTTCATGGCTCCTGCCGTCAAGCGGCAGGAGGGACTGATGAAGGAACTCCTCGCGGGCGGTCCCCCGCCGGCCGGTGCGTCCGAAGGCCCCCCGCCACAGGTCGCGCAATTGGAGGCCAACGGCAAGAAGATGGCGATGGCCGGGGGCCTCCTGCACCTGGCCCTGGTGACGATGCTCTTCCTGATGATCTTCAAGCCCGGCGTCTAGCCCAGTCTTTATCAACCAGTCGGTTGACAACGTCGGCCGACTCGGTTACCTTGTCAACCGTATGGTTGAACACGCACGGAAGCCGGCCGAGGACGACCCTCTCAATCGGGTCTTCTCAGCTCTTGCGGACCCCATCCGCAGAGACATGGTGGCGAGACTTTCCACCGCCGACGCCACGGTCAACGAGCTCGCCGAGCCATACGCCGTGTCCCTCCAGGCTGTCTCGAAACACCTGAAGGTGCTCGAGGACGCGGGTCTGGTGAGTCGGACGCGTGATGCGCAGCGACGTCCCGTGCATTTGGAGGCGAAGGTGCTCCATCTCATGACGAAGTGGATCGAGCGGTATCAGCGCCAAGCCGAGGAGCGCTACCGGCGCCTCGATGAGGTTCTGCGCTCGATGCCGGACGACGACGACCTGTTGGACCCACCATCAAGAGGAGAAACCAAGTGACGACCACTACACGCGAGACCGAAATTGCTGCCGACCCAACCCTGCCGGTGATCCGGATCACCCGCGAGTTCGATGCGCCACCGGCCAAGGTCTTCCGCGCCCACACCGATCCGGAGTTGCTGAAGCAGTGGCTGGGACCGCGCGGAATCGACATGAAGGTCGACCACTACGACTGTCGGACCGGCGGTTCGTACCGCTTCATCCATATCTCCGACGGCGAGGAGCACGGTTTCCATGGCTGCTTCCATGACGTGCGTGCCGACGAACTGATTGTCCAGACCTTTACCTGGGAGGGCTTGCCCGATGGCGTCGCTCTCGAACGGCTCGCATTCGAGGACCTGGGCAACGGCCGCACGCGGATAGTCGGCACGTCGCTGGTTGACAGCTTCGAGGCCCGCGACGCCATCCTGGTCAGCGGCATGGACACGGGCGTCCGGGAGGGATACGAGCGGCTGGACGAACTGCTCGCCGGCTGAGCCAGCTCAGCTCCCACCGCTTCGACTCATAACCTCGGCACGTGGGGGAAGTCCTGGAGATCGACGCGGGGGAAACGATCTGGCGCTTCGATCGTGGGTTCCTCGAGTCGAACTGGGTCTGCATCTGGGGTCGAGGGTGCCTCGGCATCCTCCCGACGCCGATGGAGCACTTGCAGCAGGGGTGCTGCTCCATTGGCGCCGACCTGGGGGACCACGACGAGGCGCGGATGATCGATGCACTCGCCGCCACCCTGCAGCCTGAACAATTCGAACAACACGCCGCGGCAGAGAGTGGCGGAGTCTTTCGCGACGAAGAGCGGACCCATACCCGCCTGGTCGACGGTGCTTGCATCTTCTTCAATCGGCCGGGCTTCGTAGGTGGGGAGGGGTGTGCCCTCCATGTGGCTGCCGTCGCCGCCGGCGAGTCGCCCACCGAGTGGAAACCGTCGGTCTGTTGGCAGTTGCCCATCAAGGTCGACTGGGAGCCCGGCGAGGGCGACACCGAGATCGCCACCGTCCGCCGCTGGTCGCGTGCCGACTGGGGCGAGGAAGGCAAGACGATGGCCTGGTGCTGCACGGAGGGCGAAAGGGCGTATCGGGGGGAGCAACGGGTGATGGAATCCCTGGCCACCGAGCTCCGCGAGATCGTGGGCACAGAGGTCTACGTCGAGCTAGGTCGCCGGCTTCCAAAGCGCGGCACGTCATCGCTATGAGCGCACCCACGCGAACACCGAGCCCCTACGCACTCGCGGCGTTCCTCTTGGCGTCCGTCATAGGTGGTGCGAACTTCCTCGCGGTGCGTCTCAGCAACCGTGAGCTCGAGCCCTTCTGGGGAGCATCGCTGCGATTCGGTCTTGCGGCTGCGCTGTTCCTTGCGGCGGCGCTGGCACTTCGCTTGCCGCGACCAAGGGGGCGCGAGTTCGGGCTCACTGTGCTGTACGGGGCTTTGGGCTTCGCGGTGTCCTACGCACTGATGTATTGGGCCCTCGTTCGGGTGACAGCCGGCGTGGCCGTCGTGGTGTTCGCGGTCGTCCCTTTGGCGACGTTGATTCTCGCCTCGGCCCAGGGCTTGGAGCAGCTGCGACTGCGCGGCATCGCTGGCGCGTTCCTGGCGCTCGCGGGAATCGCGTCCTTCACCGTGAGTCCTGGCGAAGTCGAACTCCCTCTTCCGGCGCTCCTGGCGATGCTCGGAGCCACTCTGTCCGCGGCTCAAGCGATGATCATCGGCAAACGCCTTGCCGACAACCACCCGGTGATGACAAATGCGATTGCCATGACCGTGGGGGCGGTACTCCTTCTCGCCTGCTCCGCCGCGGCCGGAGAGAGTTGGGTCCTGCCGCAGGAGAACGCTGCGCGATGGGCTGTGGGCTATCTGGCTCTCCCGGGCTCAGCCGGACTATTCGTTCTCATTCTCTTTGTGTCGCGCCATTGGACGGCGTCCGCCAGCTCCTACATGACTGTGCTGTTTCCCGTGGTGACCATCGCCTTGGGCGCTTGGATCGTCGACGAACCGATCACCACCGCGGCACTCGTGGGTGCTGGCCTCGTGATAGTCGGGGTCTGGATCGGCGCACTGTCCCCCGCCGCCCGGCGGCCTCAGCTCTTGCGGCCGGCGGACACTGAGCGAGCCGTCACTCAGCCGAACGACGTGGCGAAGAGCGAGTCGTAGGCCAGTCCCCACGGAGGCCGCAGGAACCCGAGGGCGCGAACGTCCTCTGTCCAGGAGGCAAACGGCGACCTGCGGGAGAAGGTCCCGCCCCCGATCACGCGCGCCAGGCGAGGAACGGCCTTCTCCACCAACTCGGCGATGGACTCCTTGGCGCGCAGGGCGGCGTACGACCCCGCAGCGGGTTCGCCGGACTCCACGGCGCGCAACGCTCCTTCGTAGGCCTGCACCGCAAGCCAGTGATCGAGTTCGGCCCGGGTCCACTCCACCTGCTCGTAAGGCCGCAGCGCCTCGGCTTTCGGCCGCAGTTGAGCCGCGGCGGTCCGGATGGCTTCGTCGAAGACGCCGAGCACTACAGATGTGAAGAGGCTCCCGGTGACCGGCCCGGCCGCCCGCGTTATGTCCTCGATCGGTCCGTCCCACGCGAATCGGATAGCGGGGCAGCCGTCGAGGCGCATGGCGTGACTCTGGGTCGCCGCCATCCCCATGCCGTCCCACTCCGCCAGCAACTGCAACCCGGCCGAGCCGTCCCACGGCCGGTCGCGCACGTCCAGTGCGAAGAGCGACGGTGCGTCCTCTCCTTCGGGCACGGCGGTCGTGATCATGAACGACGTGACGCCGGAGCCACTGCCAAAGTGCTTGTCGCCACTGATCCGGTAGGTGGCTCCGGGAAAGGGCGCGTCGCCCCCCTTGTACGGGACGGCTCGGGCCTTCGTCTTGAGAATGTCGCCGCCGCTGCCGGGCTCAGAGGTGATAGTCCCCCACTGCGCTCCGTCCGCCGCGGTCTGCAACACCGCGGCCTTCTGCTCGGCCCACACCGCCGCGGACTGTTGGGGGGCGGCGAGCCAGAAGCCGAGCACCGCCGCATGCATGCATGAAACGAGGGCGACGGACGGATCCGCCGCGGCGAGAGTGCGGAACGCCTCGCAAGCCGCTCGTACCGAGGCCGGCGTGCCCTCCCACAGGCCACCTGCGTCCCGCGGCACCGGGACGTGTAGGAGGCCGGCCGCGGCGAGTCGATCGAAGTCGGCCTGATCGAGGGAACGCCGCGCTTGGCGCGCTGGCCTCTCGGCGCGCCACTCGTCGGCCAGGTTGTCGATTTCGGCACGGAGCGTGGACCACGTGTGGCTCATCGGTACAACCTATTAGCGCTGTCATCCGACTTCAGCGGTCGAGGAACTCCTCGGCCAGGCTCTTCGGTGCCTGTGCCAACCACGCGTCGACAATCGCCTCCCGCAGCGCCTTCTTCCCGACGGTCTTGAGCTGGATGAGCAACGCCGGATAGCCGTTGAAGTGGGTGATGGTGAAGAATCCCTTTTGACCGCCGGCCAAGACGGCTTCCTTCTCGTGAACATCCGCGGTGCGGACCGCGAGGATGTCTCCGGACGGAGGCGTCTCCGCACCGAACCGCTTTACGTCGGCCTTACTGAATGGCCGCTCCCAGGCGAACACTTTGTCCTTTACGGACCAGGTCCGCGTTCCGTGACGCTCACCTTCGGTCACATGAGGCAGCTCCAGCGCGAGTCGCGCCGCCTCGTCCAGGCTCGCCATCGCCAGAACGATCCGCTACTGGTCGAGACTGTGCAGGAAGTCGATGAGCCCGGCGAAGTACGTCTCCTGGTCGTCGTACATCGCCATATGACTCCCGTCAGGACAGTGCAGATACCGTCCGCGGGGAAGCCGGTCCGCCATGTCTTCCATGTGCGCGGGATCCATGGTGTCGTGCCCGGCGCCGATGACGAGTGTCGGCACGGTGATTCGGGGCAGGTCTTGAGATCGGTCCCACTCCGCCAGCTTCCCGCTGGCGCCGAGCTCGCTCGGTCCTTGCATCGGCACATAGATCGATTCGTTTATGTGCTCGAAGCCTCGAACCGCGGGATCGGGCCACTGGTCGTAGGGCATGCGCAGCACGTGGTGCTCGTAGTGATGTGGCACGAGAAGCTCCATGTAGCGAGGCTCGCCCGTGCGCCCGGTTGCCTCCAGGTCCTTGATCTCGGCGAGGACATCGGGGTCCATGTTCGACAGAAACATCTTCTCGGCATACGCGTTGTACTCCGGGATGCTCGACACCATGTTGGAGATGACGAGGCCCTTTAGCTCGTCCTGGTGAGCGAGCGCGTACTCCATCGCCAGAATTCCCCCCCAGGAGTGGCCCAGTAGGAAGAAGTTGGTCGAGTCGAGACCTAAGGCGACGCGCACTTGCTCTACCTCGTCCACGAACCTGTCGATCTCCCAGAGCGAGGCATCGTCGGGCTGGTCACTGAAGAAGGAGCCAAGCTGGTCGTAGTAGTAGTACTCGACGCCCGCGGCCGGCAGGTAACTGTCTGCCGCCTCGAAGTACTCATGGGTGGAGCCCGGACCGCCGTGGAGGAACAGCAGCTTGGTCGTCGGGTTGTTGCCGGTCCGTTTCGTCCAGACGTTGAACTTCCCGCTCGGCGTGTCGATCGGGATCTTCCGGGCTCCTCCGCTGAGAACGTCCGACCGGCCCGCGTTATCGAAGTAGCTGTTCGTCACGTGTCCCCCGTGCGTTGTGCGTTGGCAATGCGAGAACCTAGTCACCGGGCCATCTGCCGTGCCGGGGTGACCAACCGGGGTTCGTCGCGCCCAGCCCGTACGCTCCGCGGATGGGCAAGCCGGGGCAAATCATCCAGGACTACGTCGACCGTGCCTTCGGCCGCTTCGTGGATCTCCGCGCCGAAGGGGAGCCCCCTCTCACGCCGTGGACACCCCCGCCTGCGGCCGGACTGGCCCGGGTCGAGGAACACCTCGCCGACCGCTACGGCGTGGTCGTGAAGAAGCTGACGCCCTTGGACTGCGGGGTCTACCGCCTGGACCGCGGCGACGGATCCTCGTGGGTGGCGCGGGTATTTCCGCGCGCCAGATCGGTGGCCGCCGTCAAGGCCGACGCGGAGGTTCTGCGGTTCCTGGAATCCCACGACTTCCCGTCCGAGCGTCTGGCCGATGACGCTCCGATTTCTGAGGTCGATGGGCATCGGATCCTGGTGACGGCGTTCGTCGCGGGCAAGCCCCCCGGCGGGACTGCGGTCACTGGCAAGTGGCAGGGAGATGCGCTCGGTCGGCTGCACACGCTTCCGCTCGAGGGGGCGCCGAAGCGCGCCGGCGGCGGGTGGCACAGCCTGTCGCTCGACGGCGGCGGTCGCGCCGCTGATTTCGCGATCCTGTTCGAGCTGCTCGACGACCTACGACGGATTGCTCCTCCGACGGACCGCAAGCACGTGGACGCGTTGGTGGGGGCGCTCGAGGCAACCGACTTGTGCGAGGACCTGCCCCAATGCCTCGTGCACGTCGACTTCGGTGGGCCGAACCTTCTGAAATCCCCGGATGGTTCATTTACCGTCATCGACTGGACGGGGTCGGGACGGGGGCCTCGCATCGAGTCGGTGGCCGCAGTCCTCGGCCCGCTCCCTGCTACCGCGCAGAAGGCAGCGATCGCGGCGTATCGACAACACGTCCAGCCAACGGACGACGAACTCGGCCGCCTCGAGGGCACCCTCCT
>DATLBX010000132.1:0-15632 GCA_035526705.1 Acidimicrobiales bacterium | reverse complement strand
CGGTCTCCGTGTCGATGGTGGTGGTAGGTGCGCTGCAGTCGCTGAGGTTGTTCGTATTACTGAGACGGTTCGGGCGGTTCGCACCGACCGAATTGTCCGACACCGCTCCGTCGAACGAAACACGGAAGGTCACGTTCACCTGGTTCTCAGTGGTGTTGAGGGTGTCGATGTTGTCCCGAAGGCGCCGGCCCTGGGGATCGCGGAGAGTGAAGCGGAAGACCACGTCGCCCCGCGAGGGATCCGCTGGGGCGACTACCACGGGCCTTGTGGCCTCGGGGTCTTCAGCCGTCGGCGCCGGTGCCTGTTGCACGACCTCGCAGGTGGCAGCGTCAGCGACCTCGGACTCCGCGGCGACATCGAGCCGCCAGGGGACATGAGGTTGGGCCGTGGTGCTTTCCGGCTGGTCCATGCCGAGGCAGGGATCCGGGGCGTCGAAGGGGTTGTTACCGGCCTGCGTTCCGGTCGTATTCGGGTCGGCATCTCCGGGCCATCCGCGCTGGTCCGTACCCGGCGGGCAACCCAAGACTTCGAGCGTGGCGTTCACGGGCGACCCCGTTGCGTAGGTGAAGTTTTCGCCGCGGGACTGAGGCTCGGTCGCGTCGGGACGATTGTTGTTGCCTCCCGGCACGTCGATCCATGCGATCGGCGTTCCGGTCGTGGGAGCCACCCTGCTGCTCGGCTGGACGACCGCGAACGTAAACACCCCGTTGGCATTGGGGACGACTTCGATCCTGGTCGTCCCCGCGGGCGCCGCTGTCGCACCTGTCGGCACCTGGTTCTCGGAGCCTTCCTGAGTCGAGGGAGTTGCGGAGTTGTCGAACCAGTCGAATTCGGCGTTGGTGGTCGTAGCTCCCTGGTTGTCAACCAGCTCTTGGAAACTCACATCGATCGGTCCGCTCAGCGGTTGGCCCTGCGCGTCGACGGCGCTGACCGTGTACACGATCTGCTGGCCATTCCGGCGGTTGATCGCTGTGCTCGAGTCGTCGTCGTTGGGCGGGCTCACATTGAGGCCCGATGCGGTTGAGCCAAAGGCGGTCGTGCCCGCTATGTCGCGGTATTCCGGCGGGTTGGTGTTGTCGTCGTTGGCGGCCGGTGTGGCGACTGAGTCGATGAACGCCATGAGAGTGAAGATCTGGGCTGCGTTCGAACTCACCGTGAAGTCGGCGCACCCGTCGGGCGCCTCGCCGACTGCGGTGACGTCGCGCGTCGTGACCTTGCCGACGGTCTCGTCATTGTCAGCTCGGTCATCTTCGACGTCGGAGGAGAACCGGAGGGCGGCCACGTTGGTGTCGTTTTCCGGGTCGTCGTCAACCAACTCGAGCGTGGTGAGGTTGATCTCGGTGCCTTCGGGGGTGGGCGCGTCGCCCTCCGGGCCGGGCACGCAGACGGTGAAGGCACGGGGCTGGTTCACCGCCAGGTTCTGCGCCGTGTCCGGCGTAAGGGACATGGGCATTTCTTCGGTGTTCCACCGGCCCACGCCGTCATCGGTGAGGCTCGCGTCGTCCTTGAGGCGGACGGTGATGATGTCGGTGCCGGGCTGCGCCCGGGTGTAGGACACCCGCGCCACGCCATTGGAGTCGGTACGTGCGGTGAGGTTCAGTTCGGTGTTCGCCGCGTTGTCGCCAGCGGTCGGCTTGATGTTGAAGATGACGTCCTCGCGGGCCGCGGGGACCCGGTCGGCGTCCTCGTCCGCTCCTTCCGAGGGGTCGGAGGACACGAAGGCCGACAAGGTCAGCGACTTCGACGGGCTGGCGCCGGACTGCTGGTACTGCCAGTGCGGGCCACCGTTCATCGATCCCCCGGAGATGGTGAGGTCGACCTGGCTGGGCGGCAGGTTGTTGGTCTCCGCCGCGGCTTCCGCCTCGCGGGCGACGGCGTCGCAGATGGCGCTCGGGCCTCCCAGGATGAAGATGCGCGCGATCGTGCCGTAGTGCTCCTCGAGCCACAGGCGGGTCTCGATGGCGAGCTGGCAGCTGGTGGCGGTGAGAAGGATGACCGCGCGCCGTTCGCCGCCGAGCGGTCCGCCGGCCAGCGCGTCGGGGAAGTTGTCCCCTCGCGCCAGGATGACGTTGACGCCTTCGAAGTCCATCCGGCCGAGAGCGAAGTCGGCCACGAAGGTCGCCGTCTCGGCCCTGTTCTTGCCGTTGAGGCGCTCGGTGCTCGCGCCGGTGGCTTCTATCTGAGTCTTGACGGTGTCCGAGATGGCCTGCGTACCACCGAGGATGACAACGTGCTCGATGTTGAGGTCGCGGATGACCTGTGCCGTCTCAGGCGGGAGGTCGTTGGTGCGAGTGAGGAGGCTGGGCAGGTTGCCCTCGTAAGCCAAAGGGCCGGCGCCGAGGGCGTCCGGGTAGTTGAGGCCGGTGGAGACAAACGCGGTGCGGAGGTTGTCGACGGTGCCCACGCCCCCCACTGCGGCTCGACGGGCGATCTCCACCGCCGTCTTGTACCGGTCGTCGCCCTGGACGCGGGTGACGCCGTAATTCGTGCGCAACTGGTTCTCGACCTGGGTGCTCACCGCGGCGGGCCCACCGAGGATGACGACGTCGTCCACTCCGATGTCGCTCAGCGCGGCGCTGGTAGCGGCCGGGATCGAAGTGGGGGTGACGAGAAGAATCGGAGCGTTGAGCGCGCCGGCCAGGGTCGAACCCGCGAGCGCGTCCGGAAAGTTGAAGCCGTTGGCGATCAGGGCGGTTTGTGCACCCGGGTGTGACTCCCGCGCCACCTCAGCCGCGGTGGCAAAGCGGTCAGCCCCGCCGAGGCGCTCGGTCGTGACGTCAGCGACCGCCGAGGCAGGCGTGGCCACGGGGCCAAGCAGTGAGGTCAGTAGCCCCACCGTCACAGCTACGGCGGCGAGGAGGCGAAATTTGGTGGATCGAGTCACTGAGTGTCTCCTGATCGGGAGCGTGGGCCGAAATTGGATGCTACCGGTACAGGGACCGCCCACCGTGGCTCCTAGGTAGCCCTGAGGGGCCCAGGAGACGATCCGCCGTAATCAAATGGAACCACAAGACCTGTGGAAATGTGACGCGGCGCTGTGCGCCGCGGGCCTCCGGCCGCTACCTACGGCTGGTGCTCGCCCCATTCGGCGCGTAGGGCGTCGGACACTTCGCCCAAAGTGCCCCTCAGCCGCAGGGCTTCCCGCATCGGCACCAGCAGGTTCTGGCTTCCACGGGCTGCGGCCCGGACGTCCTCCAGCGCCGCGTCGACTGCCGCCTGGTCACGCTCCGCGCGCAGCTGTCGCACCCGGTCGGCTTGCTCGGCCTGGAAGCGGACGTCTATCGGAAAGACCTCCGTCGGCTCGTGCTCGCCGGCATCGGCGAAGCGATTGACCCCGACAATTACCCGGTCCCCCGCGTCCACCGCTTGAGCGTCGCCATAGGCCGCCGACTCGATTTCGCCTTGCGGGTAACCGGCCTCGATGGCCGCGACCGCGCCACCCATGCCGTCGATCTTCTCGAGATAGGTACGAGCCGCCGACTCGACCTCCTCGGTCAGGGCCTCGACGTAATACGACCCCCCGAGTGGATCGACCGTGTCGGCGACCCCCGACTCGTGCGCGATCACCTGCTGAGTGCGCAGCGCAAGCCGCGCCGCCTTCTCGGTCGGCAGCCCGATCGCTTCGTCGAAGCCGTTGGTGTGAAGGCTCTGCGTGCCACCGAGCACGGCGGCGAGCGCCTGCAGGGTCACCCGCGCCACGTTGACGTCCGGTTGCTGCGCGGTGAGCGTCGATCCGCCCGTCTGCGTGTGGAAGCGCAGCATCAGCGACTTCGGGTCCTTCGCGCCGAAACGCGTCGCCATGATGTCGGCCCACATGCGTCGGCCGGCGCGGAACTTCGCCACCTCCTCGAACAGGTTGTTGTGTGCGTTCCAGAAGAAGCTGAGCCGCGGACCGAAGGCGTCGACGTCGAGGCCCGCGGCGACGGCCGACTCGACATAGGCGATCCCGTTCGCCAACGTAAAGGCGAGCTCCTGCGCGGCCGTGGAACCCGCCTCGCGGATGTGGTAGCCGGAGATTGAAATCGTGTTCCACGACGGCAGGCGCTCGGCGCAGTACGCAAAAGTGTCGGTAACCAGCCGCATCGAGGGACGGGGCGGGTAGATGTAGGTGCCGCGGGCGATGTACTCCTTGAGAATGTCGTTCTGGATCGTCCCGCCGAGTTGGTCGGGCGGCACGCCCTGTTCCTCGGCAACCAGTTCGTAGAGCAGCAGCAGGATTGCCGCAGTCGCGTTGATGGTCATCGATGTCGTGACCTCGCCCAACGGAATCCCACCGAGAAGCACCTTCATGTCCTCGACGGAGTCGATGGCGACACCGACTTTGCCGACCTCCCCCTCGGCGCGGGGATGGTCGGAGTCGTAACCCATCTGCGTCGGCAGGTCGAACGCGCAGGACAATCCGGTCGAGCCGCTCGACAACAGAAAGCGGAAGCGCTCGTTGGTCGCTGCCGCGGTTCCGAAGCCGGAGTACGGACGGATCGTCCACGGCCGGCCGCGATACATCGTGGGGTAGACACCGCGGGTGAACGGTGCTTTGCCCGGCTCGCCCAGTCGCTCCTCTGCCGACCACTCTTCGAGATCACCATCCGTGTAGACCGGCTTGACCTCGATGCCCGAGCTCGTGTGGCGCGCTGCCTTCCTCTCGTCCGCGCTCACGCTCAAACGCTACCGGGGCAGTTCAGGCGCGCTGGCGGGCGGGGCGGCGGGCCCGTGACTGCGCCACCGCCCATCCGCCGAAGGCCACCGCCATGGCCGCGCCCGCGCCGAGAGTGCCGGCTGCGCCGGACGGCAAGCCGCCCCGGCTCTCCCCCGAATCGCGAGACGACTCTTCGCGCGGGGGCTCCGGAGGTCCGGACCTCCCCGACTTCTGCTGCGCAGTGGCCACCTGACCCGGCTGCGTTGCTATCCCCGGCTGGGCCGAGGGCGCCGCGACCTGCGCCGGCGATGGCTGGTTCAGGGGCGAGAGCGCGGTTTCCAACTCGGGCACCAACTGGGGTGGCGTCGCAATGAAGGGCACAACCGGGGCGAGCGGTCCTGGGACGGGGCGGATCGCGGGGGGCGGCGTGCCGCACATCACGTTCGCGGTCGCCTGAGCGGAGTCCGCACCCCGGACGGTCGCCAGCAGCTTCACGTTGGCGACGTCGCCGTTCATCGACGCCGGGCAGGTGAAGCGCACCGAGAACGGCAGTTGGTTCGGGACCTTCACGTTGACAGGCACCCGCAGCGGATCGGCAATATCGACTTCGATCCCCGCCGGGTCCTCGACCGTCAGGCCCACCGCCGTCTCGTCCCGAACGGCGCGCACCGCGCTGATGATCGGCTCGGAAATGTCGACGTCGTCCTCGCCGCGCACGATCGGACACGTCAAGGGTTCGCCGGGCTGCAACTCGTCCTGCCCGTCGCCGTTGCAATCGACTCCCTCACGCGGCGCGAAGGTGCCGGTGGCGCGCGCCATCTCGTCCATGTCTTCCTTGACGGTTCGCGTGGGGGGTGTCGTCGAGACTCCCTGCGCTCCAGCACTGAAGTCCAGGCCGACGTGGAAGACGCCCATCTCGTTCATGGCCACGCCGGCCTCCTCGGGAGTCGGCCCGTCGGGGATCTCGCCGAACGGCTCGTCCGACGCGTGCACGATGATTTTCAGCGCCTCCGGACGGAAGGACGCGCCCTGCCCGGGATCGATGCCGACATCCTCCTGCCCCGCGCTCGTGACTGTCTGATACAGCGCGGTGTACTGCGTTTCCTCACCGCCGCCGCTCGCGTAGAGACGGCGTAGGCCGCTTTCGAAATCCTCATCGGGCGGCCCGATGTCGGCGAGTCGCGCGTACCTGTAGTTCTCACCCTTGTATTCCGCAACGCCGAACCATGCGTCGAGTCCGGCGGCCTTCAGCTCCTTCACGATGCGGTCGATCCCCAACTGGAGGCCTTCGATCGCGCCGCCCATCGAACCCGAGGTGTCCATCAGGAACCACACGTCGACGGGCGTGGGAAGCGGGGGCAGGTCGAGGACATAGTCGACGGTCTCGGTTCCCTGTTCGGGCAGCTCCAGGTCGAGCGGGTTCGGCGACAAGGTTCCCGGGACGCGAGCGCCGCGGCCCCGCAGCGCCTGCAACCGATCGAACAGCCGGTCAGGCAGCACTCTGGGGAGAGGAGGGGTGACACCGGGAGGACTCCCCGGCACGTATGCGGCCAAGCCCCCGTACTGACGGAACCACTGAGCCGGTTCGCTGGTGCGATCCGCTTGCGGAGCGTTCACGTCGCCCAAGCCGGGCGTGGCGATGTTGCGGAAGGTCGTACCGCCGGGCGCGCCGACGTCGAGCCCGAACGCCTGATCCGGCCCGTCCGTCGACATGACCATCTCATCGGGGTCTCCGCCCGCACTGACGGCGGCGTCACCACGCACGGGCTCGACCAGATTCCGCGGCACGAACTGACGCCCATCTGTGGAGCGGTACAGAGTGGACGCGCCGTCCAAGCCCGACGAGCCGAGCACCTGCACATGCGGTGTACCACCGCGGCGCGAGACGTGCAGACCATCCGCGTCGACGGCGTTGCCGGCCGACCCAAGCGAAATCGTCTCCCAGGCGGCGCCGCCGCTGTCGGAGTGCATCAGGACCGCCCCGTTGCCGCCGAGCACCCACAATGAGCGGGGCGCGGCAGGGTCGACCGCCATTTCGGTGATCTGGCCTTGCACCTCGACGGTCGTGTTCAAGACGCCCGGACGGAACCACGTTCGGCCTCCGTCTTCCGTGGCGTAGACCGGTCCGTCGCCTTCGAGCGAGCTGCTGAGCCCGATGTAGGCGGTGTCGGCGTTCGACGGCGCGAGCGCCAGCACCGCCGCAGGGTGGTGCGCGCCGACCGCAGGGGAGATCAGCGTCGTGTCGGTGCGAGTGTGAGCCGCGGGCAGTCCGGCGCTGCGTTCCTCCCATGTGTCTCCGCCGTCGTCACTGACGAAAACGCGCACGGCAGCCACGGTCTCCTCGAGCGGACCCACGAGCGCCCACACCCGTCCGGGAGCGGGGCCGCCTTCCGCGATTCCGAGTTGCAGGACCGAATCCCCCAGCCCCGTGCGGTTCAGAATCAGCTCCGGCGTTGCCGGCGGAACGAAGTGCACCTCGCGCCATGTGCACCCGCCGTCCACCGATCTTTCGATCGACCTCCCATTCGACGCGAACTGACGCATCGGGTCGCGCGGGTCCACCGCGTGGGCGACGATCGCGTCGCGTGGCCCGCTCGGGTCTTTGCCGAAGAGGGGCCCCGCGATGGTCACCCACTGGCCGGCCACGAACTGTCGGGTGATGTCCAGGACATCGAAGGCTTTGACCCTGTCCGGACAGCGCTGGACCGCCTCCAAGGCGACCTGCCTTCCCGATGCCGGGCTCTGGGCGCGGACGGCCATCGGAATGCTGACCACCAACATCAGCAGGATTCCGGTAAGGAGCGCGGCCGTAACTCGGTTCGACGCTCCGGGTCCTGCGCTCAAGGACTACAGGCTACGCCCGCACCCCCACCGGCACTCCGCGACGCTCGCGCCTGACCGCCCAGCCTCCCAGGGCCACCGCGAGCATTCCCCCTGCACCGATGGTGCCCGCGGTCGCCGGTGCGCTGCTCTGTTCACGCCCATTGCCGCTCTCCGGGGAAGGCGGGGCCGGGCCATCGCGGCCGGCCTTCTGCTTGGCGGTTACCACCTCTCCGGGCTGCGTCGCCAGGCCCGCCTGCGCGCTCGGCTGGGCGACCTGCGCCGGAGAGGTCTGGCTCAACGGCGACAGGCCGGGTTCGAGATCGAGGGCCAATTGAGGCGGCGCGACGACCATCGGCACGAGTGCTGCTGGTGTGTGCGGCCGCGGCGGCGCAACGGCGGGCACCGCGACCCCGCATCCCACCTTGGCGACGGCATCGGCCGCCGGCACGCCGCGCACAGTGGCGCGCAGGACCACTTGCGCAACCTTGCCCGTCATATCCGACGGACACGTGTAACGCACCGCGAAGGGCAGTGCGTTGGGAACTTTGACGTTGACAGGCGAGCGGACGGGCTCGCCTATCTCGACGTTCAGTCCGCCGGCGTCGACCACAGTCAGAGCCACGGCGGTGTCGTCGCGGATGCCGCGCACCGCCGAAACGATTGCCGGGGTGATCTCCAGACTGTCCTGGCCTCGCAGGATCGGGCAGGTGATCGGGTCACCCTCTTCGAGCTCGTTCTTGCCATCGCCGTTGCAGTCGATCCCTTCACGCGGCGCGAGCGTGTTGGTGGCGAGGGCCATGGAGTCGTGATCACGCTTGGTCGACCGAACTCCTCCCCCGTCGACGCCCGCCGTCGGGTCGCCCGCGCCCGCGGCGAGGTCGAGGCCGACGTGACGCACGCCCGCCGCGGCCAGAGCCTCTGCCGCCTCATCGATCGAGGGGCCCGTGCTGTCGGTTCCGTAGGCCTCGTCGGTGGCGTGCACGATGATCTTCAGAGCCTGCGGGCGGAAAGTGGCACCCCGGCCCGCCGGGATCCCGGCGTCTTCCTGCCCCGCCCCGGTCACCGACTGATAGAGGGCCGTCGCGTGGATCTCCGCGGTGGCGCCGTCTGTGTCCAGCCGCTCCAGCGCGTCGTACAGCTCCGGGTTGGGTGGCGCAATATCAGCCTGACGGTCATAGATGACCTGCTGTGCGGGGAAGGTCGCCAACCCGAACCACGCGTCGAACCCCGAGGCCGAGAGCTCCTCGATAATCGTCTCGAATCCCTGTCGAAGCCCCTCGATCGCCCCCGACATCGAGCCGCTGGTATCGATCAGGAACCAGATGTCGACCGGTGTGGGCAGCGCCGGCAGGTCCAATCCGTAATCGACGACCTGAGTTCCCTCGCGGCCCAACTCGATGTCGAGGTCGGCAGGCTCGAGGGAACCGGGCACGCGGCCTGGATCGACCGTCGCAGCCTCGAACGGCTTGAACGGAAGCTTCGCCCGCGGCACGGGACCCGGTGGCTGGCCCGGCACGAAGGTCGCCAAGCCCGCAAATTGCCGAAACCACCAGGCCGGCTCCGCGGTTGCGTCGCGACGCGGAGACGTGACATCGCCCAGGCCGGGCACAGAGATATCAGCGAACCTGCGCGCGGCCGCGTCGAACTGCACCACTCCATCAGGGCGGTCGGTGGAGAGAACGAGGTCGTCCGCAGTCCCACCGGGCGCGGTGGCCGGCACCCCCTTCATGGGAGTCGCCAACTCGATCCCACCGAACGTGGCGCCGTCGTCGACACTTCGCATCAAGTGATTGAAGGTCGGATCGACGTTGAATGGATCCGGCCGCCGAAGGACCTGGACCTGCTGGGGGGAAACGCCCGAGGAAAGGTGTATCCCCGCGACGCGGTCGAGGCCCTGGGGGAACTCCCAGGTCACGCCGCCGTCGCGCGATCTTCCGAGCTGGTCGGTGAAGACGATCCAGAGATCATCAGGGTCTTCGGCCGAGACACTCATCTCCGATACCTGACCGCCG
Organism: Acidimicrobiales bacterium; assembly: GCA_035526705.1. GTDB lineage: Bacteria > Actinomycetota > Acidimicrobiia > Acidimicrobiales > JAHWKP01 > JAHWKP01. Next base: position 6,161 of record DATLBX010000132.1, on the reverse strand, counting down.
ATCGACGAGGTTTGAGAGATCTGCTGCCAGCTGCGGCCGCCGTCCCCCGTCCGGTACAGCGACGGCGTCACTTGCGTCGCGACCGCCACATACGCGACGTCCGGATCGCTCGGCGACGCGGCCAGCACGGCAGTCGCGCACGGGCCGTACGAACAAATCAGGAGAGAGGAGTCGTAACGCGTATAGAGCGGAGGCAGGCCGACGCTGCGTTCCTCCCAGTCGGCCCCGGCGTTGTCACTGGCCAACACCCTCACCGCCCCGGCCTGATCCTCATCAGGGGCGATCAGCGCGTACGCCCTTCGGTTCCTGTCCCGCCCGGCGAACTCCAGCTGGCGGATGCTGTCCATGACGACAAGCTCACCCTGGAGACCGACGACTCCATAGGTCGGCGGTTCGAAGTGACGTTCCTTCCAGGTGCACCCCCCGTCTTCGCTCAGCTGGATGGACTCGCCCTCACTGACGAGCAGTCTCCGCGGATCGACAGGGTCGACCGCATGCGCGGTCAGGCCGGGGCGCGGCTCGAAAGGCTCGAGATCGAAGGTCGGCCCGGCGATCGTCACCCAGCGGCCAAGGACACGCGTGGCGTCCTCGTTGGTTGCGTAGAGCGTTTCCGTCTTGTCTGCACACGCAGCTTCGAGGCCCAGCGCGACCTGCTTCCCGGTCGTCGGGCTTTGCGCGCGACTGCTGATCGCCAACCCGCCCGCCAGCAGCAAGGTGACACTCGCGGCGAGCGCGACGGTGACCGACCGCCGCGGCCTCATCGCGGGGCGGCGGCGCGCGGCGACGCCTTGGTGACCTTGGCGGGACTCGGAACCTTCCCGTTAGGCGCGGCCTTGCCGTTGGCTCTTCCGTTGGCGGCAGCGATCCGCCGGCCCGCGGGCTTGACGTCCGTCAAGAAGGTTTCGAGCTCGGCGCCTTCGAGGTGCTCGTCGATTTCGAGCCGCTCCACCAGGTCGTCGAGGACGGCCCGGTTGGAACCGAGAATGCGCGCCGCCTCCGCACCGGCGTCGTCGATCAACCGTCGGACTTCCGCGTCGAGCTCCCGGTGGCGTTCGTCGGATACCGGTCCGAGGGCGGACCCGCCCGAGAGATAGATGTCCGCGCCGGGCGCGAGGAGTCGCGCCTTTCCAAGCCGCGGGCTCATTCCGAACCGGCCGGCCAGGTCGCGCGCCATGGACGTGGCGTGCTCCAGGTCGGTCTCTCCGTGGGTCGAGTGCTCGCCGAATGCCTTCTCTTCAGCGATGGCCCCGGCGACGGCGATCACCAATCGGGCCCGCAGCCCGTCGGCCGAAATCAACGCCGCGTCCGCATCGGCACCGGAAGACTGCGGGCGCATGGCGCGGCCCTGATCGAGGATCGACACACGGTGCAGCTCGGACTTGCGGTCATAGGCGGCCGCCACTACGACGCGCGCCGCTTCGTAGGTCGCCAACCGCGAGCGCTCCTCCTCGGACAGCACCTGACCGCGGCGCTGAGGGCCCCCCACCACTCGGCGCACCGCCTCCTCGAAGTCCTCCGGCGCGACCGTCGTGCGTTCCTCCCGGATCGTGAGCAGCGTTGCCTCGTTGACGACGTTGGCCAAATCCGCCCCACTGAAGCCCGGGGTGCGCCGCGCCAACGATGTGAAGTCCACCGTCTTGTCGACCGGCTTGGAACGGGCGTGCAGCTCGAGGATCTCGCGGCGCCCTTCGGGATCGGGCAACCCGACCGTGATGTGACGGTCGAAGCGGCCAGGGCGGAGCAGGGCCGGATCGAGGATGTCGGGGCGGTTGGTGGCGGCCATCACGACGATCCCGGCCGACACGTCGAAACCGTCCATCTCGACCAGCATCTGGTTGAGCGTCTGATCCCGTTCTTCCGATCCGCCCTCCGCTCCGCCGCGTCGCCGGCCGGCGGCGTCGAGCTCGTCGATGAAGACAATGGCCGGAGCAACGGCGCGCACCCGGGCGAACAGGTCACGCACTCGCGCCGCGCCGACGCCGACCAAGGACTCGACGAACTCCGCACCCGCCACACTGACGAACGGCACGCCCGCCTCGCCGGCGACCGCCTTCGCCAAAAGTGTCTTGCCGCACCCCGGGGGACCGAAAAGCAGCACGCCCTTAGGTGGCGCGGCGCCGAGGGCCTCGTAGCGCGCCGGGTTCGTGAGGTAGTCCACGACCTCGCGCAACTCGACCACCGCCTCTTCGACTGCGCCGACATCCTGGAACGAAACGGCTTGGGCCTGGCCCCGGCGCAGCTTCTTCTGACCCAAGGAACCGAATGTGATCACCTCGCCGATGCCGGAGGACGAGCCGCGCCCGCCGACGATGACCAGCGCGAACAGGTTCGCCAGGATGAGCAGGGGGAAGGTGGTGGTGACCAGTAGGCGCGCCGCGGCTTTTCCGCCCTGCGAGTCGATCTGAACGCGAGCTCCGTTGCGAACCAGGTCGTCGATGAGGTCCGCGGTCGCGGCGTCCGACTTGGGATAGCTGACCCAGAAGGGCTTGCCCGAAGCGGATACGCCTTGGATGCGGGCGTCCTCGTCGAGGAGGGTCACCTTCGTCACCTGGTTCGCCGCGGCGCGGGCCCGCAGCGCGTCCAGCGAGAGCTGCGCCCCCTTCGGCTCCGGCGCGATGTAGGAGAACAGCAGCACCATCACGATCACGAGCCCGAGGAGGCTGGCGCCCAGGACGTAGGTCGAGCGGCGGCTGCCTGCCTTGCGTTTCGCGGCCCGGCTCCGCTGCCAGTCCTTCAATCGGTCTCGCGTTCGCTGAATGCGCTCGTTCATGGCCAGCCTCTCAGGGTCGGGAATTCGTCTACGGAATCTGGAACGTGGTCTCGGTGGTGGAATTCGGCGCCACCTGCTCCGCGAGTGACTTGGTGAAGAGCCGGTAGTTCCCGGCCGGAAGCGGCTCGCCGCGTTCGTCCGTGCCGTCCCACTTCGCAATCCAGCGCACGCACTCGCCCGCGGAGATGTCGAGGTGGTGCTCCTGCGCGGCGAACTGCTGACCCAGCGACCACGTCCACAACGTCTCGGGCGACGGCTCCGACGTTGCCACCCACATATCGACTTCCTGCGTCGTCGCATAGCTGAAACGCCTGGCCCTCGCACCCACAGCCACACACAGGTCCAGGGTGAGGACGAACACGTCGCCCTCGCGCACGACGCTCGGAGTAAGACACCACTCGAGACACCCGATGTAGACGGTCTCGTAGCGCGTGCGCTCCACCGGAGGCTTGGGTCGGCCGGTCGACGGGGCCGATGCGCCCGGCCGCGACTGGGCCGGCGCAGGAGCCACCTCCGACTCGAAGGGTGCCCGGCCGCCCGAGCCGGGCTCGGCTCCGCGTGATCCGCGCCCCGCGTCGACTGGCGAGTCGTCTTCAGACTCCGCCTCGAGCAGAGCAGGCGACTCGACCACGCGGTCCGCGTTCGTCTCGCGGCCCGCAACGTCGAGTTCCGCGACCCGCCCCCCACCGTCGAGCGACGGCAAGAGGCCAACCATCACCAACACGACCACTCCCACACACGCCGCCAGCTGCGTTCGGAGGGTTCGCCGACGCCGGCGGCGGCCCACCTCCTCCCAAGCGGCGGCGGACGCGCCGGGCTCGGGCGCGAGCGGCTCGAGGCGCGCCGACGACAACAGGTCGTCGATCACGGTCGCTCCCCCACTGTGCGGGCCAGAGCGGCGCGGGCCTCGTGCAGCCGTCGCTTCACCGTCCCTGCCGGAAGGTGCAGTAGCCGTCCGATTTCGGCAACAGGGAGGTCGGCGTAGTAGTGGAGCAGGACGGGAAGTCGGTGCCGGTCGGGCAAGTCCTCGACCAGGCCGCGCAGCCAAGCGCCGTTGGATTCCGCGGGGTCGTCGGCGGTGCCGCCGGAGCCGTGCGTGGCCAGACCGGACCTTTCGTAGGCCTTGCGTTCCAGCGAGCCGCGCTTCCACGTCCGCTTGGCGAGGTTGGTCGCCACGAGATAGGCGTATGCCTTCGGCTGGGTGACGCTCACCCACCGGGAGAAGACCCGCACCAGGGCTTCCTGCGCGATGTCGCGCGCCGCGCTGTCGCTGCCCACCAACGCCCGGCAGTAACCGGCGAGGCGGCCGAACTCCAGGGCGTAGAACTCGGAGAAGGCGGCCGCATGAGCCTCAGCCGAGGCTGCCGATCGCGCCCGAGGGAGGGCGATCGACGGCAGGTCGTACGGCGAAGAGCTCCGGGCCCCCGCCAGATGACCTGCCATGCCTGCGTCGAGAGTCATGACGGCCGCCACGCCCCATAGAGCCCCGACCCCCCGGTCCGGTTCGCAGATACCTCCAGGCGGCTATCCGCAGTCGTAGTCGTCATCTCGCAGCTCGATGGGCGGGGCGTCGGGCCCACACGTCGGGCATGCCGGATCACGGGGGACCCGCAGCTCGCGAAAAGACGCCTCGAGCGCGTCGTATGCAATCAGCCGACCGGACAGGGAGTCCCCGATCCCGAGGAGCAGCTTGATGGCCTCCATCGCCTGCAGACTGCCGATGATCCCGGGCAGCACGCCCAGCACGCCCGCCTCGGCGCAGGACGGTGCGAACTCCGCGGGAGGAGCCTCTGGGACCAGACACCGGTAGCACGGACCTTCCCAGGGGATGAAGGTCGTCACCTGGCCTTCGAAGCGGAAGATCGAGCCGTGCACCACTGGAACCTTCGCCAACAGTGAAGCGTCGTTGAGGAGATAACGCGTGGGGAAGTTGTCGGTGCCGTCGACGATCACCTGCCAGTTGCCTTCGTCGAGAATTCCCATGACGCTGTCGGCGCCAAGACGCAAGTCGTAAGCCACGATGTCGACGTCGGGGTTCAACGCGGTGAGCGTCTTCTTCGCCGAATCGACCTTGCGCTCGCCGATGCGGTCATCGGTGTGCAGGATCTGGCGCTGCAGGTTCGACCGGTCGACCACGTCCATGTCGATGATGCCGAGCGTGCCGACACCGGCGGCGGCGAGATACAGCGCGGCGGGCGATCCGAGCCCACCCGCACCAAGGAGCAGGACGCGCGAGTCGAGCAACTTGGCTTGTCCGTCCATGCCCACTTCCGGAAGCAGCAGGTGGCGCTGGTATCGCTCGAGTTGCTCCGCCGCGAGCCGGCGCGGCGTCACCCAGGCGCGGCCTTCGTCCTTCCACCGGCCGAACCCGCCCTCCATGGACACGACGTCCTTGTAACCGATGGCTTCGAGCGTCGCGGCGGCGAACGCGGAGCGGACTCCCCCGGCGCAGTAGACGACCAGCGGCTCTTCCTTTCCCGGGACGCGGCCTTCGACCTGAAACTCGAGGTGACCGCGGGGCACGTGGACCGCACCCGGGATGACGCCCTGCGCGACCTCTTCGCCCTCGCGGACGTCGAGGAGGTTGGCGCCGGAGGCGATGAGTTCGGCCGCCTGTTCGGGGGTGACTTCCCGGACGCGAGCGCGGGCTTCGGCTAGCAATTCACGGGGCGTTGCCATGCCCGATCCTACCGCTCGCCAACCTGGGTTCCTCAGGGTCGCTGAGCGTCCCTCTTCGAACCGAAGTTGGAGCCAGGATGGGCTCATGGAATTCCAGGACGTGCTCCGCAAGCGGCGCATGGTGCGCTCGTTCCTCGACAAGCCGGTCCCGCCCGGGACCGTGGACCGAATCCTGCGCAACGCGACCCGCGCTCCGTCCGCGGGGTTCAGCCAGGGCTGGGCGTTCTTGGCGCTGGAAGGGCCGGACCAGACGAAGGTCTTCTGGGACCTCTGCATGGAGGGCATGGCTCCGGAAGACGGGGGTCCGCCCGTGCTCATCCTCCCGATGGCGAACAAGTCCGCCTATCTGGAGCGCTACTCGCGCCCGGACAAGCTCTCCGCCGACATGCAGGACGAGGCGAGCTGGCCCGCGCCCTATTGGGACATCGACGTCGGCATGGCGTCGATGAACATCTTGCTGACGTGTGTCGACGAGGGACTCGGCGCGTTGTTCTTCGGTTTCGTCGCTGGCGAAGACGAGCTCAAGGAGCACCTCGGCGTCCCGCCCCAGTTCCGCCCCATCGGTGCGATCGCGATCGGCTGGCCCTCGCCCACCGAGAAGCCGTCGGGATCTCCGACCTCGGTTGAGCGACGCCCCAAGGCTGAGACGATCCACTACGGCCGCTGGGGCGCCAGCCGCTAAGTCGCGGCCACCGCCACCTTCGGAAGCCCC
>DATLBX010000131.1:0-2807 GCA_035526705.1 Acidimicrobiales bacterium | reverse complement strand
GACGCGTCGGCCGACGTGGTCCGTCGGCAGACGCCCCCCGAGAATGAGCTCGGCTCCCGCCGCCATCGCCGCAGCCGTGGCGGCTTCACGGTCCGCCGCGGCGCGGTCGTCGATGAGGACCGCATCGGGGTGCGCGCCGAGGAGCTGGTCGAAGATGGTGACCTCGAAGGCCCGGCCCAACTCCATCCGCCGCTCGGCTTCGGGCGACGCCGGCACCAGCTCGCCCGGCAGCAACGTGTTGTTCTGCGCCCGCACCGGACACTGCTTGGCGATGTACCCCCCCTGCGGCGGCACCGCCGAAACGTCGTAACGAGTCGGCATCAGCTCAGCTCCGGGCGCGGTCTAGGAGTGGGCGACATCGAGGGCTTCGGCAACGGCTGCCAGCTTGCGGTCGCGGGACCAGAGTTTCGCACCCGAGGTGAGGCGCGCCGAGACGAGAAGTTGCGCGTCGACCCATCCGATTCCCCGCCCGAATAGTTCGTTGGCGTCGATCGCGGCGATCAACTCCGACTCGGTCGCCACGACCGCCTGCGGCAGCGCGGCGAGCAGGTCCAGAACCTCGCCCCGGCCGCTCAGTCCGCCCAGACTGAGTTCGCCGATCACCCACGAGTGCCCCAGAACCTCGTTGGCGGACAGCAACTGCGCCAGAACCGGATTCCCCCGGCGGAGGTAGTCGATCCAGACCGAGGTGTCGACCAGGATCACGGTCTCGGGCGTCGTCGGGGGACAGCCGAGAGTTTGGGCTGAGTCCCCCCCAACAGCGCGAGCCGGCGGGCACTCTCCCGCTGCACCAGCGCCCGCAGGCCCTCCCGAACCAGGCTTGCCTTCTCGGTGATTCCTGTCAGCCGCTCGGCCTCAGCCAGTAGATCGTCATCCAACACCAACGTTGTCCGCATCCCGACAGCGTACCGGCCTAGGCACGGAATCAGCCATTAAATGTGCCGCTCCTGGTGCCCACCGTCGACCACGGGGCTGAGCGCGCCTGCGGCTCGGCTCGCAGTGTCAGCGACCCTGCGGCGCCGCCGCGACGAGTAGCTCAGGTCGAAACTCACTCGCAATCGGAGGGCGAGGCTCCTACCGTTGCGCGCTCATGCGTATGACGGCCACGTTCCCGAAGAACCGTGACCCAATTTCCTACGCGGTGTTCGAGTGGCCCGACGGATCGGCTGCCACAACTCCCATGTGGGGCATCAAGGGGGCCCTGCCGCACGACCTCGGGCATTACGTGGGTGAGGCTGTGTTCCGTCCTCCTTACGGGTTCTGGAACCTGACCGCGCAGCAAGCGCCTTTCGACTCGCTCACCCTGGTGCGCGGGAGATGGCCCGGGGACCGGAAGGCATGGCTGGATCGAGTTCGACGCAAGCACGGCGTGGAGATGCTCAAGTCCGAGATGCTGGACCTTTCCGGACTCGCTGATCCCCGGACCGACCTGGATCGCACCTGGGCCGGGCTGGCGCGTGGGCTGCGGAAGGGCCTCTCGTTCACCCCTTCCAGCCCGTTCGACAACGCGACCAAGGCCGACTTCCTCGAGTGTCGCGAGCGCGCCATCGCGCTGAATGAAGCGTGGCGGCGCGTACCTGTTGGTGGCGCGCTGGTCGTCTTCTGGCCCCCGGACACACCGCCGCGCGTGCTCCAGACGTTCGACTCGGGGTCCATCCCCGAACCCGCTCCCCGGCGCCGACCGAAGAAGCACGCGGTACGCCGCCAATTCCCCCGGCGTTAGTCGTTCGGCTCCATCAACTCGATGCGGTTGCCGAAGGGATCCGAGACGTAGACGCGGTCGTAACCGGCCAAGGGCTGGTCCTCGGCCACTTCGCATCCGGCTTCTTGCAGCCGGGCCACGAGATTCGGCAGTCCCTCGACGATGAACGCCGGATGCGCCTTCGTGGCGGGCTGAAAGTTTCGATCCACTCCAAGGTGGATCTTCAGATCCCCGCTTTCGAACCAGCATCCGCCGCGCGCCGCCAGGTGTTCGGGCTTGGGCGTCTCGGGGATCCCAAGCAACCCCGCGTAGAACGCCCGCGCCTCGTCCTCGCGCTCGGCTGGCATAGCCAGCTGCACATGGTCGATGCGGATGAGGGTCACGGCAGCTCCACGTGGGCCTCGCGCATTGCGGCCCCGATGGCCGCCGCGAGACGCTCCATCTCCTCGAAGGGGGGATCCAGGAACCCTTTGGACACCGCCATCGCAGCGAGCTGCTGGTCCTCATAGGGAACGCCGGGCGGGAGCGGGACCAGGTGGTAATGGATATGACGGTTTCCCTGTTGGCTTCCCAGGCTGAGCAGGTAGAGGCGCTCGGTCTCGATTACTGCGGTCAGCGCCCTGCCCGCTCGGTAGACGACGGCCTGGAGGTTCGCGTATTCATCCGGCGCGAAATCACCGACCAGATGTTCTTTGTGTTCGATAGGCGCGACCATGAGGTGGCCCCATAGCGACGGGTACTTGCATAGATAGACGACCGCTATCTCGTCGCGATGAGCGACGTGATGGAAGTACTCCGGATTCCCCGCCAGCAGCTCACAGACGTAGCAAGCGGCGCGGACTCGCCGAACGTAGGCATCCATGTCCCACTCGACGCGCGGCGCATCCGTCACCTGCGCATTATCGGCGCCCCGGGTTACTCATGCGGCTGATGGAAGACCCACAGCGGTCGGCCAGTCGCGCCCGGCCGTCGTCGCCGATGGCGGCCCGCGTGTCCGTCAGCGCTGGCCGGTGGCTGCCAGAAGAGCGCTCTCGGTCTCCTCGTCGTACGCCACGAGGCGGCCGAGTTCGACGGAGCAGCCCGTCGACGAAACCGTGTCGACGGC
>DATLBX010000130.1:0-23592 GCA_035526705.1 Acidimicrobiales bacterium | reverse complement strand
CCAACTCAGGTCCTCGAAGGTGGAACCCGCGGTGGACCGACCGGCGCCCGACAGGCCCGTAACGATCACGTAGTCGGCGCGCGCATCCTCCGCCTTACCGCGCTCCCGCTCGTCGGGGTGCGTCCTCTCCTTCGGCGTCACCTCTTCACCGCCCGCAAGTACAGCAGTCGCGGGATGCTGGCCGCCTCGGTGTACTCGTGGGCCCGGGCCAGAAAGCCCGGAGGCGGGGCGGGCTCCTCCATTCGGGAGACGAGCATCCCGTTGAGCGCCATTGCGTTCACGTAACGGGACAAGGGTCGGTGCACGAAGGGGATGAACACCCCGGGGTCCACCTCTTCCTCAGTCGTGTCCTCGACGAGGTAGGCACCGATGCGCCAGTACTGCTCCTCCAGGATGTGGTCGTCGATCCAACCGGATCCCGGTGTCTGCAGGAGCGGATGGTTCAACAGAAAGAGGAACCAGCCGCCGGGGCGCAGGACACGCCCGACTTCGGCGATCGCGGTGTCGACGTCCTCGATGTGCTCGAACACCAGACAGGCCACGACGGCGTCGACGGTGGCGGACCGCACGGGTAGGAGCGAAGCGGCGCCGCCCAGGTACGAAGGGCCCTCACCGCGGGCCGCGGCCTCCACCAGTTGCGCGGCCGCGGGATCGATACCCAGGACCGTCGCACCGGAGCGGGCCGCGAGGCGCGAGATCTGCCCCTCCCCCGCGCCTACATCGAGCACCACCGTCGGCTTGCGACGATCGAGCTCCTCCGCGACCAGCGGCAGAATCTGCTCGACGTACTCCGGATCCGCGCCGTCGGTGAACTTCTCCTGCCACCACCCCGCGACATCTTCCCAAACTTGCTTCATACCTGGGTGTGGAGCTTGTCGTACAAGGCTTGGGCGACCGGTCTTGGCAGCCACTTGAGATCTTCCAGATTCTCGAGTGACGCTTCTTTGATCGCCTTGATGCCGCCGAACTCCTTGATAAGGCGTTTGCGGCGGGTCGGGCCGAGGCCCGGGACGTCGTCCAGCACGCTGGTCGTCATCCGCTTGCCCCGAAGGGTGCGGTGGTAGTCGATGGCAAATCGGTGGGCCTCGTCACGCACGCGCTGGAGGAGGTAGAGGGCCTCCGACTGGCGGGGAATGCGCACTGGCTCCGAGGAGCCGGGAACGAACACTTCCTCGAACTGCTTGGCCAACGCGGCGACGGGGATCTCGTCGGCGAGGCCCATCTCCTGGACGACTTTGATCGCTACACCCAGCTGCCCCTTGCCACCGTCGACCAGCAGAAGCTGCGGTGGGTATGCGAACTTCACGGGGCGACGCGAACCGTCCTCGCGAGGTTTGGTGTGCTCGGCCCGCTCCCTCTCGGCCTTCAGGGCGCCGAGCCGCCGGCGAATGACCTCCTCCATGGCCGCATAGTCGTCGTTGCCCTCGACGGTGCGGACCTTGAAGCGGCGGTAGTCGGACTTCTTGGGCAAGCCGTCCTCCATGACCACCATCGAGCCGACGTAGTCCCGTCCCTGGATGTGGCTCATGTCGAAACATTCGATGCGCAGCGGCGCGTCGGGTAATCCGAGCTCGTCCTGCAGCGCCGTGAGAGCGCGCGCCCGGCTGTTGTGATCGGAACTGCGGCGCAGGCGGTGGCGTTGGAAGTCGTCCCCCGCGTTGCGCGTGACGGTTTCGGCCAGTGCCCGTTTGGCGCCGCGCTGTGGCACCCGAATCGTCACCGGACCACCGCGCGCCTGGCTCAGTAGCTCCTCGTAGACCGCACAGTCCTCGGGGTCGTCCGGGACCAGGATCTGGCGGGGCACGTCGATCTCCGTGTCGCCACGCGGCGCCGGACCCCATAGGTCGGCGGCCGAACTCTCCACCCATGCCGCGCCGCGATCGTCGACGGAGCGGCGGGCGCGCCCCTTGGCGATCGCAGCCTCGGCGTAGAGCTGCTCGAGCACGTGGCCCACCAACTGGGGTCGGGTGAGCTCCTCGACCTTGTCGAGGATGAAGCCGTTGCGCCCCACGACACGGCCCCGGCGCACGTGGAAGACCTGGACGGCCGCCTCGATCTCGTCCTCCGCGATCCCGATGAGGTCGAAGTCCTCCGGCTTCTCGGTGACCATCTGCTGTCGCTCGACGGCTTTGCGCACCGTGGCGAGGCGGTCCCGGATGCGGGCGGCGCGCTCGTAGTCCAACTCATCGGCCGCGGCTTTCATGCTCACCTCGAGGCGGTCGATCACCGGCTGGGTCTCGCCGTCGAGGAACCGCAGCAGCTCGTTCACCAACTCTCCGTAAGCCTCTTGGTCGATGTTGCCGACGCAGGGCGCCGAGCACTTCTCGATGTGGAACAGCAAGCAGGGGCGTCCCTGCCGCTGGTGCCGCGCCAGCTTCGTGTCCGAACACGTACGGATCGGGAAAGTCCGGAGCAGGAGGTCCAACGTCTCCCGGATGGCATAGGCGTGCGCGTAGGGGCCGTAGTAGACGACACCCTTGCGCTTTCGGCCGCGCAGGACCATGGCCCGGGGCCATTCGTCCGCGGGCGTGGTCACCGCGAGCCACGGATAGCTCTTGTCGTCGCGCAATCGGATGTTGAAGCGCGGACGATGTTTCTTGATGAGGCTGTACTCGAGCATCAGGGCTTCGACGTTGTTGGCGACCTGAATCCACTCGACGGACTCCGCCGCGCTCACCATCTGAGCGGTGCGCGGCAACAAGTGGCGGGGGTCCTGGAAGTAGCTGCCCACCCGGCTCCGAAGCGACGCCGCCTTTCCGACGTAGATGACACGGCCGTCCTTGTCCTTGAACTGGTACGAGCCCGGACCTTCGGGGATGGTCCCCGCATCCGGTCTCGGCGGCGTCATGAGCCCATTGTCGCGGCGCCCGCGGGGTACAATTTTCGTGCCGGCCTGGTATCCGGCACATATCTGTCCCGAGACCGACAACCCCGCGAGTGGCGACCAGGCTGTCCTCGCCGGTCTTATCGGGACTTCAAATGAGGCGAGGCGTCGTTTACTCCTCGGCTCCACAAGCACTGGCAGGGGCTCGCAGCCCTTCGCCTTAGGAGGAACCCAAGTGCTACGGCTACAGGGCCCGCTCCCCGCGGGATACACCGATGCCAGTCCCGACGCGCTCGCCGATCGGATTCGCGCTGCCAAAGCGCGACTGGGCGAGTCGCTGCTGATCCTCGGGCACCACTACCAGCGCGACGAAGTCATGGTGTGGGCCGACGCCCGAGGCGACTCCTATGGCCTGGCTCGTATCGCCAGCGCCAGCGACGCCAGCCACATCGTGTTCTGCGGCGTGCACTTCATGGCCGAGTCGGCCGACGTACTGACTACGCCCGACCAGGTCGTCATGCTTCCCGACCTCAATGCGGGCTGCTCCATGGCGGATATGGCCGACCTCGAGTCCGTCGAGGAAGCGTGGGACGAGATCGCCAGGGTCACCGACATCGAGCGCATCGTGCCGATCACCTATATGAACTCCTCCGCCGCGCTGAAGGCCTTCGTCGGCGAGAAGGGCGGTGCGGTCTGCACGTCGACCAATGCCCGGGCGGTGCTCGAGTGGGCGCTCGCCCGAGGCGACAAAGTTCTCTTCTTCCCCGACCAGCACCTCGGCCGGAACACCGGATTCGCGATGGGCTTCGGCGCGGACGACATGCGGGTGTGGAACCCACGGCTGGACCTCGGCGGCCTCGAGGAAGTCGACGTCAAGAAGTCGACGTTTCTGCTGTGGAAGGGCCACTGCTCGGTACACCAGCGCTTCCGTCCCCAGCACGTCGAAGACGCGCGGCGGGATCACCCCGGCGTGATCGTCGTGGTGCACCCGGAGTGCGCCCGAGACGTCGTGGAGATGGCCGACCAGGTCGGCTCGACGGACTTCATCATCAAAGCCGTCGAAGCGGCTCCCCCCGGTTCGACGATCGCAGTCGGTACCGAGATTCACCTCGTGCAGCGTTTGGCAGCCGAGGCCGCGAAGCAGGGCAAGACCGTGTTCTCGCTCGACCCGCTCATCTGCCCCTGCTCGACCATGTTCCGGATCGACGCGGCTCACCTCTGCTGGGTTCTCGAGGAACTCGTGGCCGGCCGGGTCGTCAACCAGATCTCCGTTCCTGACGAGACGGCCAAATGGGCCCGCGTCGCCTTGGAGCGGATGCTCGCGATCGTCTGAGCACGGCCTGAGAGGCTTGACACGTGGCTGCGACTTCCCCCGGGTCCAACGCGCGTAGGCGCACCCGCGACTACCCGCCCTTGGCTGCCGCGGGGCTCGTTGCTCTCCTGATCCTGGCGATTCTTCCGTCAAGCCTGAACCTGCCGCAGAGCGCGCCGACGGAGCAGCTCGAGTTCGCTCCGGTGCCGCCCGAGGACGACATCACCACTCCCCCAGCAGGGAACTTCTCGAGTTTGTCGCTCGCCGGCGGCTCGAGTCTGGGTTCCGAGTTCGACCCCGAGCTTCAACCGGCTGCGGGCGGAGAAGTCGGCGGCGGGCGGGCCAAGAACCCGGCAACGAAGAGATGCGTGGGCAATCCGCCGCGCCAGGCCGAAGACCCGCTCTCCCCTCCGTGCGCCGCGTATTTCAACGGCGACAACCACGGCGCTACGTACCAAGGCGTGACCAACGACGAGGTTCGCGTTCTCTTCTACGTCAACTGCTGCATCAACTACATCGCGGGAGAGAACGGCAACGAGGAGACTCCCGAGAACACCTACGTCGACCTCGCCGAGCCGCCTCAGGAAGGCGAGCACGGGTGGGTACGCGGCCTGCGCACTTACCAGCGCTATTTCAACGAGCGATACCAGACCTACGGCCGCTTCGTACATTTCTTCATCTATTTCGCGACCAGCGGCGAGGGACCCGAGCCCCGGCGTGCGGAAGCCGTCGAGAACTTCCAACGCATCAAACCCTTCGCCGTCGCGACCTATGTCTCTGACAACGCGGAGGCGTACCTCGAGGTCATGCAACGCCGAGGCGTGATCGCATTCGGCGGTACTTCTGGCGACACCGGTGTGTTTGTGGGGCGGAGCTCGGCGTATTTCTCACGGAAGCCCGGCCTGGTGTGGGGTTATCTGGCGTCACTGGAGCAGTACGGCGGGATGTACTCGTCCCTCGTCTGCAAGAAGCTGGTCCCCTACCCGGCGAGTTTCAGTGGCAACTCGGGCCAGAACGGACAGCCGCGTCGATTCGGCTTGTTCTGGGCCGACGATCCCGAGTTCCCGTTCCTGCGGGCCATGCGCGATCTGGTGAAGCAGGAGGTCGAGCGGTGCGGAGGCAACATCGTTGCGGAGGCCACCTTTCCGGAGGGCTGCTGCGCGACCGGAAGCACCCAGAACCCTGATGCTGGTGCCGCGGCGATGGCGGCCTTCGTGCAAGCCGGCGTAACCACCGTCCTGTGGACCGGCGGGATGGAGGTCAATATGTCCGCGCAGGCCGGAGCCGCGAATTTCCGGCCCGAATGGCTCGTCCTGGGGGACGGCCTCCACGACAGCGTCGAACATGGACAGCTGATGGACCAGTCCGTCTGGGAACACGCGTGGGTGGTCACACCGAAGACACTCAAGGGCTCAGAAGAAGAGGAACCTTGCTTCCAGGCAGCGCGCGAGGGCGATCCCGGGGCGAGCCGCGAGACAGTCACCCGCTTTACATGCGGGTTTTACAACGACACGCGACAAATGTTCACCGGCATCCAGGTGGCAGGACCGCGGCTGGACCCAGGAACCATGAACCGTGGCTTCCATGCGATCCCGCGCCACGAATCTTCGAGCCCCCTCGTTCCCGCGTGTTACTACAACGCCGGGGATTACACGTGCGTGAAGGACGCGATGGCGCAGAAGTGGGATCCCGCCGGCACGGGATCCAGCGGCACCGGTTGCTGGAAGCCCGCCATGCAAGGCCGCCGCTTCACCGCCCAAGGCTGGCCATCGGGTGACCTCGGCATGTTCAGCTCCTCCGATGATCCCTGCAACACCGCGTAGACCGCTAGGTAGCCCCTACGCCTTGGAAGTTGCAAGGGTCCGAGGGCGCGCGCTGAGAATCGACGTTGTCGGGCTTCCATGTTCCGGCCGTGTAGCGCCTTCCGCCCTCCATCACGCGCCAACAGCCGCGAGCCCCGCTGCCGGGGTCCTCTCCTGACGGATCCCACCACTCCGCGACTGCATCCTTGACACAGGTGAAGTCGCCGGCCTCGTAGTAGCAGGAAGGCACTCTCGGGTCCGTCGAACGAACGTCGGGGATGGCGTGATAGCCGCGGTCGAGCGTGTCGGGCCCGAAGCGCGGGCCGGCAACCTGAATGCCGGTGAAGAGCATGCGGATCCCCGGGTAGAAGCCACACGCCCAGTTCTTGACGTCGATTCGCGGGAGCGACGGGTCCACGTCCCGCGCCGCGACGAAGCAGGGCTGCTCCTCGATCGGTACCCCAAGGTGGTACAGCGACACAGCCCTGGCGTGGGTCCATTGCGCGGGGTCCTGAATCTGACTGTTTAGGTTCTGGTCGGATAGGCCGTCGCCCGCCAAGACCCACTCCGGGTAGTAATTCGCACCCGATGCGGCGCGCGCGTGGCAACAGTCCGCATTCGCACCGGCCCTGACGATCGTCGTGACCCCTCTCTGGACGAAGAGCGCGATGTCGTTGCCCGCCTGAGCGGGATTCTCGGGGCCGACCTTGTCCGAAATCTTTCCTTCGGCGACCCACTCTCCCCCACATGCCTCGACGCCGGCTTCGACGAGGGCGCTGAATGCGATCCGGTCGGCCCTGCTCGGGTTGCCTTCGTGCAACAGGCCCAGGCGACGCGGCTTCCCCGCGTCAGCCGGATTCCCAGTGAAGCTCACGGGGTGAGGAACGACCTTTGTGCAGAGGTACGACACGAACACCCGCGCCCGCTGCTCGATCGAGGGGTAGTAGCCCCATAAGAGGGGCGCGACCCTGGAGAACGTCTCGGCGCGCTCCGTGGCCGCCACGATCCCACCGCCGGCGCCGTTCCCCAAGAACGCGATCACACGTCGCTTGGCCATTTGCTCCACGTAGTTGGCGGCGAACTCGCTGACGTAGAGGACGACGGCTGCGGGCTTGATCAGCCCGTAGTCGTTGGCCGCGTCGGCGGCGCGCGACTCCGCCGTTGCGGTCGCCACTCCCGCGTCGAACCGGACGAAGAAGTGCACGAAACGCCCGTAGGTCTGATAGCGCTCGTTGAAATGGCGCTGGTAGGCCTGCAGCAGAACGACGAACAGCGGGTCGTCCTCGGTGGGGGGTTTGGCGAGGTCCCAATACGAGTTGGGTGGCATCTGCGTCTGGCCGCGGCTGTTGCCCGCATACGTACCGCCCGTCACGTAGAAGAGAACGCGGATCTCGTCCCGGGTGACGCCCTGGTAGGTCGAGCCGAAGTTGTCGCCGCTGAAGTGCGCCACGCAAGGGGGCGACAGCGGATCCTCGGTCTGACGGGGCGGGTTGCCGACGCAGCGTTTGGTCGACGGCGAGCGACCGGCCCCGGCGAGAGCTGTTCCGCCCCCCTCTGCGCCCCCGGCGCCCGGTGCCGCGGCGCCGAGACTGGAGCTTCCGGCGAGCCCGAGCGAGCTCAGGTTTCCCGGCTGCTGCGCGGTCGATTCGTCGTCGGGCGGGACCGGCGCGTACTCGAGCGTCTGACTGGGGTTCGACTGGGGGAGGTTGAGTGCGGACGGCAGAACCGACAGCAGCAGTAGCAACATCACCGCGGCAATGCCGAGCGGTGGATAGCGCCGTCCGGTCGGTAGCTCTCTGCTCATCGATAGTTGCCCCCTCGCTTCGAATATACACTGTATATTTCGAGCATGCGGCCCGGCACGATCGACGGGACGCCGGCACCCCGCACCGGCCTCGACCGGGCCACCGTGGCGAGTGAAGCTCTGGAATTGCTCGAAGAGCGTGGTCTGGAGGCGCTCTCCATCCGGGCTCTCGCCTCACGATTGGACGTCAGCCCGATGCACCTGTACCGCTTCTTTCGCGACAAGGAGGAGCTGCTCGACCTCGTGACCGACGCGGCGCTGGGATCCGACCTCGTGCCCCCGCTCGATCCCGACTTGGACTGGCACACGGAGCTCGCCGCCGCGTGCCGGCGCGTCTGGGAGCGCTTTCGCCACCAACCGGAGACGGCTCGACTGATACTCAGCCGGCCGTCCGTGACCGCGAACGGGTTCCGCGCCGTGTCGGGAATTCTCGCCATTCTCGGGAAGGGTGGGATTGGCGACGATCGGGCGATCGCTCTTTACCAATTGCTCCGCGACTTCTGCATGAGCAGCGCGGTCGCGTCGTCGCGTCGCGACCGCCCCAGCCTGCAACGGGTCCTCGACCATGCGCCGCCGGAAGCGAGCGGCTTGCTCGCGGCGTTCGACCGCGGCTCGATCGGCGACCCAGCGGCCCAGTTCGAGATCGGACTGGCAGTCCTCCTCGCCGGCCTGGACCAGGTCTACGGGAGAGAATTACAGGCCGAGTAGGGGGGCGAGAAAGCGGCCGGTGTGGCTTTCGGCCGTCTTGGCCACTTGCTCGGGTGTGCCTTCGGCGATCACCAGTCCCCCGCCGTCGCCGCCCTCCGGCCCGAGGTCCACGAGCCAGTCGGCCGTCTTGATGACGTCGAGGTTGTGCTCGATGACCAGCACGGTGTTGCCCTGGTCGACGAGCCGGCTCAGCACGGTCAGCAACTTGCGCACGTCTTCGAAGTGCAGACCGGTGGTGGGCTCATCGAGGATGTAGATGGTGTGTCCGGTGGGCCGCTTCGACAATTCCGACGCGAGCTTCACCCGCTGCGCTTCGCCACCGGACAACGTGGGCGCGGACTGTCCCAACCGCACGTAGCCGAGGCCGACGTCGACGATGGTCTGCATGTGCCGGGCGATCACAGGTTGGTTGGAGAAGAAATCGAGGGCCTCCTCGCACGGCATGTCGAGAACCTCCGCGATGTTCTTGCCCTTGAAGGTGATGTCGAGCGTGTCCCGGTTGTAACGGGCGCCTTTGCACACCTCGCACGGCACGTACACGTCCGGGAGGAAGTGCATCTCGATCTTGATCGTGCCGTCGCCGGAGCAGGCGTCGCAGCGGCCGCCGTTGACGTTGAACGAAAACCGCCCCGGCTGGTAGCCGCGGACGCGGGACTCCTGCGTCTGGCTGAACAACTTGCGGATGGAGTCGAAAACTCCCGTATAGGTCGCAGGGTTCGATCGAGGCGTGCGACCGATGGGCGACTGGTCGATGTTGACGACCTTGTCGAGCAGCTCGCAACCCTCGATGCTCTTGTGGCGACCCGGCACCATGCGCGACCGGTACACCTTGTTCATCAGCGCGCGGTAGAGGATGTCGTTGACCAAGGTCGACTTTCCGGAGCCGGACACTCCGGTGACGGTGACGAAGCAGCCGAGCGGAAACTCGACGTCGATGTTGCGAAGGTTGTTCTCCTTCGCACCGCGCACGACGAGCCAGCCCTCACCCGGCTCCCGTCGCATCTCGGGAACCGGTATCGAACGCTTTCCGCTCAAGTACTGCCCCGTGATGGAACGCTTGGACTTGAGAAGCGCCGCCACCGATCCCGACACGACGACGTCGCCCCCATGCTCTCCGGCTCCGGGGCCGATGTCCACGACGTGGTCCGCCACGCGGATGGTCTCCTCGTCGTGCTCGACGACGATCACCGTGTTCGGCAGGTCCCGGAGGCGGAGCAGTGTGTTGATGAGGCGCTGGTTGTCGCGCTGGTGCAGCCCGATCGAAGGTTCGTCGAGCACGTACAGCACTCCCACCAAACCGCTGCCGATCTGTGAGGCAAGGCGGATGCGCTGAGCCTCTCCACCGGCCAGGGTTCCCGCGTTGCGGTGCATGGTGAGGTAATCGAGCCCGACGTCGAGCAGGAACTTCAGCCGCGCACTCACTTCGCGTAGAACGCGGTCCGCAATGAGATGGTCGCGGCTGCTCAGTTCGATGCTCTCCAGGACGTCGTGGGTGCCGCGGATCGACTTGGAACACAGTTCGTAGATGTTGAGGCCGCCCACGGTTACCGCTAGCGACTCAGGCTTTAGGCGGGCCCCGCCGCACTCCGGGCAGGGCACTTCCCGCGTGTAGCCCTCGGCCCACTCGCGCTGGTAATCCGACTCGGTCTCGGTGTGCTTCCGCTGCAGCCAAGGGATCGCGCCCTCGTAGCCGGTGGTGTAAGTCCGCGTGCGGCCGTAACGGTTGCGGTACTTGACCGTCACTGGCTTCGGCCCGGCGCCGTACAGCACGATCTTCTGCGCCTTCTTCGAGAGTTTGCTCCAGGGCACCGAGAGCTTGAAGCCGTTTGCCTCGGCTATCGATGCCAGCACTCGCCCGAAGAATTCGCCGCGCGCTCCCGTCCACGGAGCGATCGCGCCTTCTTCGATGGACAGGTCCGGGTTGGGCACGACGAGCTCCGGATCGACCTCGTACTTGGTTCCGAGTCCGTCACATGCCGCGCACGCGCCATAGGGCGAGTTGAAGGAGAAGCTGCGCGGCGCAAGCTCCTGGAACGACAGTCCGCACTTCGGGCAGGCGAGGTGCTGGCTGAAGGTGAGGGTGTCGCTTTCTCCGTCTGCCTCCTTCGCCTCGTCCCCCTTCTTGGGCACGATCTCGATTTCCGCGGTGCCCTCGGCGAGCTTCAGCGCGGTCTCCAGCGAGTCGGTCAAACGACGCTCGATGCCTTCGCGCAGGACCAGCCGGTCGACTACGACCTCGATGGTGTGCTGCTCGTAACGGGCCAGGTTGGTCTTGGTGCCTTCCCCACCCTCCTTGGACGAGAGCTCGACTATTTCCCCGTCGACTCGGGCACGGGTGAAACCCTGGCGGGCCAAGTCATCGAGTAGTCCCTCGTACTCACCCTTGCGACCCCGCACGACGGGAGCGAGAACCTGGAAACGCGTTCCTTCCGGCAACTGGAGGATCCGGTCGACGATCTGCTGCGGCGTCTGCCGGCTGACCACCTCGCCGCAGTTCGGGCAGTGCGGCTGACCGATTCGCGCGTAGAGCAGTCGGAGGTAGTCGTAAATCTCCGTGATCGTCCCGACAGTGGACCGCGGATTGCGCGATGCCGACTTCTGGTCGATCGAGATGGCGGGCGACAGGCCCTCGATGAAGTCGACGTCGGGCTTGTCCATCTGGCCCAGGAACTGCCGGGCATACGCCGACAGGGACTCCACATACCGACGTTGGCCCTCCGCGTAGATGGTGTCGAAGGCGAGGGAAGACTTACCCGACACGGAGAGACCGGTGAAGACGATCAGCTTGTCCCGGGGCAGCTCCAGGGAGACATCTTTGAGGTTGTGCTCCCTCGCCCCCCGAATTACAAGCTTGTCAGCCACCCGCCCAAGATACGTCCTGGTGGCTGGACCCTGTTCAGGGCGCCGCGGGCTCCGGCACCTCGGGCAGCCGGATCCGGACTGCCGCTTCCGGGGCTGTGATCCGGGGCGCAATGTCGGGGTATTCGATGGCGAAGACCTCCCGGTACGGGCGCGGCACCGTCGGTGGCACCACGGCCGCGACGCCGGAATCGGGCGTGGTCGCTTCGATCAACGCGGCGAGGTCCTTCGTGACAACCTCCCGGTCGACGTCGAAGAAGGTCTCGATCCGCGTCAGCCGGCCTTCCCCGATCCAATACGACGTGTACAGCGCGAACCGCTCGAGCGCCTCCTCGAGGTTGGGCGGCAGGCCCCGGCCGAATATCGCATCGGGGTCGTAGGCGGACGGCTTCACGTCGAAACGGAGCCCGTCGTCGGCACGGCGGTCGAACTTGTCTTCGCGCTCCAGGTAGTTCACCGAATCCGGGTCGTACTCCCGAGCCGTTCGCAGCTGCGCCAGGGACGTCCCGTCGTTCTCCAGAGTGTCCAGGCGCCGCACCGCGTCCAGGACCGGAGCAGGCCCGAGCAGCCGAAGCTTGGCCGACGGCTCAACGAATTCCGGTGCAGCCCCGCTGGCATCCGCGACCCACTGCCCGGCGACGAGCGGGGCCAGCTCCGGTAGCGCGTCGAGTGTGGATCGGGTGGCGGGTGTCAGCTCGTTCAACCCGACGATGCGCAGCCACCGCCGGTCGTCGATGACGGTTTCCTCGTACACCGCACGTCCATCTATTGAGAGGGATGCCGAGTAGCGGTAATCGTCCTCCACGACACCTTCGATGGTCACCTCCTCCCCGGAACGTGTGCTCTGAAGCGAGAAGCGCCGCGGCGCGTGAGCAGAATCGGAGAGCGCTTCAGCGCGAGCCTCCGCATCGAGGACGTCTCCGCCGGCCGGCGTGCACGCCGCGCCCGCCAGCGCAACGGTCACCAGCAAGGCGCGGAGCACCTTCATTCGGCCAGCTCCAACGCTTCACGGAGGAGCGTCCGCGGCTCGACCACCGACTTGTCGACCGAGAGCACGAAGAGCAACCTCGAGCGGAACCAGACGTAGACGGGCTGGGAGTTGGCGACCGTCACGTATACGTCCTCGCCTCCGAGCACCCGAAGCCGCGGGGCCGTCTGACCGATCTGGCTCACGATCCTGAGGCGGAAGTCCCTCTCCTCCTTTTCACCGGTGCCGCCCGCGTCGGGAACGAAGCGCCCGATCTGCAGGGTTGCTCTCAGGCGCTCGTTCTCCCGCAGGCTCCAGAGGCGCGTCGATGCCAGATACGAGTCGTCGCCCGCCTCCTCCTCGAGCGCGCTCACGTCTTCTTGTTCGGTGCGGAGGCCGACAAGAGACGGGGGGACGAGGTCGGTCGGGACCTCCGCTGCCGTGCGGCCGGCCCCGGTCACGCTGGCGGCCCGTGGCGAGCCGGTGCATGCGGACATCGCGGCAAGCAGGGCCAGCGCGAGCAGCCATCGGGTGCGTCTCATCTCCCTCCGCCCGTTGTGCCGGCCCTCGCCGTTTGCCCCTGCCGCTGGATGGTTTCCTCTTTGTCGCCCAGATACGCGGCGACGAGAAGCGCGTCCGACAGAACTTCGTCCGCGGGCCCCTGGCTGACGATCCGACCCTCGACCATCCCGACCAGCTCGTCGCTAACGGCCCGAACGAGGGCCATGTCGTGCTCGATAATCAGGAGGCTGCAGCCCGTCTCGTACCGGACCCGGCGGAGCAAGGGCCCGAGGCTTTCGGCCTCGGCCTGCGCCACTCCGGACGACGGCTCATCCAGCAGGAGCACCTTGGGCTCCGCAGCCAGCACGCACGCGAGGTCGACGACCCGGCGCAGTCCTGTCGACAGGTCGGATACGAACTTGTCGCGGTAGTCACCCAACTCGAAGAGCTCCACCAGCCGCGTGGCTGCGGCCCGCACTCGGCGCTCACTCCGTCTGGCCGAGGGCAGTTGAGCCGCTATCAGCAGGGTGTTGCGAACTTCGGTACGCATTTCCAGCGCGACGCAGATCGTCTCGAACACGGTAAGGGGCCCGAACAGTCGCGCGTCCTGGAAGCGCCGCACCAGGCCGGCGCGCGCCCGGGCGTCGGCCGCGTGATTGGTCACGTCCACTCCCTCGAGGGCGATCGAACCGGAGTCCAACTGCTGATAGCCGGAGATCAGATCGAAGAGCGTGGTCTTGCCGGCTCCGTTCGGCCCGACGAAGCCGAGGGCCTCCCCGTCGTGGAGGCGGAAAGTGACTTCGCTCACCGCCACCTTCCCGCCGTAGTTCTTGCTCGCACCAGTGACCTCGAGGCGCGGCGCGGTCATTCGCTCGACGCTCCTCGGGGCCGAGGAGAGCGTGGCGGTCAACGCGCCTGCCCCTCTCACGTAGACGGCCCGCATGAGATCGGGCCGGGCCAACAGGTCGGCGGTGTGACCTTCGAAGCGCACCTCGCCCTTCTCCATGAAGACGGCCCGCTCGGCGATAGTCAGCGCCACGTTGACGGACTGCTCCACAAGGATGACCGTGGTCCCCTGATCACGAATGGCACGAACGATCTCGAGCAGCTGCCCGACGATCGCGGGCGAGAGCCCCAGGGAGAGTTCGTCGATCATGAGCAGCCGCGGGGCGGAACAGAAGGCCTGGCCCAGAGCCACCATCTGCTGTTCGCCACCCGATAACGAGGCCGCGTCCTGGTCGAGCCGTTCCTGCAGTACCGGAAAGAAGCCGTAGACCGTGCTCAACCGGCCTTCGGTCTCGTCCTCTGGGCAATTCCACAGCGCAAGTTCCAGGTTCTCCTGCACGGTCAGCCCGGCAAAAGTTCCCTTGCCACCCGGCATTGTGGCGACGCCGAGCTTCGATATCTCATTCGGAGGCAGGTGGGTGATGTCGCGTCCGTCGAAGAGAACCGCTCCGTTGGATGCTTCCTGGATGCCGCTTATCGCTCGGAGCACGGTCGACTTACCTGCGCCATTCGTACCGAGCAGCGCCACGATTTCTCCCTCGGAGATCGTCAGATCGACGTTGAAGAGAACCTGCACACTGCCGTAGGAGACGTCCAGGTCCTTCACGACGAGCAACTTGACCTCGCCAGCGTCCTTGGCTTGGCGGTATTCCTCCTTGGCCATCGCCGAAGCGAAAGCGGCCCGCATATCGAACTCGAAGAACTTCGCGGAGGAGATGAGGATCACCGGGGCGACGACCATCAGCGGTACCAGCCGCATCATCCCGCCCTGCAGCCCGTAGGACTCCGACAAGCGGCCGGCCAGCGACGGCGCGAGCTGGCCCACTGCCGCGAGCACCGTGCCCACGATCCCGATACCGAGGCCGCGAAGCCGCGGCGGCATCACGTTGCCGGCCACGACGCTTGTTGCCGGCGCGAGGGCGGCGGATACGAAGGCGAACGGAAGGCTGAGGCCGATGAACACCCACACGTTCGGGGCCAGCACCATCGGCACGAGGAACACCACCGAAACGAGTCCGATGGCGCCCTGGGCCACGATCACACGCGAGGGCCGCCGCCTGATCAGGATGTCGGCGATCGTGCCCCCGAGAACCACGCCCGAGAGTCCGGCCAGCCCCGTGGGGATGCTCATCAGGCCACGCTGCAAGGCGTTCAACCCGAACTGCTCTGCGAGGAAGAGCTGAAACAGCCAGACGAACGCGCCGGCGATGAGGCTGGAAAAGATGGCGCCGACGATTTGTCGCCGCAGCGTGCGCACCGCGAAGAAGGTGCGAAGCGATTCGCCCCATCCGGGCGGGGGCTCGGCGTCCTCCGCCACTTCGTCCGAAGCGCCGAGGTGTTGGCGTTCCCAGTAGCCGCGCACCGGCTCCCGCAGCAATAGCCAGCCGGCCAGCCCGCTCGCCACGAGCATGGGCCCGGCGATGTAAAACGGCAAGCGCCATCCGCCCAGCAGCGCCAAGCCGCCGATCGCCGGACCGATCGTGAAGCCGAGGAGGCGTCCCATGGCTTCTTGGAACGCGACCATCTTCCCGCGCGCCTCGACCGGGTAGTAGTCGAAGGTCAGCGATCCCCGAGGGATTCCGCCGAGGCTCTCGCTCACATCGTCGATGGTCCGGGCCGCGAAAATGCCTGCGGTCGTCCCGGCCCGCGCCGTCACGACCGAGAACAGGCCGGACAGGACCGAGCTGATGCTCATCAGGCGAACCCGGTTGGTCCTGTCCGCGATGAAGCCCACCAATGGGCCGAAGCAAAGGGCGAAGAGGCCCGTCAGGGTCGATAGATCCCCGAGGGTGCGGAGCGACAAGTCGAGGTCTCGGCGGATTTCGGGGATGAGGAGCTGGAACAGCGATGAGTCGAACGACTGCGCGAACGCCATCGATGTCAGGACGACGACTGGCGTCAGTCCGTACTTCGTCTGTCGTAGTGCTTTAACCCCCACGAGATCCTTACGGATGGCCTTCCAGCTGAGACCTTCGATTCGGCTCATCGCGCCACCTCCGCTACCGGGCGCGGACCGTGCAATCTCGAGCCACGCCGGTACCGACGGCTTGCCGGTATTGCCTCGAGTCCCCGGTTGGGAAGGGGCTCCGCCAGCGGGGCGCGGCGAGCTTCCATGGCCTCCAAAGCTCGATCTGCGAAGAGGCTCGGGGCGGCAATGCCCTGGCGCGTGGCAACAATGCGGAGGACTGCGTCGCGTGCCGAGGTCACCACAGCCGCCAGCCCCCCCGGTGCGACGAAGAGCAGTACGAGGAGGCCACCACTTGTGGCGACGTTCTGAAATACCGCGTCGCTGATCAAGAAGTTGGCAGTTCCCACATAGGCCGCCCCGAGAAGGGCACCCGTCACGGAACTGATCCCGCCGATCATCGCCATGACGAACATCTCGATGGACACACCAGCCGAATAGGACGCGGCATCGATCGCCCGCTGGTGATGGGCGAAAAGGATTCCCGCGAGCCCGCAAAGCCCGCCTGAGACCGCAAAGGCGACGAGCCTTGTGCGCAGCAGCGACACCCCGAAGGACTGCACCCCGGATGGGTTCTCCCGAAGGGCGATCAGAACCCGGCCCGGTCGGGCCTTCCGTAGCCGGCTCACCACGATGGCGGCCACCACCAATAAGGCGAGACAGAGGAAGTAATAGCCCCGCTCCGACGCAAACGACCAAAAGAAGAATCGCGGCCGGTTGATCCGGTCGGGGATCACCCCCTCGAACACATTGCCCGTGAAGATCGCCGATTGAACCGCCACCGCGAACGCGAGAGTGACCACGGCCAGGAAGGGACCCGGGACTCGCAACGCGGGGAGTCCGAGCCCTGCCGCGAGGCCGGCGGTGATGGCAATGATCAGCGGAAGCGCAATCCAGAAGCTGATGCCGCGATCCGCGGTCAGGTGTCCGCCCAGGACGGCCGCGACCGCCACCAACCCGAACTGCCCGAGCGAAACCTGTCCGGCCCATCCGGTCAGAACGACCAGCGACAGGGCGACGATGGCCTGAATGAAGATCAGGGCCGCCAGATTGACCTGGGCGTCCGAGGTGACAAACGGAAAGAGAAAGACGATCAGCAGGGCCACACCGACGAGGGCGCGTCGGGATCGACGCACCCCGGGCACGCCGGCCAGCTCTGCCGGCACCGGCCGAATCTCACGCGTTGCTTCCCAGGACGACGCGGGACCGGTCTCGCTCCTGGCCGCCTTCACCCGCTGAGAGAGGAGACCGCCGGCGATCACTACGAGGAACACCGCATCGAGAAAGGCGGCACGCGGAAACGACCACAGGATGGCTTGCTCGGCAATACCGATGGCGAACGCAGCGGCCACAGCCGCGGGGATGCTCGCCAACCTCGCCAACACGGCTGCGGCGAGTGGCGCCAGCAACATTTGGGGAGGGAAGTCACGGACCGCGAACGAAGACGCCACTCCGTCGGCAATCAGCGCCAGGCCGGCCAACGCGCCCGCTATTGCCCAGACGATCGACGAGAGACTTCGGACGTTGATGCCGAGCGATTGAGCCCTCTCGGCGTTCACCGCGGCGCCTCGAACCGCCGTCCCGAGCCGGCTCGTCCGCAAGAACAGCGCCAATGCGGCAAGGCCCGCGGCGCAAAGAACCACGGCCAGGATCGCCCCAGTGCCAAAGCGCAGAGGGGCCAGATGGAAGGCCTTGTCCGCCCACGGAAGCTCGACGGTTCCGGCTTCCAGAGCTTGCCGCCCTTCGAAGTTGCGTGACGCGGCGCCGAGTACAGGGATCCGGTCGAGCAGGCGGGGCACTTCGGTGAGGAGACGACCCAGCACGATTGTGAGCACGGTCAACACCAGGCGTGGCGCGGTGAAGAAGCGCTGGACGAATGCCGCATCGACGACCAGTCCGGTCAGGGCACCGAAGCCAACGCCGAGCGGGATGGCGACGAAGAGCGGCCAGTCGAGCAGGCCCGCCGTCACGAAGCACAGATAGGCCGCGCCGCTTCCCAGTGCGGCTTGGGCGAAGTTGACGACTCGAGCCGCCCGGTGGACGAGAACGAGCCCCGCGGCCAATAGAGACGTGCTGCAGCCCGAGAGCAGGCCGAGGAAGATCACCCCAACTGGAGTGGTCTTGGGCAGCAGAACCTGCGTCAGAAGCACGAGCCCTACCGCGCAAGCGACCCCGACGGTGCCCCGGCGCTTCATGCGGGCACCAAGGGAACGAGATTGCCCAGCACCGCGTCGATATCGGTCGTGTATTGGAAAGGTCCGAAGCTGCCGCGGGTGACGACGTGATCGCCGACGAAGATCGCCCCGTGCTGGGGCGCCAGGAATGTGTCGTATGTCGGCGAGCGAATGGCTTGGTCCGGTTCCGTGATGCTCTGGAGAACACGGCTCCCCCGGAACGCCCACGCGTCGAAGACCTCGCCACAACCCTCCAGGCGGACTCGACTGGTTGCGTCGACGTTTCCGTTGATAGTCAAGGTGAGCCCGCGCATCGCGTCGACGCCCGTAGCGGACACGACCTCTGTGCGGATCGGCAACGAGTAGAGCTTTGGGGCCAGGGCGGAAGGCGGACTGAACTCGAGCTGATTGTCTCCGGCCGACAAGCGGAATCGGGTCAGGTAAACCCCGTCGGTCTGCGCATTGCCCAACTGGCGTACCTCGATCGTTTGAATCTCCTTGCCGGCCAGGGACACCTGCTCGTACTCGTAGGCGATGGTGTTCGCGGCCGGATCCGGCAGACGCCGAATGCGGCGGGTATCGAGCGGCGAAACGCTGAACTTCGCGAGACCGACAAGCTCGATTGTTCCGGATTGCCGCCACCGGAACAGCCCGGCGGGAGGCAGGCCCTCTGCGAGGAAGCCGGCGGACTTCTCCGGAAACGTGGTATCGCTGGGCTTGGGGCACGCCACGCGGGGGGCGGACGTATCCCTCGGCATCGGCTGAAGCGCGGCAAGGTCGGACAGCTCGGGGAGAACGTCCAGTACGGCGAACAACCCCGGGGCCAACGCAGCAGCCACCGTCTCCACGGGGGTCGCCCCCTCCCCGAACGCGATGTCGGCAGTCAACGCCTTGACCGTGACGCCGTCGGGCGGCCCTTCAACCGCGAGGAATGAGGGCATCGAGCACGCGGAGGTGAACGCGAGCAGCGCGACCCCCACCAAGACGCAGGTTCTACGCCGCACGCTCTACCTCCACAGTCCGAGGCGCCGCCGCGAGCTCCGGCGCGTAGGGGTGTCGAACCGACAATCGGGACACCGCGGCGATGAGCCGGATACTCACTGGCTGGGCCTGCGCCACACGCAAAGTGAGCGACCTGGCGAGCTCGGCGGCGTCGAGCGCATGATCCTCGGAGGGGTCGTGCCGGAGATCGCCCCACACGAGGCGGGTGACCAGCCAGGCAAGTTCCTCGTGCTCGCGGTCGTCCACCAGCACCTGGCAGAAGGCAAGGGGCGAGTCGGAGCGATTCCTCAGACCCAGGTCGGTGCATCGGTCCCGAAATTCGGCGTAGGACTGTGCAACTCGATCCCGGACTCCCCCGGCGGCCGCAGTTCGCCGAGCTCTCGACCTGCGCCAGGCCTTCCAGGCCGCAGGCCAGCCGACCCAGGCAATTCCCCCCACCAGGAGGAGGGGCAGCGCGAACAGCACCAGACGGCGGATTTGCGCGTACCAGGGCGACGAGGCCTCGGTCCTCAGCGGGAAGTAGACCTGCACCGCGATGTCCTCGGAAGGCGCCACATCCGGGTTCTCCAGTGTCGGGCCATCGGGCTGGAGGGACGCTTGCGCCTTGTCCGGCTGCCCCAGCACCGGCAGCCATCCGTGACCGGCGAACCAGACCTCCAGCCATGACGACCCGTGCTTCGGTCTGACTTCGCGCCGGCCTCCCGCGCCCTCTTCGCCGCCGTCGTAGCCGTAGCCGATACGCGCCGGGACGCCGGCCCAGCGCGCCAACATGGCCTGGGCGGCAACGACCTCGAACGGGCTTCCCTTCTTCTCCTCGAAGAGCATCTCGACAACCCGCTCCGGCGGCACGGGCTTGGGCGTACCGGGCCCGGCGGCGACCACCGTGGTGAGCAATCGGCGGCGGACGAAGTCGAGGCGGTCCCACTTGTTGGCGGTGGGTGCTTCGTCGAGCAGGTTCGCGATCTCCGGCGGAGGAGCGGGAATCTCGAGCGAGCGCGCCGTTGCCCTGGGTGGGTCCTGCGTGACTTGGCGTAGCTGCTCCTCGTTCGGGACAGCAGCGCCAACGACGGTGTAGGTGAGGCCCGGGGTGATCTGGCCTTGGGCCAGGCGGATCGTGCCCGTCCGCGCGTCGTAGGACAGTCGCGGCCCCTGTGCGATGACGGCCGTCGTATTGGGTATTCCCGGCAACACCGCGCCGCCGAGGTCGGCCACGGCGAACGTGGCCTGGATGCCCGCCTCGAGATCGGGATCGACAATTCCGGACTCGGGCACGCGCTCGAGGGTCGACTCGGCGAAGGCCGGTAGCCGCCACTCGTTCTTCGTATAGACGTCGAGGATGCCGATCCGCCACGGGCCGGTGGATGCGGATTCCACCGTGAAGAGGACGCGGTCCTTCACCTCCGAGAGCGGCACCGCCTTGGGAGCGACCGAGTCCCGGGCGGGGTCGAACCGGGGTGCGGGGAAGAGGAAGTCGCTCTGCGCGGCGACTGCGAGGAGCCCCACGATCACCGCCAGAAGCGGAAGCGCCTTCAGCGCGCGCTTCAACTCGTATCCGATACCAGGTGCGTTTTCAGCACCGTCCACCAAGTTGTTGAGCGACGAGAGAAGAGCCAGCCCGACAATGAAGAGCACGGCTGCAGCAATGCCGGATGCGACCTTCGCCGCTTCGGGAACCGATATGGCGGCGTAGGCAATCGCGGGAAGCGGAATCAGGAGACCCAGAGCCGGGCGGCGGTACTCGATCCCGACCCATCCAGCCGCGAAGCCGATGCTGGCCATGATCACGCCCATCAAGAGGCGCCAGCCGGGGAGGAACTCGGCGGGCGGTCGCAGTACCTCCGCCGCGCCCTTGGCCTCGCTGACAATCGCGGCCAGTCGCGTCAGGTTGTCGATGCCTGCCGGCAGCAACAGGACGAGGCCGGTGCCGACAATCCCGCCGACGATGGTGAGATTCACCCAGATCGGGCTTCGACGGCGCGAAGCCTGCGCTGCGGTGGCCACCCCGCAGAGTGCGCCGATGATCGGGTACACCCGCCCTTCGACCCCTTCGAACAGACCCCCCGCCATCACCGCCGCGGCGGCCGCAGCACAGCCGACTACGAGCGACGTGCGGAGTGCGGGAAGAGGCGTCTCGACGAGGTCGGTGACCGCCTCGTCGATGCCCGGCTCGTCCACCGGCGCTTCGTCGAACGTCGTCGGCACAGCGACCGCGGTTTCAGCCACCGTGGCAGGGTCGGTGGCGAGTTCGTCGAGGATGGTCACGTGCCGACTCCCATTGCGACGCCGGCACCGACACCGCGTCCCGACAGCGCGCGCGCCAGGTCGTCGCCGGGCCGCACGCCGATCACCTGACACCCCAAGGACGCGGCGCGACCCATCGTGTCGGAGTCCTCCGGATCCCACAGCAGTGCAATCACGGCGACGGATACGCCGGAGTCCAGGACGAATTTGAGTTGAGCCGCATCGGTGGCGGTCAACCGGGGAGTGACGAGGACGTAGTGCGTGTCCCGGTGTGGGTCGGCAACCAGCCGGCGAAGTACGTGCGTGAGTTGTCCGCGCCCCATCTGGACCCGGGCGAGCGCGTCGAGCATGCCGAGAGTCGCCGTCAACCCGCGCAGTGGCCGGATCAACGGGCCGTCGTTGGTCTCGCATCGCACCTCGTAGCCGTCGGTGAGGTGGGCTACCCCCAGCGAGGCGACCACCTGAACCGCAGTCTCGAACGACTCCGACCACTCCCCGTCGCGGCTGTGGTGGCCACGGTCGGTGTCGAGCACCATCAGGACCTTGTCCGTGATCCCCTGCTCCGCCTCCCAGATCATGAGTTTTCCGGTGCGCGCCGTGGCCCGCCAGACGATTCGGCGGATGTTGTCGCCGGGCCGGAACTCGCGCATTCCGTAGAGGTCCATGCCCGACGGCCAGGGCTTGGAAATCGGCGGGCGCATAGGCGGGTCCTCGTACTGGCGGGTGAGGGGGCGATCGGCGACCCGCACGACCTGCGGGTGGACAAGCAATTCGAATGGCTCCCCGAGCACGGTCTCGCGCTGAGTGAGCCCAATCGGGTCGCCTGCGACGGCGACCAGCGGCCCGATCGTGTAGGCGCCGCGACGCTGGCAGGTCAGCGAATACGAGTGCGAGACGGTGTCACCTCGGCCGATCCCGGAAACGGGTACCCGCACGGTCGCGCCGAGCGCCGGAGGGACCCGTTCGTCCAGGATGAATGCGCCGACCCGGCGCTCGGCGGCCAGCGTGAGGTCGACCTGCAGCCGATCGCCGGACTGGACGCGGGGGAACAAGCCGGTGCGCTCGGCCGTGAGCCGAAGGCGGCGGGGTGCCAGGAAAAACGCGGCGACGACCACCAGGACAGTGGCGTAGGAGAAGAGGTAGAGCGCGGTCCCCGCCACCAGATACGCGACCAGCCAGGGGATGGCCGCCGAGACAACTGCCACCTGCCCGCTACGGGTCAGACCGCTCCGCCGCAGCGCTTCCGCGGCGAGGCGACGAACCGCGGCGACCGCGAGGTTGTCTTTCACGCGGTCGAGCGCGAGCAGCAGCGCCCTTCGGTTCATGTCTATCCCCGGGCGGGCACCCCAACCCGCCCTCCTCCGGAGCGTGGGGCCCCATCCCCACGCCCGGCGGTCAGCCCATCTTTCATCGGGCCGACAGGCCGCTCTTGACCGGTGCCTTCACCGCGGTGGTGATCCGTTCCATCACGCCGGCCACGCTCTCGCCCCGCAGCACGAAGTCCGGGTTCATGATCACGCGGTGCGCGAGAGTCGGCTCGATGACGGCGCGCACGTCGTCGGGATACACGTCGGTGCGGCCATCGGACGCGGCCATCACGCGCGACGCCTTGAGGAGTGCGATCGACGCACGCGGGCTTGCGCCCAGAGCCAGCGCCGGGTCGGTGCGGGTCGCGTTGACGAGCGAAACGATGTATTCGCAGATCTCATCGGTGGCCTCTACCTGGGTGGCGGCGTACTGGATCATCAGTTGCACCTCATCGGTGTCCACGACGGCCCCCAGGTTCTCGATGGCCAAGCTGACCGAGTTGGCGCGCATGACTCGCAACTCCGCGTCTGGTGCCATGTAACCCATCCCGAGCTTGAAGAGAAAGCGGTCGAGTTGCGCTTCGGGCAAGGGGAACGTGCCTGCCTGCTCCACCGGGTTCTGGGTAGCCAGGACAAGGAAAGGACGGGGCAGATCCCGCGTCTCACCGTCAGCAGAAACTCGACGCTCGGCCATGGCTTCCAGCAACGCGGACTGCGTCTTCGGCGTGGCGCGGTTCACCTCGTCGGCCAGGAGGACGTTCGTGAAGACCGGCCCGGGCTGAAAGATGAACTCGCCCTCGCGCTGGTCGTAGATCGACGAGCCGGTGATGTCGCCCGGCAGCATGTCTGGCGTGCACTGAATGCGTGACGTGCCTGCACCCATGGACTGCGCAAGGCCTCGCGCCAGCATGGTCTTGCCGGTACCTGGCACGTCCTCGAACAAGACGTGGCCTTCCGAGAGGACCGCGACGAGAGACAGGTTCACCACTTCGGGCTTCCCCATCACCACCGACTCGACGTTGTTGCGGATTGCGTCAAAACCCCGCTGGAACTCTGAGGCGTCGATGCGGGAACCATCTAGGTCGCGGCGTTTAGTGCCGCGCCGGGTGACGGATTTCCG
>DATLBX010000129.1:0-15812 GCA_035526705.1 Acidimicrobiales bacterium | reverse complement strand
GGTCACCTCCGAGCTGTCCTCCTAGCCTTAGCCCGATGTGCGGGATTGTCGCCGTCCTGGCGCGACCCTCGAGCCGGCCGGTGCCGGATGGGGCGGTGGTCGAGCGGCTGCTGGACAAGGCGCGGGAGGCGCTGACTAGAGGCGATCTGTCGTCCGGCGGCAGGCTCCTACGCGAGGTCGATGTGACGTTGGCGGGTGAGCCCGGTGCGCGAGCCCTGATAACCGACCCCGCGCTCGCCGAGTCCGTCACCGCCGCGGTTGCCGCGATCACCGGTGAACTTCAGGCGGTCGATCAGACCGGCGACGACCTCGAAGCCCGGAATCAGGCGATGACCGAGATCCGGGATCATTTGTGGGCCATCGAGCACGACCGCGTACGCGAGGCGCGGCAAGTGGCGCTCCTAGCCGGTGATTCGAATGACGGGCCGGCCGCAGTGCGCGCCTACCGAAGCATCGAGATAGTGCTCGCCGGAATCGATCGGCTCGAAGTCCGCGGTCGCGACTCGGCGGGCGTCCACGTGCTCGTCGCGGAGCACGGACTCGACCTCGAGGATCCCGACGTCGCGGCCGCGATCGCGGCCCGCGAGGCCGACCAGCTCTTCACATCGGGCGCACTGCGGGTCGGTTCCGATCGGAGCTGGCTCGCCTTCGTCTACAAGGCAGCAGCGGAGGTCGGCGAGCTGGGCGACAACGTGGCCGCTATCCGCGCCGCGATCACGGACGACCGTTTGCTCCGTCGGGCGCTGCGAGGCGAGACGGCGCGGGCCACGGTTCTGGGCCACACGCGCTGGGCCAGCGTCGGCATCATCTCCGAACCCAACGCGCACCCGGTCGAGTCCGCAGAGGTCGACGCGCCCGGGCTGCCGTATGTCGTCGCCGCGTTGAACGGTGACGTGGACAACCACGAGGCGTTGGTCGCCGGACATGACCTCGATTTTCCGGCGGAGATCGGCACCGACGCCAAGGTGATCCCGACCCTCGTGGCTCGCGGCATGGCGACGGGCGCCGACACCGCGACCTCCTTCCGCGACGCCGTTTCGCGCTTCGAGGGATCCGTGGCCATCGCGGCCGGTAGTGCGGATGACCCCGATCGACTTCTTCTCGCGCTGCGCGGCAGCGGACAGGCGCTGTACGTGGGCTTGGCGGAAGACGCGTGGGTGGTGGCCAGTGAGCCCTACGGGATCGTGGAGCAGACACCCAACTTCGTGCGTCTCGACGGCGAGAAGCCCGGACCCTCAGGAGTCCCGGGCCAGGTGGTCGTCCTCGAACGGTCGTCGGGCGGCGAACTGGCCGGCATGCGCCGGCTTTCCTACGACGGCTCCGAGCTTCCGCTCGGCGACTCAGACGTGCGCACCGCGGACATGACGACGCGCGACATAGACCGGCGCGGCTTCAGTCACTTCCTCCTGAAGGAGATGATCGAGTCGCCCGAGTCGATGCGCAAGACGCTGCGCGGCCGGGTGGTCACCAACGCGAACGGTCAGCGCGAGGTCTTCCTGTCTCAGACGGCGTTCCCGGACGCCATCAGGGAGCGAATTCGCAACGGTCGCATCGACCGGGTGGTCGTCGTCGGCCAGGGCACGGCTGCGATGGCCGGCAGAGCACTCGCTGCCGCGCTGCGACGGTGGGCACCGAGTCTCCAGGTTGCGGCCGTCGCGGCCACGGAGCTGTCCGGCTTCGGGATGTCGGATGACATGGCGTCGACCCTCGTCGTAGCGGTGTCTCAGTCGGGCACTACTGCAGACACGAATCGTGCGGTCGACCTGGTGCGCAGCCGCGGCGCATCGGTTGTATCGATCGTGAATCGCCGCGGCAGCGACCTGGTCGCCAAGTCCGACGCGGTGCTCTTCACATCTGACGGGCGCGACATCGAGATGGCCGTGCCCTCGACCAAGGCCTTCTACATGCAGGTCGCCGCGGGCCAGCTGCTGGCCCTGGCCATCGGCACTGAGCTCGGTTCGATCCGCGCCACGGAGGCCGACGAACTGCTGGCCGGGCTGGAGGATCTTCCCGCCGCGATGGAGACCGTTCTCGGTCGCAGAGACATCGCCGCCGCGGCCGCCGCGCTCTCGCTGCCGAAGCGGTTCTGGGGCGTCGTCGGCAACGACGACAACCGGATCGCCGCGGAAGAGATCCGTATCAAGCTTTCGGAGCTGGCATACCGGTCTGTGTCGTGCGACGCGACGGAGGACAAAAAGCACATCGACCTTTCTTGCGAGCCCTTGATCCTTTTGTGCGCTGCGGGATTGGAAGGTCCGAACGCCGACGACGCGGCAAAGGAAGTAGCGATCTTCAAGGCGCACAAGGCGACTCCGATTGTGATCGCCACCGAAGGGCCCGACGCGGAGTTGTTCAAGGCGTCCGCCTCGGCGGTGCTCGAAGTGCCCAGAGTCCACCCCGATCTGGCGTTCGTTCTCTCCGCGCTGGCGGGGCATCTGTGGGGTTACGAGGCGGTGCTCGCCATCGATTCTCTGGCCCGCGAGCTGCGCGCTGTCCGGTCGGTCGTCGACGACGCCCTTTCCGCGGGCGGCATGGGTTTGGAGTCCCTCGATGCGGTTGGTCAGGAACTCGCACCCGGAGCGGACCTGTTCTTCCGCCGACTGCGTTCGGGCGAATACGACGGCAATCTCGAAGCTGGCCTGGCCGTACGTCTCGCCTCGCTCCTGCGTTATGCCCTCGGCACGATCCCGCTCGACGCGTACGAGTTGGAGCAAGGCCGGCTGGGCTCGCCGGTCGCGGTGCTAACCGACCTCGCCGAGGTCTTGAGCGAAGCGATCGAACAGCTCCGCCGGCCCATCGATGCGATCCGCCATCAGGCCAAGACGGTCACGGTCGGCACGTCGCGCTCGGAGGAGGCGTTGTTCTCCGCGCCGCTCGTCGCCGCCGTTCTGGGGACGGGCATCTCTCGCGAGGGCGTGGGCTATCGCGCCTTGAAGTCACTGGCCGCCCTCGACCCGGCCGTGTCATCGGTTTCCGGTTGGACGCGGTATGGCATCGAAGGTTCGCTCGACGACGACTCAGCCCGCCTGGACATCATCGACCGCGGCGGCGTTTCGAGGGATATCCCGTCGCGCACCGACCGTGATCCCGCCTTGCGCGGCACGAAGCACAGAGCCGTTGGGGAGCGCGAAGTCACTGTCGCCAAAGGTCGCCGTGATGGACGCACCTTCGTGTTGGTCCCGGAGACGAAGAACGGCGAGCCGGTCGGCTTGAGCCTGGTATTCGTCGAACTCCGCGATCACCTTGGCGCGGACGAGTTGGTGTCGGTGCTCAAGGGTTATCGCGACCGGTGGTCGGCACTCGTCGACGCAGTGACCGAGACCGAGCCGAACCTCGACCTCGATCGCTTGGCGGAGATCCCCGTGGTCGACGTCCTCACCGAACCGGTGAACATCCTCGCGGAGCGCTTCCGCAACTAGCCGCCCCGGACGGGTCTCTCACCAGCACGGGTAGCCCGCATGTGATCCCACGGTCGCCCAGCCCACCTCGACGGTCACCTCGACCACGTCCCCCGGTTCGAAGTAGGTCTGCGAGCCGAGCGGCCGCTGGGGCGGTGCAGCGCAGGAAACGTACCAAGAGTGCTGAAAGACCTTGCCGGCGCGGTGTATGCGGAAGTGGACGATGCCGGTCGCCCAGAAGCCGCCGGGCTCCCGGGCTTCCCACCGGCAGGTCGTTGGACCAAGCCCGCTGGAGTCGAGCCCCCACGCGGTGCACCCGTCTGTCAGCTCCGGCGGTCTGCCCGTGGCAGGCCCCGCCGTCGGGACGGCGGTTAGAAGCGCCGCCGCGACGCACAGGCCCAGGGCGCGCAGTCTTCTGATCATGGCTGGCTGAGCCCCCGGACGGTTAGGACCCCGGCCGTGACCGGAGGCCCGCACAGACCCTGTCCGTAGACGGCGCCGAGGGAGATCTGCGCAGGAGCGCCAGGCCGCAGAACAGTGATTTCCTGTTCAGCGCCGATCGGGACGCACCCCTCGAACAGCCATCGGCCGTCGCTGTACACCAGTACCAAAATCTCTTCGCCATCGGGGACGACGTGGTCATCGATATGGATCGCGAAGCTTGTTCCAGAAGGCACCACCCATATAGGTGCTCCCGCGGCCACGGAGCCCGCCGGCGTGTCTTGAGACTGATTTTGCACGCCTGCCACATACGGGCCCCCGGCGTCCCCGAGGACGTACGTGTACCGGACGTCTTGCGGTGAGCCCGAGGAGGCGCCCGCCGGCATTGCGAGGAGGCAGGCAACAGTGATCGCCAACGCAACAGCGCGTAGGTTCCGGGTCATGCGTTCACGATGGCGGTTACCGGGTCACCGCGCATCCGTCATCTGACGGGTTCAGCTGAGGTGTCGACGGTCACACCCTCGCCGGGCGCCGCTCTGGTCGGGCGCGACACCGAGCTCTCGATCCTCGAGCAGGCCGTGCAGGGTGCCCTCGGCGGAACCTTGCATGCGGCCTTCGTCGAAGGCGAGGGCGGTATGGGGAAGAGCACCCTTCTCCGGCGGACCGTCGACCTCGCCCGGGATGCGGGCTTCACCGTGTTCCTGGGCGAAGCAGACGAACTCGAACAGGGTCGACCCTTCCGCTCGATTCTGGAGGCGATGGGCTGCGTCGGTCCGCAGACAGACTCCCGCCGAGCGGAGATCGTCCGGCTGCTCGGCGCGGCGTCGGACACAGAAGCGGCATCGTTTCGCCTGATCGATGCCTTCGACGACCTGGTCGAGGCAGAAGCACTGGAGGGTCCGATCCTTCTGGCGATCGATGACCTTCAGTGGGCGGATCCGGGGACTGTCGGGACGCTCGGAAGCGTGAGTCGCCGCCTTACCGCCCTCCCGATCCTGATTATCGGGTGCTTCCGCCCCCTGCCGCGCGGCGCGGAGCTGGCGGCGTTGCTGCGCTCCGCCCCCGCCACGGCACGCGCCATATCGCTCGGGCCCCTCGGCGAGGAGGCGGTGGAGGAACTGACCCGCGCCCGAGTAGGTGGAGCCCCCGGTCCGAAGCTGAGAAGGCGGCTGTCCGACGCGGGCGGCACCCCGTTCTATGTCCACGAGCTGCTCGAATCGTTGTTGACCGAGTCGCGGATTCGGGTCCGGGAGGGCGCCGCGGAGATCGACGGTGAGGTCTCGCTCGGAGCGAACTTGCGGGCCACGATTCTCCGCAGGCTCAGCGAACTGAGCCCCGAAGATCTCGAGATACTCCGTGGTGCGGCCATCCTGGGCGCGGGCTTCCGGCTGGAGGAGCTCGCTGCTGTAACCGGCTTGGCGGTACCCACCCTGATGCAGCCAGCATCGGATCTTCGGGTTCACGGGGTGCTCGAAGACGCAGGGGAGAAGCTGCGCTTCCGGCACGACCTGATCCGTGAGGCGATCTATGAGGACATGGGGGAGCCGGTCCGCCGGTCGATGCACCGGCGCGCCGCCCGCGCCCTGACCGAGCTAGGCCTGCCGGCGAACGCGATTGCCCCCCACCTCATCCGCAGCGCGTTACCCGGAGACCTGGACGCAGCTGACACGCTGCTCGAGGCTTCGAACGCCCCCGGCGTAGACACGCGGTCCGCCGCTACGTTGCTGGCAGCCGCTCTCGAGATCAATCCCGAACATCCCCGCCGCGCCGCCCTCGAATCCCACCTGGCTGTACTGCTGACATGGCAGGGCCGAGCCGACGAGGCGATTTCACGGCTGCTCCCACTCGTTGCCCAGACCACGGATGGAGCGTCCCGCCTCCACTTGATGCTCAGGACGTCTGGGGCATACATGACATCGGGACGTGCCGCGGAAGCGCATTCGTGGGGCCGACGCGCCTCGGCGTTGGCCCGTGAGTTCGTTCACTCCAGGGATTCCGCGGAGGTGCGAAGGGCGGCCGAGGCGCTCTTCAACCATGGCGACCCGGCGGAAGGTCTGGCTCTGAGCGAGCGTGCGTTGGAGCTGGCTCGGGGCTCGGGAGACGCCGTCGAGGCCGAAGCGAATAACCAGTGTTCGTGGATGTCCACGGTCCTTCTCCGCCACTCCGCGGCCCTCCGCTATTCGCAACGGGCCTTGGAGCTAATGGTCAGCGGCACCCCGACCATTTTCTGGCGGCATCACGCCTGGGCGCTGGCCGACCTCGACCGGATCCCGGAGGCGAAGGCGGCGTTGGCCGTCGCCTCGGACCTCGCGGAAACCAATGGCATGGTGAAGGTCCTGCACGGGTTGGTCGTGGAAGGGGCGCGGCTCGAGTTTGCGACCGGGCGATGGGACGACGCGCTTCTGGGCGCTCAGACGGCCGCCGCCCTCGCCAGTGAGTTCGGACCAGGTGACGCGGGCTCCGCCGACGACATCGCTGCGTGGATTCGTTACCGACGAACTGACGACTGCGCAGACCTGGCCGCTCCCGCCAAATCGGTTCCCGGTGCAATTCTGAAGATGACGGCGTTGTTCGATGCCGGTGACGTCGATACCGCGGCTCGCGAGGCGCGTCAACTACTGGACGTGACCCGCGAGCGTGTTGACAGACGCGGGCGGCTCTTCGAGTCACTCCCGACCGTGGTGCGAATTTGCCTCGCAGCGGGGGCCACGGCGACGGCGCAGCTAAGCCGGGACACGGCAGTGGAGCTGGCTCAACAAACCGACGCTCCGAGCATTTCACTCGCCGCGCTGCGCTGTCGTGCTTTGCTCGACGGTGACCCCTCCGCCGCTCGGCAGTTGGTCGACCTCGCTCGGGTTTCGCCGCGGAAGGTGATCGCGGCGGAGGCGTTGGAGGACGCATCGGTTGCACTGCCTCGACAGGAAGCCTTGGAGGTCCTGACCGAAGCGCGCGCCTTCTACGGATCGATCGGAGCAACGCGAGATGAGAGTCGAGTGAACGCTCGTTTGGCTGAGCTCGACGCCGCTCCGGTGATTCAGCCCCGCACCGTCGCGGCCCGGTATGGATGGGATGCACTTACCGCGGCCGAGTCGGAAGTCGTGCGGCTGGCCGCAGAGGGGCTTACCAACAGAGAGATCGGCTCCAGGCTCTTCATCTCCCACCGAACGGTGGCGTCGCACTTGTCCAACGTGTTCGCCAAGTTGGGCTTGCGGTCGCGAGTGGACCTAGCTCGCGAAGCATCTCTGCACCTAGGGAGCTAGCGGTTTAGCGCCCGCCCGTAGGCTGACGGGGTGAAAGTCCTTGTAACCGGGTCTTCCGGCCAGATCGGCACGAACCTCTCCCTCGCCCTCATGGAGCGCGGCGACGAGG
Source organism: Acidimicrobiales bacterium (assembly GCA_035526705.1). Lineage (GTDB taxonomy): Bacteria > Actinomycetota > Acidimicrobiia > Acidimicrobiales > JAHWKP01 > JAHWKP01. Next base: position 8,604 of record DATLBX010000129.1, on the reverse strand, counting down.
TGTACGGCATCGACAAGCGCGAAAACGCGTGGACAGACAAGATCACGACCGAGCACGTCGATCTCGTGGAGCTGAGCCGCGACCCCACGTGCTGGAGCCCGCCATGGAAGCCCGACTGCGTGGTCCACCTCGCCGCTTGGGCGAAGGTCCACCAACTGGTCCTCGAGCCGGAGAAGGCCCTTCAGAACCTCGAGATGACTTTCGCCGCGCTGGAGGTGGCGCGTGCGGCCAAGTGTCCCATCGTGTTCGGAAGCAGCCGCGAGGTTTACGGAGATATCCAGCGTCACGTGACCGAGGAACCGATGGCGGACTTCGTCGTAGCCGAGAGCCCCTACTCGGCCAGCAAGATCGGCGGGGAGGCGATGATCTACAGCTACGCCCGGTGCTACGGGATGCCCGTTCTGATCTTCCGTTTCAGCAACGTCTACGGCCGCTTCGACAGCGACGCCGAGCGCATGGAACGGGTCATTCCGCTATTCATGCGAAAGCTGGCCGACGGGGAACCGATAGTGGTGTTCGGCAAGAACAAGATGCTCGACTTCACCTACGTCGACGACTGCGTGGCCGGCGTCATCTCCGGTGTCGAGGCGGTGGTGAGCGGCAAGGTCCGCAACGACACGATCAATCTGGCGTACGGGCAGGGGAACACCCTTCACGACCTGGTCAACCTGCTGGAACTGGTCCTGCAGACCGAGGCAAAGGTCGACTATCAACCCTCCCGCGTTGGAGAGGTGACGAGGTACGTCGCCGACATCTCCAAGGCGCGACGCATCCTCGGCTACAGCCCCGGCGTTCCCCTCACCGCCGGCATTCCCCGATACGCCGAATGGTGGAAGTCCCAGGGCTGGATCTAGCTCTTGATTCCCATTTGCACGCCGGACGAGGTCCGGCGCCTGGACGTCAGTGCTCCCGTGTCGATCGAGGAACTGGTTTCTCGATCCGGTCTGGCGGTGGCTCGTGCCGCGCTCGAGATGCTCGGCGGGGCCTACGGGCGGCGCGTGGATGTCGTCGCCGGCCCGGGGAACAACGGAGCAGACGCCAGGGACGCGGCGGCGCGACTCGAGCGGCGCGGCGCGCGCGTGCGGGTCTGGGATCTGGATGACGTGCCGCGCCGGTTGTCTTCCTCGGACCTTCTGATCGACGGTGCGTTGGGCACCGGCTATCGATTCGGAGAGCGCGACACATCGCTGCCTCGCGTGACCGGTACACGGGTGCTCGCCGTGGATCTTCCTTCTGGTCTGGATGCCACGACCGGGGAAGCGGCGCCCGACGCGCTCAGAGCCGACGTGACCTGCGTGCTCGCCGCACTGAAGCCGGGGCTAGTCCTGGGCCGCGGTCCGGACTTGGCCGGAAAGCTCCGATTGGCGGATATCGGTCTCGACGCATGGACAGTGGCTCGCGCCGCCGAGGTTGGCGACGAGGATCTGGCGCGTTGGCTGCCCGAGCGTCCGCGCAATACCCACAAGTGGGAGCGCGCCCTGATGATCATCGCCGGCTCCCCGGGGATGCTGGGCGCCGCCACGCTCGCGGCGCGGGCGGCGCAGCGTGCTGGGGCTGGCCTCGTGCGCGTCGGCATTCCAGGTGTTGAGGATTCTGATCTCCCGGTGATGGGCGAAGCCCTGTCGTTCGCATTACCGGACGGAAGTTGGGCCGACCGCGCGCTAGCCGACATAGGCCGCTTCCAGGCCGCCGTCATCGGACCTGGACTCGGCCGCTCCGAGGGGACCGCGGCAGCAATCCGCAGGTTCGTCGCGTCGTGCCCCTGCCCTTTGCTGGTCGACGCGGACGGGCTGACGGCGCTCGGCCACGACGCCGCGAAGGTGCTGGCCGGCCGCAAGGCACCGACGCTGATTACTCCGCACGATGGGGAGGTCTCCCGGCTGGGTGGAGATCCGTCCGCGGCGGATCGACTCGCGGAGGCGCGCCGCCTGGCTGAAGCGCTGTCCGTGTCGGTGCTGTGGAAGGGACCCACCACGGTCGTTGCCGGGGGCGAGTTGCTGCTGGCCACCTCCACTCGCGATTCGCGACTTGCGACCGCCGGCACGGGTGATGTGCTCGCCGGGATTGCCGGTGCGTTCATGGCGCGTGGCCTGGCTGCCGAGCGCGCCGGGGCCGCCGCGGCTCGCGCCTCGATCGGAGCCGCAGCGGCGCGCCCCGGTCCCGGACTCATCGCCGGTGATCTGGTGAGCGGGCTGTCGCGCTACCTGGCGACCATTGGCGCTGCCGCGTGACGGTGGCGCGGACGCGCCGGGCTTGGATCGAGGTCGATCTCGGAGTCATCCGCGCCAACGCGGCTGCGCTCGCCGCGTTCTGCGCCCCTGCCGAGCTCTGCGCCGTCGTCAAGGCCGACGGCTACGGACACGGCGCGGTGCAGGTGGCGAAGGCCGCCCTCGATGGCGGAGCGTCGTTGCTCGCCGTGGCGGTGGTGGAGGAGGGCCTTGAACTGCGTCAGGCGGGAGTGGACTCGCCGATTCTCGTGCTGGCGGACGCGCCAAGCGAAGCCATCAGGGAAGCCGTTGCGGCGCGCCTGAGCCTCACCGTCAGTTCGGCGGCGAGTATCGACCTTGTGGCCGCCGCCGGCGGTGACGCAACGGTGCATTTGAAGGTCGACACCGGAATGCACCGCGTCGGCTGCCGCCTGGATGAGGTCGTTCGGCTGGCGCACCGAATCTCGGAGTCGGGACTGAACTGCCAAGGGGCGTGGACGCATTTGGCCTGCGCCGATGACCCTGACCAGGACGACGTCACCCAGCTTCAACTCGGCCGCTTCGATGAGGTCCGGGCCGCGCTGATGGCCGCGAGCCCCCAGCCGCTGCGGTTCCACACCGCCAACAGCGCGGTTGCGCTCTATCAGCCGCAATCTCGCCACGACCTCGTGCGCTGCGGTATCGCCCTGTATGGCTACGCGCCGTCCGACAAGCGGGGAGCGCCGTCCGGCGTGGGATTGAATCCGGCTCTGTCGCTGAAAGCCGAGATCACCTCGGTGCGCGATGTCCCTGCCGGTGAGGGGGTCAGCTACGGCTGGCGACGCCGAAGGGACGACGCCGGCCGCGTCGCCACCGTTCCGCTTGGGTACGCCGACGGCGTGCCGCGCTCGCTCTCCGAGCACCACGCGCCTGTGCTCGTGCGCGGGAAACGTCGGGAGATTGCCGGGACGGTGACGATGGATCAGCTCATGATCGATGCGGGTGACGATGTCGAGGTCGGCGACGAGGTGGTCCTACTGGGAGCTCAGGGATCCGATCGCATCACCGCGGACGACTGGGCCCGCATGACCGGCACAATCAGCTATGAGGTCCTCGCCCGCTTAGGCCCGCGTCTGTTCCGCCGCTACACCTAGGGGCGAGTCCGCCGAGGCGTGGGCTCGGGTGATTGCTTTGAGTGTCCGTTCGATGTCGTCGTCGTCGGTCCGCCAGTTGACGACACTGATCCGCATTGCCGCCTGGCCGCGCCATCTCGTTCCGCTCATCCAGCACTCGCCGCCCTCTTGCACTCGCCGGATCACGGCTTCGGTGTGAGCGTCGTCGTCGCCGAAGCGGACCAGAACCTGGTTGAGACGGACGTCATTGAGGACCTCTACGCCATCAGTCTCCGCCAGCGCAGCGGCCAGTCGCTTCGCATGGGCGCAACTGCCTTCGACAAGGGCTGCGACCCCACCTCGACCCAGCGATCGCAGCGCCGCGTAAATCGGAAAGCCGCGAGCCCGGCGGGAGAACTCGGGGGTCCAATCGAGTTGGTCGCGCGGACCGGCCTCTGCGTCGGCGTGCACGAGGTAGTCGGCGTGGGCACTCATCGCCCGGCGGTGTGAGTCGGGGTGGGCGCAGAAGGCCAAACCCGAGTCGTACGGCACGTTGAGCCACTTGTGACCATCGGTCGCCCACGAGTCCGCCAGTTCGATGCCCTCCAGGAGGGGACGGAGCGCCGGTGAGGCCGCGGCCCACATGCCAAAGGCGCCATCGACGTGCACCCAGGCCCCCGCACTCAGACCGATTTCGCACACCTCGGTCATTGGGTCGACGGCGCCGGTGTTGACCTCGCCCACCTGGGCGCAGACGATCGCTGGGCCGCTCCCGTCTGACAGCTTCTCGGCAAGGGCGGTGGGGATCATCCGCCCCTCGCCGTCGGTGGCAACCGGAACGATGCTGCGGTTACCGATTCCGAGATAGCGAAGGGCACGGTCGACAGTGATGTGACGGTCCGCCCCCACGAAGACGCGGATCGGCGGTGCGCCCACGAGCCCTTCCTCGTTCACATCCCACCCGGCGCGTTCGAGCACGTGAAGTCGCGCCGCGGACAGGGCTGTGAAGTGGGCCATCTGGCACCCGGTAACCAGCGCGAACGACGCTCCTGGCGGTAGGCCGAGCAGCTCCTTGAGCCAGCGCCCGGCTGTCTCCTCCACGACCGCCGCCGACGGCCCCCCGACGTACAGGCCGGCGTTCTGGTCCCAAACCGACGTCATCCAGTCGGCCGCCAGTGCTGCGGGGAGCACCGATCCGATTACGAAGCCGAAGTAGCGCCCCGACGCCATCGCGACGACCCCCGGGTCGACGGCCTGGACGAGGTGATGGAGCACAGCGCGCGCGTCGATCGGATCATCGTGCAGGTCGACGTCGAGCGATGCCCGCAACTCCTCCAGACTTGCCGCGGCCGCCACCGGTCGCTGGTCGAGTCCGTCGAGAAAGTCCGCCGCCGCGTCCGCCGTCGCCGCGAGCAAACCCCGCACGTCATCCACGCCGACATCTTGCCTCCCGACCGCCGCCAGTACCTTTGGCAGGTGGCTCGGTACGACCTCGCGACCGTTGCCGCGGAGGCGGCCATCTGCACCAGGTGCCAGCTGGCGTCGGGCCGCACCCAGGTGGTGTTCGGCGGGGGCAACCCCAAGGCGGACCTCATGTTCATCGGCGAAGGTCCCGGTCGCGACGAGGACTTGCAGGGGGAGCCGTTCGTCGGTCGCTCTGGAAAGTTGCTCGACCGTTTGATTCTCGAGGAACTGGGACACGATCGCTCGGGTGCCTATATCTGCAACGTTGTGAAGTGTCGGCCTCCGGAAAACCGCGACCCCCTGCCGGATGAGATCGAGTCCTGTCGACCGTGGCTGGAGAGCCAGCTCGAACTGGTCGACCCGAAGGTAATTGTCACCCTCGGCAACTACGCGACGCGCCGTATCTTGGAGACCAAAGAGGGCATCACCAAGATGCGCGGCCAGGAGCACGCGTGGAACGGCCGGGTCGTGGTGCCGACCTTTCACCCGTCCGCCGCGCTGCGGTCCGGCGGGGGACAGGTCCTGGCCGAGATGAGAGCCGACCTGGTTCGGGCCAAACTGGCTGTCCGCCGCCTCACGGGGGAGCGAGTCCCCGCAAAGACAGAGTTGGCAGGTTCCCGATGATCCGCTGCGCCACCACCTCGGAACACGAGACGCGGGACCTCGGCGCGGCCCTCGCGCCGCTCGCATACGAGGGCGACGTCGTCCTTCTCACCGGCGACCTGGGCGCGGGCAAGACGCGCTTCACGCAGGGCTTCGCCCGGGGCCTTGGAGTCACGGAGAACGTGACCAGCCCGACGTTCACCTTGGTTCGCGTCTACGACGGACGCCTCAAGTTGCAGCACGCGGACCTGTACCGGATGGAGAGCCCGGACGAGGTCGCGGACCTGGTGCTCGGGGAGTTGGCAGACCCGGCATGTGTATCGCTGATCGAATGGGGCGACATGGCGCTCGGGGTATTGGGTGACGACGTCCTGGACGTGCGCATCGAGCTCGGTCCGGAGGACGACGATCGCGTGATCACCCTGACGCCCGCTGGACCTACATGGGCCGCGCGACGCGACGAACTCGAGAAGGCGGTCACGTCGTGGAGGAGCGCGTGATCATTCTCGGCATCGAGACGACGACCGCCCAGGTGGCATGTGCGCTCGGCGGCGCGGAGGGAGTGATGGCGGCGTTCGAGTGCGGTCCGGGGGTGCCGCTTCCCGGACGCCATCGCGCCACCCCCCGCCACGCGGAGGTGCTGGCCCCGGGTATCGAATTCATTTGCGAGCAGGCTCGCATCGAACTGAAGGAGGTCGGGGCGGTCGCGGTCGATATCGGCCCCGGCATGTTCACCGGCGTGCGGGTCGGAGTCGCCACGGCAAAAGCGCTGGCTCAAGCGCTGCGGGTGCCGATGGTCGGGCTCGCGAGCCTGGATCTGCTGGCGTTTCCGGTCCGCTACACCGACCGGGTTATCGCCGCGGTGCTCGACGCCCGGCGCGATGAGGTCTACGCGGCTTTCTATCGGCCCGTTCCCGGTGGAGTGCAGCGGATGAGCGAGTCCTGTGTGTGCAGTCCGGACGAATTGGTTGGACAGCTGATGGCTCTAGGAGAGAACGTGCTGGCCGTGGGGGACGGAGCGGTGCGGTACTGCGAAGAACTCCGCCGTTCGGGCGACGTGGAGGTCGACACCTCTCACCCGTTTCCCTCGGCGGCCTCACTGGTGACACTCGCTCACGCGCAGGCGATTCGCGAAGAGTTCGTGCAGCCGTGGGAGCTGAACCCGATCTATCTACGTCCTGCGGTCGACGGCAAGCCGAAGGCCCGCTGATGGCTACCCGCGCCCCCGAGTCGGGGGTCGCCCCGCCCGCGGGCGACGACTTCGAGATCGAGCTGGCCCCGATGCGTCGGCGGCATCTGCGCAGCGTGCTGCGCATCGAGGCCGAGGTGTACCCGCGGCCCTGGTCGTTCTCCCTTTTCCTCTCGGAGCTCGCGCTGAAGACGAGCCGCGCCTACGTGGTGGCGCGCTACGACAGCGAGGTCGTCGGCTATGCCGGCCTGATGATGGCCCTCGACGACGCGCACGTCACCACCATCGCCGTCGATCCGCAATGGCATCGCCGTCACATCGCGACGCGCCTGCTGCTTCATCTCGCGGATGCGGCGCGGGAGCGGGGCGCGGCGCACATGACTCTCGAAGTACGGGTGGGCAACAACGAAGCGCAGCACCTGTACCGGCGCTTCGGATTCCGGCCCGCAGGAATTCGCAAGGGTTACTACGCCGAGACAAACGAGGACGCGCTCGTGATGTGGGCCGACGACATCGCCGGCGAGGCATATCAGGAGCGGCTGGCCGCCCTCGCGGCCCGCGTGCGGGGGAGCACAAGAGTGGTCAACAAGTGAACGCCAGCGAACCGCTGACAAAGCCACCGGGGAATCCGATTCTGGGCATCGAGACGTCGTGCGACGAGACCGCGGCGGCTGTGGTGTGCGCGGGGACACACGTCCTGTCGTCAGTCGTCTCCAGCCAGATCGAGCTCCATGCGCTGCACGGCGGCGTGGTTCCGGAGATCGCGAGCAGAGCGCACACGGAGCGCTTGTTGCCTGTGGTCGCGCAGGCGACGGTGGAGGCGGGAATCGAGGATTCCGATATCACCGCGGTCGCCGCGACGATCGGCCCGGGTCTCGCCGGCGCGCTCCTGGTCGGGGTGGCCTCGGCCAAGGCGTTGGCGCTCGCGTGGGGCGTTCCCTTCATCGGGATCAACCATCTCGAAGCGCACCTCTACGCGGCGTTCCTGGAGGAACCCGACCTGGAGCTTCCGCTCGCGGTGCTCCTCGTTTCCGGAGGCCACACCATGCTCATCGCCTTCGAGGGGCACGGGCAGTACCGGGTGCTCGGCGGAACGATCGACGACGCGGCCGGGGAGGCCTTCGACAAGGTGGCCCGTCATCTGGGCCTCGGCTACCCGGGCGGACCGGTCATCGACCGCCTCGCCATGGACGGCGACCCGACCGCCATCGACTTTCCTCGCGCTATGCGCAACCAGGGCTACGACTTTTCCTTTTCCGGCCTCAAGACGTCGGTCATCAACTACACGCGCAAGAACCCGGAATTCGAGCCGGCCGACGTGGCCGCCTCCTTCCAGGAGGCGGTCGTCGACGTCCTCGTTCACAAGGCCCGCAAGGCGGCGCGGGAGATAGGTGCGAGCGGTCTCTGCCTGGGAGGCGGCGTGGCGGCCAACTCGGCTCTACGGACCAGGACCCTCGACGCCTGCATCGAGGACGGGCTGCGGGCCTTCATCCCCAGCCGTGCCATGTGCACCGACAACGCAGCGATGGTGGCGTCCACCGCCTATTACCGCCTCCAGAGCGACGGACTTACCGCTCTCAACGCCCCTGCCAACCCGAATCTGAGTCTCTGACCGGCCCCGGTCGGGCCCGGTGCACGCCCCCGCCGGGCGGGCTAGGATTAGCACTCGCACACTTAGAGTGCCAGCAGACAAAGCAATCGACTGCCACGGAGGCAAACAAAAATGAACCTGCAGCCCCTCGAGGACCGCATCGTGGTCCGCCCGAACGACTCCGAGGAGACCACCGCATCCGGGCTGGTCATCCCCGACACCGCCAAGGAGAAGCCCCAGCAGGGCGAGGTCCTGGCCGTCGGCCCGGGCAAGCGCTCCGAGCAGAGCGGCGAGATCATCCCGCTCGACATTGCCGTTGGCGACACCGTCGTCTACTCCAAGTACGGCGGCACCGAGATCACCTCTGACAACGAGGACCTCCTGATCCTCACCAGCCGCGACGTACTGGCCAAGGTCGGCAAGACCCTGACCAAGAAGAAGTAGGGCATGTCCAAGATC
>DATLBX010000128.1:0-7085 GCA_035526705.1 Acidimicrobiales bacterium | reverse complement strand
GTCCCACACCTGCGGACGACGGCGCTCGACCATGCGCTTGGCGGACTTGATGTTCTGCGCCAGCTCGTGGTCGACCAGGCGCTTCATGACGAACGGCTTGAACAGCTCGAGCGCCATGGCCTTGGGCAGGCCGCACTGGTGCAGCTTGAGGGTCGGGCCCGACACGATCACCGAACGGCCCGAGTAGTCGACTCGCTTACCCAGAAGGTTCTGGCGGAATCGACCCTGCTTGCCCTTCAACATGTCCGACAGCGACTTGAGCGGGCGGTTGCCGGGGCCCGTGACCGGCCGGCCGCGCCGGCCGTTGTCGAACAGTGCGTCGACGGCCTCCTGCAGCATGCGCTTCTCGTTGTTGACGATGATGCTCGGAGCGCCGAGATCGAGAAGTCGCTTGAGACGGTTGTTCCGGTTGATCACCCGGCGGTAGAGGTCGTTCAGGTCGGCGGTAGCGAAACGGCCGCCTTCGAGCTGGACCATCGGCCGCAGGTTCGGCGGAATCACGGGGACCGCGTCGAGGATCATCGCCCGCGGGTCGTTGATTCGTTTGCCGGACTCGTGACGCCGGTTGAACGACGTGACGATCTTCAGCCGCTTGATGGCCTTCTGCTTGCGCTGCGCGGACAACGGCTTCCGGCCGTCGAGCGCGTCGATCGCTTCGCGGAGCTTGATCTCCTCCTCATCGAGGTCTATGCGGCCGATGAGCTGCGCGATCGCCTCGGCGCCCATGCCGCCCTCGAAGTACTCGCCGTAGCGGTCCGTGAGCTCGCGCCACAGCATCTCGTCTTCGATGATCCGGCGGGCGAACAGATCGCGGAATTCGTCGAAGGCCCGCTGCACGAGTTCGAGCTCGGCTTCGCCGCGCTCGCGGATCGCAGCCGCGTCCTTCTCCCATGCCTTCTGACGAGCGCGGATCTCAGAGTCCTTGGCGCCGCCGGCTTCGAGCTCGGCGACTTCCTTCTCGGTGGCCTCGGCCTTGCGAGCCAGCTCGAGCTCCATCGCGTTACGGATCTCGACCAGCTCTTCGACCAGCTCGGCCTCGAGGTTCGGCAGCTCCTCGTGGCGCTTGTCCTCGTCGACCCAGGTGACCAGGTTCGCCGCGAAGTAGATGACCTTCTCGAGCTGCTTGGCCTTCAGTTCCTCGCGGGCCTCGGTGCCCATCAGGAGGTAGGCGAGCCAGGAGCGGGTGCCGCGGAGGTACCAAATGTGCACGACGGGCGCCGCCAGCTCGATGTGGCCCATCCGCTCGCGCCGGACCTTCTCGCGCGTGACCTCGACGCCACAGCGCTCGCAGATGATTCCCTTGAAGCGCACCCGCTTGTACTTGCCGCAGTAGCACTCCCAGTCCTTGGTGGGGCCGAAGATCTTCTCGCAGAAGAGCCCGTCCTTCTCGGGGCGCAGCGTGCGGTAGTTGATCGTCTCGGGCTTCTTGACCTCACCGTTCGACCAGGTGCGGATCTCGTCGCCCCGCGCCAGGCCGATCTTCAGTTGGGAAAAGTCGTTTACGTCAATCATCTATTCGTCCTGTTCCCTAGTAGCTCAGCTGGCGGGCTTGACGTTCGAGGGCCCTGCGTTCGTCTTCTTCGTCGGAGCCGCGCTCCGGACGGGAGATGTCGATCCCGAGCTCCTCGGCCGTGCGGAACACGTCCTCGTCGATCTCTCGCATCTCGATCTGCTCGCCGGTGGTCGACAGCACCTCGACGTCGAGGCATAGGGACTGCATTTCCTTGATGAGCACCTTGAAGCTCTCGGGGATGCCGGCGTCGGGGATGTTCTCGCCCTTGACGATGGCCTCGTAGACCTTCACGCGGCCGAGCACGTCGTCGGACTTGATGGTGAGGAGTTCCTGCAGCGCGTAAGCCGCGCCGTATGCCTCGAGGGCCCAGACCTCCATCTCCCCGAAGCGCTGGCCTCCGAACTGCGCCTTACCACCGAGGGGCTGCTGCGTGATCATCGAGTACGGACCGGTGGAGCGGGCGTGGATCTTGTCGTCCACGAGGTGAGCCAGCTTCAGGATGTAGACGTAACCAACCGAGATCGGTACGTCGTAGGGCTCACCGGTACGACCGTTGTAGAGCGTCGTCTTGCCCTCGGTGGTCATCATCCGGTTCCCGTCGACTGTCTCCGGCGTGATCGTCTGGAGCAGCTTCTGGATCGTGGGGTGACGACCCGCATCGCCCTCCTCGTCCCAGTGGGCGCCGTCGAACACCGGCGTGGAGATCCACACCGACGGGTCGGTTACGGGGCGGGTCTTCGTCTCGGTGCCCCGCATGACTTTGCCGTTCTTGTTGACCTTGACGTTGCCGTCCAGGCCTTCCCAGCCCCAACGGGCGGCGTAGCCGAGGTGCGACTCGAGAACCTGGCCGACGTTCATTCGGCTTGGCACACCGAGGGGGTTCAGGATGATGTCGACCGGCGTGCCGTCGGCGAGGTGGGGCATGTCCTCGATCGGAAGAATCTTGGAGATGACGCCCTTGTTGCCGTGGCGGCCGGCCAGCTTGTCGCCCTCGGAGATCTTGCGCTTCTGCGCGACGTAGACGTGAACCAGCTGGTTCACACCCGGCTGAAGCTCGTGCTGCTCGTCGCGGGAGAAGACGCGGACGTCGATGACCTTGCCGGACTCTCCGTGGGGAACCTTGAGTGAGGTGTCGCGAACTTCGCGGGCCTTCTCACCGAAGATGGCGCGCAGGAGGCGCTCTTCCGGCGTGAGCTCGGTCTCACCCTTCGGGGTGACCTTGCCTACGAGGACGTCGCCCGGGCCGACTTCAGCGCCGATCCGGATGATGCCGCGCTCGTCGAGGTCGGCGAGGATCTCCTCGGAGAGGTTCGGGATGTCCCGCGTGATTTCCTCGGCACCGAGCTTGGTGTCGCGGGCGTCGATCACGTGCTCTTCGATGTGGATCGACGACAGCACGTCGTCGCGCACGAGGCGCTCCGAAAGAATGATCGCGTCTTCGAAGTTGTAGCCCTCCCAGGGCATGAAGGCGACGAGAAGGTTCTTGCCGAGGGCGAGCTCGCCCTGCTGCGTAGAAGGGCCGTCGGCCAGCACTGAGCCGGCGACGACCTTGTCGCCCTCGTCGACGACCGGCTTCTGGTTGATCGAGGTGTTCTGGTTGGACCGGCGGAACTTCGCCAGTCGGTAGACCTTGCGGCTGAGCGGGGTGCCCAGGCGGTCCTTCTGCCCGGCGGTGTACTCGACCGTGATGTGGTCGCCCGCTACTTCGGTCACCGTTCCTTCACCTTCGGCGAGGACGACGTCGCCGGCATCGGTGGCGATGCGCTTCTCGATACCGGTTCCGACGAACGGAGCCTCGGGACGCACCAGCGACACGGCCTGCTTCTGCATGTTGGCGCCCATGAGCGCGCGGTTGGCTTCGTCGTGCTCGACGAAGGGGATCAGCGCGGTCGACACCGACAGGATCTGCGCGGGAGAAACGTCCATGAGGTCGACCTCCGACGGCGGCACGTAGTCGATCTCCGACGTTGAGCCGTATGTCGTGGTCGTGGCGCCGACGCGCACTCCGGCGCCCTGAGGGCCGGTCCGCACGAGGACGCGATCCTCGGTGAAGTTGCCTTTGGTATCGAGGGCCGCGTTGGCCTGGGCGATGACGTGCTCTTCCTCCTCGTCCGCGGCGAGGTACATGACCTCGTCGGTGACGCGGCCGTTCGTGACCTTGCGGTACGGGGTCTCGATGAAGCCGTACTCGTTGATGCGCCCGTAAGTCGCGAGGTGGCCGATCAGTCCGATGTTCGGACCTTCCGGAGTCTCGATGGGGCACATGCGGCCGTAGTGCGAGGAGTGAACGTCACGCACTTCGAACCCGGCACGCTCACGCGACAGACCGCCGGGGCCCATCGCCGAGAGGCGGCGCTTGTGGGTGATGCCGTCCAGCGGGTTCGTCTGCTGCATGAACTGCGACAGCTGCGAGGTTCCGAAGAACTCCTTGATGGCGGCCACGACCGGCCGGATGTTGATCAGGGTCTGCGGCGTGATGGCCTCGACGTCCTGAGTCGTCATGCGCTCACGCACGACGCGCTCCATGCGGGAAAGACCGACGCGGACCTGGTTCTGGATGAGCTCACCGACGGAGCGGATGCGTCGGTTCGCGAAGTGGTCCTGGTCGTCGATGCGGTAACCCGGCTCGCCGTTGGCGAGGTGGAGGATGTACGTGCACGCGGCGAGGACTTCGCAGCGGCTCAAGACACCCTGGCCCTCGGTGGGTACGTCGAGGTCGAGCATCGGGAAGAGCTCGCCGAGGCGGGCGACTTCGCTGCCGAGCTTGCGGCCCAGCTTGTAACGACCGACGCGAGTCAGGTCGTAGCGCTTGTTGGAGAAGAACGCGTTCTCGAAGTAGGCGCGGGCGGCGTCGACCGAGGGGGGCTCACCGGGACGGGCCCGCTTGTAGATCTCGAGGAGGGCCTCTTCCTGCGTGGGCGCGAGATCGCGTTCCTTCTCCCACTGTCCGGTGAGGAAGTCGAAGTGACGTACGAAGGCCTCGAGGAATGTGTCGTCGGAGTACCCGAGCGCGCGCAGGAGGACGAACATGGAGAGGCGGCGCTTGCGGGCCACGCGGGAGCCTGCAGTGATGTCCTTGCCGGGCTTGGCCTCGACGTCGAACTCGATCCACTCGCCGCGGTAGGGGTGGATGGTGCCGGTGACGATGGTCTTCGCATCACGGCCGGGCTGGAAGATGACGCCGGGGGAACGCACGAGCTGGGAGACGACCACCCGCTCGGTGCCGTTGATGATGACCGTGCCCTTGTCCGTCATCATCGGGAAGTCGCCCATGAAGACGGTTTGTTCCTTGATCTCACCGGTGCCGGCGTTCATGAACCGGGCGCGCACGAAGATCGGCGCCGCGAAGGTCATGCCCTTCTCTTTGCACTCCTCGACCGTGAACTTCGGCTGAGGACGAAGGTCGACGTCGGTCGGGTCGAACTCGAGCTCCAGGCGCAGCTGGCCCGAGAAGTCCTCGATGGGGCTGATGTCGTGGAAGGTCTGCTGGAGACCCTGTTCCATCAGCTTGGCGAACGAGTCGCGCTGGATGGCGATGAGATCCGGTACTGGCAGGACCTCGTCGAGGTTGGCAAAGGAAAGACGTTCCCGAGTGGGGACGGGCACGAGGCAGCTCCTGGATGGCCTAGGCGGGAAGGGCGGTGCTACGTGGAGAAGGGCTCCGGGCCCCCTCCGGGTGGTTGTGCTGCGGGCGCGCGTTTAGACAGGCGAATTGCAATGCCTGGGGGCGGGCGACCACGGCAACCGACGAGGTTACGCGCAGGGTCGCCACAAGTCAAGCTCGGCCGGACGGCCGAACATGCCTAAGCGGGGAAACGGTAAAGCAGCCGTTTCCCCGCTGTCAAGCACTGGAGGGCAGAGACTTGCGCTGCCGCCCCGGGACTACTTGAGTTCTACGGAACCTCCGGCGGCCTCGAGGGCGGCCTTTGCCTTCTCGGCGTCCTCCTTGGAGACCTTCTCGAGAACGGGCTTGGGCGCGCCGTCGACGAGGTCCTTGGCCTCCTTGAGGCCGAGGCTCGTGAGGGCACGGACCTCCTTGATGACCTGGATCTTCTTGTCACCCGCCGCGGTGAGGATCACGTCGAAGGCGTCCTGCTCTTCAGCAGCGGCTTCGCCGCCACCGCCGCCACCGCCGCCCGCCGCGGCAACTGCCACGGGAGCCGCGGCGGTTACGCCGAAGCGCTCTTCGAAGTCCTTCAGCAGCTCGGAGAGCTCGAGAACGGTCATGGAGGAAATCGCTTCGAGGATCTCGTCCTTGGTAGCTGCAGCCATTTGTCTTCTACTCCTTGGTTTCTGATTCTGAGGTTGTTGCTTCGGGTGCTTCCGGTGCGGCAGGTGCTTCTGGTGTCGAGGTGTCAGGTGCCTCGGTGGCCGGTTCCGGCGCCTCGGCGGGGCTGAGGGTCTCAGGCGCCTCGACCGGTGCGACCGTCTCGGGCACGTCGGCCGGGGCGGGTTCAGGCGCGTCGGCCGGAGCAGTCTCCGAGGCCTCGGCCGGAGCGGCCGCCTCAGCCACCTCTGCGGCTTCGGGCTCTGGCGCGTCGGCCGGAGCCGCGGCTTCCGGAGCGGCAGCCGGTGCGCCGGGTGCGCCGCCCTTTTCGATGAGGGCGGCGAGGCCGTAAGCGAAGTTGCGCGGCAGCGCTTGCAACAGCCCGGCGAACTTCTGCATGGGAGCGGCGAGGCCGCCGGCGAGACGGGCCAGCAGCACGTCTCGCGACGGCAGCTCGGCGAGCGCCGATGCATCGGAGGGGGTGAGGAATCGGGTGCCGAGCAGTCCCCCCTTGATGACCAGGGCGGGTGCTGTCTTCGCGAAGTCGCGCAGCGTCTTCGCGGCGATGGCGGCGTCACCGGAAACGAACGCAATCGCAGTTGGTCCGGTCAGCAACGGCTGAAGGTCGGCGAGGCCGGCCTCGTCGGCGGCGCGCCGGACGAGGGTGTTCTTGTAGACCTTGTACTCCGTGCCGGACTCGCGCAGGGTTCGGCGCAGCGTTGCGAGTTCCCCGACGGTCAGACCGCGGTATTCAGTGAGCAGCGCGGCGTCGGCGGAAGCGAAACGCTCTCGCACCTCGGTGACGACGGCGACCTTCTCGGGCCGCGGCTCGCGCTCTACCTGGTTGTCCATGTTGCAATCCCCTCGTCAGGCGGACCGAAGTCCCTTAGGCGCCACCACTCCGAGCGACCGCCCGGGTTATGGGCGAGGAGCGGGGTGACAGCGCACCGGATGTCTGTGGTTGGAAAGAAAAATCTACTACGACGCCGCGGCGGCCAGATCCTCTTCGCGCTCGCGGGCGCGGGCGGGGTCGATGCGGACCCCGGGGCCCATGGTCGACGAGACAGTGACCGAACGCAGGTAGCGGCCCTTCGAGCTCGAGGGCTTGGCCCGCACGAGCTCGTCGACGACCGCGTGCAGGTTGGCGAGGAGATCGTTCTTGGCGAATGACTTCTTGCCGATCGGCACGTGGACGTTGCCGAACTTGTCGGTGCGGTACTCCACCTTGCCGCCCTTGAAGTCGGCGACGGCCTTGGCGACGTCCATCGTGACGGTGCCGGTCTTCGGGTTGGGCATGAGACCGCG
>DATLBX010000127.1:0-4738 GCA_035526705.1 Acidimicrobiales bacterium | reverse complement strand
TTGTCGACGGTGGCCTATGTGGTGATGCGAGCGTTGCAGGAGTTCGGATAACGTCCGGTGAACGCACGTCTTGCGAGGTGAGTTAATCTGGTGGGTTTCCTCGCGAGGAGACCCCGTCATGGCCGTGCACGATCCTCAAGCCCTGGCCCGCTGGCGAACGATCTTTTCCGCCTGGCGAAAGTCCGGCCTTCCGGTGGCGGGCTTCTGCCGATCCCGCGACCTCACCACGTCGAGTTTCTACCGCTGGCGGGCCATCCTCGACGGACTCGATCGACCCTCGGCAACTCCGCTCCACTCCTCGACCGAACCGTCACCTTCGGCGGCCTTCGTCCCCGTCCGGGTGATTCCCGAGGCGGTCGTCGAGGTGATCCTTCCGTCGGGCCTGCAACTCCGCGTGCCGCTCGGGGCCGATGCCCGACCGGTGGCTCGTCTGGTGCTCGCGCGGGGGGCCGCACCATGCTGAGCCTCGGCCTCACGGGCACCATCGACGTGGCGGTCGAACCTCAGGACGGCCGCAAGGGGATCGACGGGCTCGCCGGCGTCGTCCGCGGCGTGCTCGGCCGCGACCCTGCGTCGGGCGACCTCTTCGTCTTCAAAAACCGCCGCGGGACCGCGATCAAGGTCCTCGCCTGGAGGGGCGACGGCTTCGCGCTCTACCTCCGACGACTGGAGAAGGGAACCTTCGCCTTCCCCACCGTCGCGGCGAAGGAACTCGCCATCACGCCGACGCAACGGGCCATGATCCTCGGCGGCGTCGAACTCTCGCGGACGCGACCCCGGCGGCGATTCCAAAAATCCGGATGATTCTGCGAGAACTTCCCGGATTCTCGGGACTCATTCGCCGCGCCGCGCGTCTCAATGACATGGCGTTGTCACTGGATCAAGAAGTCGTCCACCTCCGCGAGCAGGTCGCCCAACTGCTCGCCCTCGTCGGCGAACTCCGCGGCACCATCGAGCAGCAGCAGTCGCACATCGCCAAGCTCGGGAAGATGACCTTCGGCCGCACCAGCGAACGGATCGAAGGACCGACCCTCTTCGACGCGCTCCCCGCCGAACCCCCCCCGATCCCCGCCGCGAGTGACACTCCCCTGTCACCCCGCGAGCCGGCGTCGAAGCGCCAGGGCCACGGCCGCAAATCGAACTCGGCGAACTTGCCCCGCCGACGCGAAGAGTGGGACCTGAGCGACGCCGAGAAGGGCTGCCCCTGCTGCGCCGCGGTGCGAGTTCGCATCGGGGAGACGATCCGCGAACGGCTCGACTACACGCCGTCGTCGATCTCCGTCCGCGAGATCGCGCAGCCGACTTACGCCTGCCGCATCTGCGAACACGCGGCCCGCGACCCGCAGTTCATCAAACCCATCGTGCCGGTAGAACCGGTGCCGAAGTCGGGCGTCGGGGCCGGACTGCTCGCCCAGGTGATCGTCTCGAAGTCCGTCGATCACTTGCCGCTCTACCGCCAGGAATCCCTCTTCGCCCGTCAGGGGTGGTTCGTGTCCCGGACCCGGCTGTGCGATCTGATCCGCGATTGCGCGATCCTGTTGGATCCGGTCTACCGAGCGATGATCGCGCGGATGAAGCAGTCATTCGCGATCCGCGTCGATGACAGCCCGGTGACACTGCTCAATCCCCGCCGCACCGCGTACGCCTGGCTCTACCTCGGCGACGCCGCGAACCCCTACACGCTCTTCGACTTCACCCCCGGCCGCGACGACGACTATCCCGCCGCGTTCCTCCAAGGGTATTCGGGCTTCGTCCATGCCGACGGCTACACCGGCTACACCGCGGTCCACGGCTCCGGGGCGAGGCACCTCGGCTGCTGGGCCCCCGTCCGACGGAAGTTCGTCGAAGCCCAGGCGAACGACCCCGCGAAAGCGACCGAGGCCCTGGCGGACATCCGCACGCTCTCCGCCGTCGAAAAGGAGATCGTCGAGAAGAATCCGATCGGTGACACCGCGGTGTCACTGCGGCAGACCCGGGCCGGGCCGATCCCGAAGCCGTTCGGCGAGTGGATCGAAGCCGAGCACCGCACGGCACTGCCCAAGAGCCCCTTCGGCCAGGCGGTCGCCTACGCCCGCAACCTGGGGCCGACGCTCGGACGCTACCTCGCCGACGCCCGCTTCACCCTCGGTAGAGTCGAGAGGTGGCGCGGTAGTTTAGGTCAGGCCCCTCTGTTGCCGGCCCTTTCGTCTGCCGGTGCCTCACTCGCCTGACCGTGCCCCGTTTCCACCTCCCGCTCCTCGAACCGGACGTGCGGATTTCCCGCATCCGGCTCTCATTCGAACCCTCAAGCCTTCGCATTCGGCGTGGCCGCACGACGGTCGGGAACCGGGAACAGACCCAGTTCCTCGTACAGGTAACGATCCGGGTAACGCTTGTAGCCCGTACCATGACGCTGTTCCCGACGCATCAACCACCTGCGGAATCGTCGCTCGATGTACTGGCGGACCGACCGGTACACCTCGATCACCGGACCCTGGTTGAAATACCCACACCACCCACGAAGGATGGGGTTGAGTACCTCGACCCGCTCCGCGGGTTGTTGCCAGTTCCAGCGACTCGACGTCTCCTCGTGGATTCGAGCCCGGAGCTTGCCTACCGACTTCTTCGACGGTCGGGTGCCGATGTACGGCCGACCGTTCTTGCCGTGGAATTGCCCGATCGTGTAGCCGAGGAAGTCGATCGACTCCTCCGGCAACGTCGCGAGTCGGGTCTTCCGCTCGTTCACACTCAGGCCCAGCCGAGCGATCAGGTTGCGGACGGTGGCCATCGCCTCCGGCCCGGAACCGGGTCGGCAACAAATGACCAGATCGTCCGCGTAGTTGACCACACGGGCCTGGAGACGCTGCTCGTGACCGAACTGCTTCCACGCCAGAACCAATCGCCGGAAGTCCCGGTTGGCCAGCAAGGGTGAAGCCACCCCGCCCTGGGGCGTGCCGCGATTGGTATCCGCGGCCACCGTCGTGCGTTGTTCGCTCCGCTCACGCCGTTCCACCACCGGAGCCCGAAGCCAAAGTTTCACGACCGACAGCACGCTGCCGTCCGTGATTCTCCGGCTCAGGCACCGCATCAGCGGGCCGTGCGGAATCGTGGTGAAGTAGTCGGACAGGTCCGCGTCCACCACTTCTCGAAGCCCCCGCTCGGCGACGTTGAAGTACACCCGCCGCACGGCCATCTTGGCGTCGACCCCGGGACGGAAGCCATACTGCTCATCGCAGAGGTCCGCCTCGAAAATCGGCCCGATGACCAGCAGCACCGCCATCTGCGCCACCCGGTCGCGAATGCTCGGTATGCCCAGCGGGCGTTGCCCGCCGTTGCTCTTGGCTATCCACACTCGAAGGAGGGGTTGCGGACGATACTCCTGCCCGCGCAACTCCTCCTGCAACGCCGCCAGCCACGGCCCCACGCCGGCCGACTCAATCTGCTCGAACGTCTGCCCATCCACGCCCGACGCTCCGCGGTTCGCGCGGCAGCGACGCTACGCTTCGGCCAGAACGTCCGGACGGCAGACCTTGTCCCACAACGTGTAGAACCGATAGCCAGGGGCGGCCTTGGCTTTCGCTTGCAACGCCGTCTGGAGCTTCTCAACTTTGGAAACCGGGGTTGGTAGACTCATCGTCAATCCCCGAGGCTGTTGCCCCGTCGTGCGTTCGATCCGAATCAGGGCCCCTTCCCTCCACCGGCGTTACCCGGCTTCGTCGGTACTACGAGCCCATCCGTCCTCTGCCCCGGTCGCCGCTGGCCCTCACGGGTTCGGCGTTGCCTTGCGGCACCGGGGCAGACTTCCCTTGTTGCATCGGGAATCGATCTCGTGCGTGCCGTCACCACTACCCCGGTGGGACCGTCGGGTGCATCTCTCGTCACTTCCCCGACGACGGCGACCTTCCCCGTTATTGTGGCGGGTCGGTTCCCACATTGGCGATTTCGAGGCCTGCTCGGTGTTCACTGGGCGTTACGGCCCGCACGAACTGCTGGCTCCCTGAGAGAAGCCGTTTCTGGGAGTGCTTCAGTCCCCTTGTCACCTCCTGGACCGCCCCCAGTGCTTCCGGCTGGGACGAACATCGCCGGTCGGGACTTCCACCCGAGGATTCCAGATGCCTTCGCAAGGCGCACACAACAACGCCGCCGAACGCGCCGTGCGACCGCTCGCCATTGGACGCAAAAACTGGCTGTTCGTGGGCGGCGACGGCGGACTCGAGACCGCCTCGGTGCTGATGAGCCTCTGCGCCACCGCCAAGCGGCACGGGTTGAACCCCTGGCTCTACCTCAAGGATCTGCTCGATCAACTCGCCACCAAGCCGGCCGATGTGACGCGGCTACTCCCCGACGCCTGGAAGAATCGCCACCTCCCCGACGACAAAGCCAGCCACGGCTGAAAACCCCTCGCGGATCGCCGGAAGGACCTCCACGTAACTTGACCGGACGCTTACGGAGCAACGTCAGTACAGCCTTCCTGACGGAAGTGCTGATGGGAGATACAGTTTGATATGCGCTGGCCGTGCTCAATGACCGCGACACTTGTTGCTGCGCCGGTCCTTACCGGGCCTTCAAACCCGAATGGTGAACCTTCGGAAAGTACTCGTAGAAATCGAACTTCGGGTCGTTCTCCGTGTCGTGGCACTTCATGCACAGGGACGACACGGCGTTCACCATCTGGATCTGATTCGCCTCCATTCGCACGCTGCCGCGCTCGATCGGCTTCGTCGCGGCCATCTTTTTGAGCACGTCCAACGGCGGCAAT
>DATLBX010000126.1:0-8117 GCA_035526705.1 Acidimicrobiales bacterium | reverse complement strand
CATCGGCGAGGAGACGGCCCGCAGGATCGCCGCTTTGCATCCCGTTGCCGGCGGGGTCGAGCCGGGCTTTCATCTCTTCGCCTTCGACGATTACGCGGTTGGACTGGCCGGCGAGCTGGACGTCGACTCCCATCCCGACTTCGCGTGGGCGCTTCGGCAGCTCGCCGACCTCAGCGGCGAAGTGGCGGTGGACGCCAGCGCGGTGACCTTCGTAGACCACCGGAGCCTCCTCGAGCTCGAGGCCGTCGCGGCCGAGTGTCGCCTGGATCTCCGGCTGAATGGCGTGTCTCCGGTTACCCGCCGGGTGATCGACTGGCTCGACCTTCGCCGGGTGAGCGCCGCCGCCTGATTCCCGAAGGGAACGGCGACCCCTTCGCCAACTACCTCCGCAGCTCCGGTCGCCTCAGTTTGGCGGCGCCCCTGATCGATCGAAGGCGAACGCCGCTGCGAACGTCAGCAGGGTGACCAGCGAGAGGCCGACGATGTCCATGGGGTTCGGCTTCTGGTCGTAGTCGAGCAGATGGGCCGCGACGTGGAACGCCGAACCCACTCCGACTCCGAGCAAGGCGGCCCGCAGCGCGGGCATCCTCGCCAACGCGAAGCCGATCACCGCTCCGAGCCCTATGGATAATGCGCCGATGTCGTGCAGGAGGTGTTCGTTGTACGGCGCGAAAGTGGCGAGTCGGTCGAAGAACGATCGGGGCGCCAGGAATGCCCAAAGTCCGGAGCCGGCCCAGAAGACGGCGACTAACGCCGCCGCCGCCCGGGCGAACCGTGCCATGCAGTCCACCGTATCGCCGTCATAGTTGCGAAGTAGCCCGGGTCCGGCTGGCGCCGCCGATGGCATCACGGGCCGCGCGCGGCCCATGCCAATCGATACACAACACGGTCGCGTCGTCGCGCAGATTTCCATCCGTGGCGGACAGAACGTTATGAGCGAGCTCCCTGACGACCTCGCGGGGATGTCGCTCCTGCGTCTTCTCCAACGTCGTGGGAATGTCGAGTCGAACGGCGTTGCGCTCGAGAAAGCCGTCGGTGACGAGGAGCAGCCGGTCACCCGGCGCAAGACTCAGATGGTGGGTGCGGTGCCGGATGTCGAGTATCCCGAGCGCAGCATCGGCCGGAACATCCAGCTCCGCGGCTTGGCCCTGGCGCAGCAGGAACGGTGCGGGGTGGCCGACGTTCACCAGCTCGACGGTGCCGTCTGCGAGCCGGATGCGGAGGAGGAGGCCGGTGACGAACTGATCGGAGTTGGCCGCCTCTAGTAGGACGCGGTTGGTGGCGGCCGCCTGCTCGGCGGGCGAGCACAGGGCGCGGCGGGAGTTGCGGAGAGCCCCGACCGTCAGCGTGGCGAGCATGGCCGCCGAGGTGGAGTGGCCCATGGCATCGGTGAGGGAGGCATAGAGAAATTCCCGGTCGACCGAGTAGTCGAAGGTGTCGCCGCCCACACTCGCCGCGGGTTCCAGCCAGCCCGCCAGGGTGAACGGCCCGCCTTCGATCGTGTACGACGACGGGAGCAGGCGCCGCTGAATCTCCGCGGCAAGCGAGAACTGGGTGTCGCGTTGTGCCCACTCGAACAGGTCGGTGTGGCGCCGCGCCGCGATCAACACGAAGGCGAGGGCATGAGCCGCGGACTCGAGGTACGCGAGTTCCTTTCTGTCCGGCGTGCGCGGAAGATGCACCTCCAGGATCCCCATCGCATCACCCCGCTCGGTGACCGGTACCAGAAGCTGGCACCCCGTTGGCACCGGACGCATATCGAGCTGCTGGCGCAGCAGCACTTCTTCGTACCTCGAGCCGGCAAGCGGCACCGACTCCGCCCGCTCGTTGCGCCCGTCCTCAACTCGAGGGCTACCGGTTACATGCGACATCCGTACGAGGGCGTCGCCAGTGAAATTGGTGAGGAGCAGACTGACTTCGGTCGCGTCGAGCGTGGTCGCCAACTCGCTCGCGAGAACGTCGACGGAGTCGACAGGCGGTGCGGCCTCCACCGCAGCTAGAAGAACACTCAAGTCAAGGCGCCGGTTCATGCCCGCCCACCCCGCCAGCACGGCCAGGCGCGATGCCGATGGTCACGCCATCCAGTCGATCCAAATGCGTCGAACATAGGTCTCCCGTGGAACTACCCACCAAGGGCCAGGTCAATGCCCCGTGCCTCTAGAGTCCTGGGCAGCAGCGGTTCTGGGGGCGCAGCCGTGCGCAAGGTCGAGGCGGGGGGATCGAGTGAGCCGTTCTGTGGTGCTCATTGAGGACGACGCGGGGGACACGCTCCTGGTGCGCGAGATGCTCCTCGACGTGGCCCCCGACGTCGAACTGATCTGCTTCGCCACGCTGCAGGACGCCCTCGCGGGTTGGCCGCCGGACGCTGACTGCGCGCTACTCGACCTCGGCCTCCCCGACGCGATGGGCCTCACGGCGCTCGAGAAGCTGAGGATGGAGGTCCCTGACGTCCCCGTGGTGGTACTCACCGGCCGGATCGACGACGGGATCGGCCCGGAGGCGCTTGCCGGGGGGGCGCAGGACTTCCTCGTGAAGGGCCAGGTCGACGGGACGAGGCTCGAACAATCGTTGCGTTATGCGGTGGAGCGCGGTCGGGCAACGGCATACGAGCGCGACTTGGTGGCGGCGGAAGTGCGTGCACAGGAAAACGCCCGCCTGGAGCGGGGGTTGCTTCCCAGCCCCCTCATGGAAACCGACCAGTTGGGGCTGTCGTTCTTCTATCGCCCCGGGCGGGAGCGGGCTCTGCTGGGTGGAGACTTCTACGACGTGGTGCAGACGGTCGACGGTGTGCACCTCTTGATCGGCGACGTGAGTGGCCACGGCCCCGACGAAGCGGCGCTGGGAGTCGCCCTGAGAATTGCCTGGCGTGCTCTCGTGCTGGCCGGCCTGCCTGTCGCCCAGGTGCTCCGGGGCGTGGAGCAGGTGTTGCTGGCCGAACGCAATGATGACGAGCGATTCGCCACGGTGGCCATGGTTTCGCTGGACCTCGCCCTCTCACGAGCATCGGTGGTCTTGTGCGGGCACCCCGCGCCGCTACTCATCTCCGGCGATGAAGTACGGCAGGTCGACGTTCCGGCGCTGCCGATGCTCACCATGCTCGACGGTGGCGCGATCGAGACCGCGACCGTGGATCTCGGGGACGACTGGGGCTTGCTCCTCTTCACCGATGGTCTGGTGGAGGGCTCGAAGACGCCGGGGGCTCGGGAACGCTTCGGGGCCGCCGAACTCGCCCGGACTCTGCGACCCCTTACGGCCCAAGGGATGGCGCGCGCTGATCTGGCACCCTCGCTGCTCGCCCAAGCCGAGCGCGCTCACGGCGGACCCCTGACAGACGACGTGGCGGTGCTGCTGATCGGCACTTTGGGTTGGTGGTGCTGACTTGCGGGATCCCCGCAGATGGGGCGACTGGACTCTGGCCGGCCGGCTCCGCGCCGCCCTGGTGGCGCTGTCGGTCACGCTCCTGTTCGCGGGGCTCGCGCTGGTCGCGGTACTGAGGCAGGCCGACCAGGCCCTGTCCAACCAGACTCGCCGTACGTTCCCTGCTCGACTCGCAGCTAGCCACCTCCTCGCGTCCCTGGTGGACCAGGAAACGGGCTTGCGGGGATATGCCCTGACCCGCGACGAGCGCTTCCTCGAGCCGTACCGTCAGGGCCTAACTGACGAACAGGACGCTCGGGCGAGGCTCGAGCGTTATGTCCTTCCCGACGACCCCGCTCGACTGGCGCTGCTGACCGTCGACGCCGCCATCACGGCCTGGCGCGACCAATACGCCTCGCTGCGTATAGCTGGTACGGATACGGGGAGCTCGGACGCAACGATCCAGTTCGGGCGCGAGCTATTCGAGAGGGTTCGGGAGACGAACGCCTCGTTGGACCGACAGCTGGCCCGTCAGGTTGAAATCGCGCAGGGCGAGGCCGACCGCCACCGGCAATTCGTGCTGGCGGTCCTCGCCGTGATGGCTGTCGCAGTCGCAGCTGCTGTGGTCGGCTTGCAACGCGCCCTGCAGACGGCGGTGCTGCGGCCGATGACTCGCCTCGCCGAGCAAGTCGTCACTGTTTCTCGGGGTGCCCACACCGCACCCATCCGCCCGGATGGGCCTCCCGACATTCGAGCGATGGGAGCGGGAGTGGAATCGATGCGTTTGGAGCTCGTGGGCGTTCTCGGGGAGGTGGAACGACAGCGCCGCGGCCTCGAGCGGCGCGCCGCCGAGCTCGCCCGGTCGAACGCGGATCTCGAGCAGTTCGCTTACGTCGCATCCCACGATTTGCAGGAGCCGTTGCGCAAAGTGGCGAGCTTCTGCCAGCTGCTCGAACAGCGTTACGCGGGACAACTCGACGAGCGGGCCGATCAGTACATCGCGTTCGCCGTGGACGGGGCGAAACGGATGCAACTCCTCATCAACGATCTATTGACCTTCAGTCGCGTCGGCCGGACGAGCGAAGCCTTCGTCCCGATCGACTTGGCGGACACGGTCGCCAAAGCCTGGGAGGGACTCGAGTCGAGAGTCTTGGAGTCGGCCGGCCAACTCGACTCGAGCTTGGGCGATGAGGGACGACATGTCGTCGGGGACCCGTCGCTACTTCGATTGCTCTTCGGGAACCTTTTCGGGAACGCTCTGAAGTACCGGCGGGAGGATCTCGCCCCGGTGGTTCAGGTCAGCACCAGCCGGGAGGGGTCCATGGTTCGCGTCGCCGTCGCCGACAACGGCATCGGGATTCCAGAGGAGTACAGGGAAAAGGTGTTCATCATCTTCCAGCGCCTGCACGCTCGGGAGGAGTACGAGGGGACCGGGATCGGCCTCGCTCTCGCCAAGAAAATCGTCGAATTTCACGGGGGGACGATCGAGGTCCTTCCGTCGCCGCTCGGGGGAACGTGCGTGTCCTTCACGTTAGGCTCGGAGGGAACCCGGAATGAGTGAGTCACCCCCGCAGCCCATCGAAGTCCTGCTGGTCGAAGACGACCCGGGCGACGTGCTCATGACGCAAGAGGCGTTCGCGGATTACAAGATCGCGAATCGGTTGAGCGTGGTGACAAACGGCGAGGATGCGATCGCGTACCTGCGTAAGCAGGGTCGATTCGAGGGGGTTCCAACGCCGGATCTCGTGCTTCTGGACCTCAATCTCCCGCGACGCGACGGACGCGAGGTTCTCCGCGACATCAAAGGCGATCCGGACTTGCGCCGCATCCCCATCGTGGTGCTGACGACGTCGGAAGCCGAAGATGACGTGCTGGCTTCCTACGATCTGCACGCCAATGCCTACGTTCGCAAGCCCGTCGACTTCGAGCAGTTCGTAGCTGCGGTCCGATCGATAGACGACTTCTTCATCACCGTCGTGCGACTTCCCCCGCGTCGAGAAGGGGCGGCTGGCAGCCGGCCGCGCCAGGACAGGGTCGCCCGGTGACAGTCCTTTCTCGTAGGGACGTGCTCCGTCTCGGTGCCGCTGGCGCCGCCGGGCTCCTTTCCCTCGAGTTCCTCGCTGCGTGTGGCCGAGACACGGAGGATCTGCCGCTACTCGACCCTGACTCGCTCGAGCCGTTCAAGCCCGACGCCTCTGCCGGCATATCCACGGGGCTCGCTTCCAGGGTCGCGTGGGCCTCGACAGCGGACTCCGAGTTCTTTTTGTCTCTCGGGCGCGGTATGCAGCAGGCAGCGGCGCAAAGGCAGGTGGACTTCGTCACCGCCACCTCCGGCAACGACCCGGGCAAGCACGTGGAGCAGATGAATGCCTTTCTCGACCAGGGTGTCGGGGCGTTGGCAATGCAGCCACTCAACCCCGACGCGGACAGCCTGGTGCTCCGCCGGGCGATCGACAAGGGTGTCTGCGCGCAAGGCATCATCACCGCGCCCAGCACCGTGCAGGTGGTCGCCAGCCAATACCAAATCGGCTTCGATCAGGGCAAGGCCGCGGCCGACTACGTCACTGCGAACCTGGGCGGCAACGCGCAGGTGCTCTATTTCAACCTCGACACAGCCTCGCCGCAGCTGAAAATCCGCCACCGCGGCGTGCTGGACGGCCTGAAGACCGGCGGGGGTGGAATCGAGGTGGTGGGCGATCTGGAGGTGGCCGAAATCAGCACCACTTCGGGCTTCAACACGATGATGAGCGCGCTTCAAACGCACGGGGACATAAAGGTCGTGCTTGGCGGTGACACCATTGTCGTGGGCGCTTTCCACGCGCTGAAGGACAGCGGCAAGCTCCGGGATGACATGTTCCTTTCTGGTGTCGACGGAGACAAGGAAGCTCTCGAATTGGTCAAGGCCGGAGGGGCTTACAAACTCAGCATCGCGTTCGCGTGGACGCTGATGGGTTACGGGCTCGGACAGTTCGGCGCAGACTGGATCGAGGGCAAGCAAGTCCCGCGGATCCTCGTGGCCAAGGGCGTGAAGCTCGACTCAGCAGCCGCCGTGGACCGGTTCACCGAGGCCAGCGCCGACCCGGCGAGCGTGTTCGCGGATCGCCCTCTCTACGAGGAGTACCTCCCGCTCTACGGCAACGTCGACTACTCGACCCGCCAAACTTTTTGGACCTCTCCGGTCGACCCGCCTTCAGCCTTCGCCCCGCCTCCGCCAAAGGCGTAACCCCGCGGTAGGCGGGGGCGTGATCCAACGAAACTGGACTGCCGGCAGTCTCAGTTCTTCCCGTCGTCCTGATTCTCGACTGGGTCGATCCAGGCGATATAGACGGCGCGGCCCCCACTCAATGCAGCGCGCTCGATGAGGAACCGGCAGACAACCTCGGTGCCGTCCTTGCGTAGGACCGGAAGGTCGAGCGGCACGCCGAGGACATGGGCTTCACCCGTGCTCAAGTGCCGGCTGAAGCCCGCGACGTGGGCTTCGCGAAGCGCCGGCGGTATGACGGCTACGACCCGTCGGCCCACAAGGTCGTTCGCGTCCCATCTCAACACTTTCGCCAGCGGGTCGCTGATCGCGACGATCCGGTTCGCGTCATCCACGGCGATCGCACCGGAGCCGGACTCGGTGACTATCGCGGCGTCGAACTCCGGGGCCGGCGGCACGGCGAGGTCATGCTGCGCCCGCTCGAATCGCTCCTGGTCTGTGCCCGGCCATGGCGACGGGCTGTTCCCCACGAGCTGGGCGATGACCTGCTCACACACCCAGTCCCGAACCGCGATGATTTCCGGCAGGGCGGGCCGTACGAGCAGTTGCTCATCGACCGCCAACCGTTCAGCCGCGTCCAGCACGTCTTGAAGACAGGCGAACATCTGGGGAGCCTTCGCTGGGACGGTCACCCGCAGGTCCAGCCGCTTTGGCACCCAAGGCAACGGACTGGGATGGCCGGCCGGGACCGCGGGCTCAGCGGTACCGGCCACCTGGGCGCGCTCGACTGCCTCGAGGACCGCAGCGGAGATGAGCACCCTGGCCTCGTCGGCCGCGGCCACCTCTGGATGCTCGGTCTTGCGTAGGGCGTGATACAGGACGAACTCCCGCAACACCGCGTCGTGATGTTCCCGAGCAGAGAGCCAGAGCGTCGCCGGCATTGCCAGGAGGGTCACTTCGGCACCGGCAGTGTTTGGGTCGGCGGTGTCGAAGGCGCCTTCGATGTCCCACGCCGCCAGGAGCGCATCCGCGTCGGTCTCGGCGGGCTGGTCGGAGACACGGAACCACACGACTTTGCCGGCGCCATCGGCAAGGGAATGAACTCCACAGGCCGCTGTCACCGCCCCCACGAGCCCCATTCCCCGGCCCGTCGTCGCCTGGGAGTCGTAGCCCTTCTGCGCCGGCAATGTGGCGTTGAAGTCTCTGACTTCGACGCATACGTCGTTCGCGCCGACCCCGATCCAGACCTCGACCGCCGTGTGGGCGTGCAGGATCGCGTTCGAGACGACCTCGCTGATCGCAAGCTCCGCCGCATCGCCGAGCTCACTTCGCTCTGCGGAGCGAAGTGTCTCCCGGAGGAGGCCGCGCGCCTTGCCGGGGCTCTCGAGGTCGGCCGCCAGTTCGAGGCGCCTTTCCAGGATTCGATCGGAAGCGTCGGTCACCACGGGCAGGAGGCTCGTCACGCTTTTTCCTCCCACGGCCACAGAGGCTATCCCCGAGAGTTCGCTCAAACCGTCTCGCCGGTCCGGCCCGTTCGACGCCGTGCCGGGTTCAATCG
>DATLBX010000125.1:0-49501 GCA_035526705.1 Acidimicrobiales bacterium | reverse complement strand
ACGGTGTCCAAGGACATGGGCCTGGTGTCCAATGTGTTCCCCGACGACCGCACGCTGGCGCCGCTGCAAGGCCACCTCGCCATCGGCCACACGCGTTACTCCACCACGGGCTCCAGCACGTGGCGCAACGCGCAGCCGGTGTACCGCGAGGTCGGGGAGGCGGGCTTTGCATTGGGCCACAACGGCAATCTCACCAACACCGAGCAGCTCGCGGCCGAGGCCGGCATGCTCCCGGGAACGGTGACCTCCGACAGTGACCTCGTCGCCGAACTCATCGCCGTCGAAGCAGAACGCGCCGGGGGCGAAGCGCGAAGCGACGGACGCGAGCTCGAAGTCGGGTTGAGCAGGGTGCTGCCGCGGCTCGAGGGCGCGTTCTCCTTCGTCGCCCTCGACTCGGCGCACCTCATCGGCGTGCGCGACCCGAACGGCTACCGGCCGCTGTGCCTCGGGCGGCTGGACACCGGCTGGGTGCTTGCTTCCGAGACGCCCGCGCTCGACACGATCGGTGCCCAGTTCGTGCGCGAGGTCGAGCCCGGCGAAATGGTCGTCATCGACGCCAGCGGCCTGCGCAGCAGCCATCCCTTCTCCGAGGACCGCATCGACCCCCGCCTCTGCATCTTCGAGTTCGTGTACTTCGCCCGGCCGGACAGCCACCTCTATTCCAAGGAAGTTCACGGGGCGAGGCGCCGGATGGGAGAGCGTCTGGCGGACGAAGCCCCGGCCGAGGCCGACATGGTCATGGGCGTTCCCGACTCGAGCCTTCCGGCGGCCGAGGGTTTCGCGCTGCGCTCCGGCATTCCCTACGGCCAGGGACTGGTTCGCAACCGCTACATCGGCCGCACCTTCATCTCGCCGACGCAAGAGCAGCGGGCCCGTGGAGTTCGGCGGAAGTACAACCCCGTTGCGGAGAACATCGCCGGCAAGCGGATCGTCGTGGTGGATGACTCGATCGTTCGCGGCACCACCCAGACCCAGTTGGTGCGCATGCTTCGCGAAGCCGGAGCGACGGAGGTCCACCTTCGGATCGCCTCGCCGCCCATCAAGTGGCCCTGCTTCTACGGCATCGACATGAGCAGCCGGGGGGAATTGCTCGCGGCCAGTCTCCCGATCGGCGAGATCGAGCGGGTCCTGTCGGCCGACAGCCTGGCCTACCTCAGCCTCGAGGGCCTGATGGCTTCCATCGACGCTCCGGGGGCGGGGTTCTGCGCCGCCTGCATGACGGGCAGCTATCCGACGGCTGTGCCGGTCAACCTCACCAAGTCGGTCCTGGAGAAAACCGGCGCTTGATGGCAGGCGAACCAACAGAGCCGGACGCGCAGGGCTTCACATACGCCGACGCCGGCGTGGACATCTCCGCAGGCGAAGCCGCGGTCGAGGCCATCAAGGAGAAAGTGCGTTCCACGTTCCGGCCGGAGGTCATCGGCGATATCGGCGGCTTCGGTGGGCTCTTCGCCTTCCCCTCGGGCAAGTACCGCCAACCCGTGCTGGTGGGTTCCACGGACGGGGTCGGCACGAAAGCACTCATTGCACAGGCCACCGGCCGCTTCACAACCATCGGTACGGACCTCGTGGCGATGGTGGTGGATGACCTCGTTTGCCAGGGAGCGGAACCGCTCTTCATGCTCGACTACATCGCGGTCGGCAAGCTCGACCCGGATCACATCGAGCAGCTCCTGGAAGGCGTCGCTGAAGGCTGTCGCCAAGCCGGCTGCGCCATCCTCGGCGGGGAGATGGCCGAGCACCCCGGCGCGATGGACCCGGGCGAGTTCGACTTGGTGGGCTTCGCCATCGGCGTCGTGGAGCGCGACCGCATCATCACCGGCGCGCACGTCCGCCCGGGCGACGTTCTGATCGGGTTGCCTTCGCCGGGGTTGCGTTCGAACGGATACTCGCTGGCTCGCAAGGTGCTGCTCGACGTGGGGAAGATGCCGCTCGACGGTCCGGCTTACGACGGGGCGAGGCACTCGTTGGCCGACGAACTGCTGGAGCCATCGGTCATTTACGCCCCGGCGATCGGCGCACTGATCCGGGCCGTGGACGTGCGCGCCGTTGCGCACATCACCGGCGGCGGGCTGGTGGGCAACGTCTCACGTGTCCTGCCGGACGACTGCGACGCAGTTGTGGAGCGTCGCACCTGGGAGGTGCCCCGAATTTTCACGGAGATTCAGAACCGAGGGAAGGTCGCCGAAGCGGAGATGGCGCGGACCTTCAACCTCGGTGTCGGCATGGTGGTCGTCGTGCCCGGACGCGATGCCTTCAAAGCGATGGACGTGCTCCGCAGCGCCGGCCACCGCGCCGCCCAGATCGGTGAGATCACCAGCGGCGAAGGCCGCACCCGCCTCGTCTGACCCTCGAGTTCAGGCGGAGGCGCGGAGGGCGTCGGCGGTGAAGAGGGGGCGAAGCTCCATGCCGATCTCGGTCAGTGCCTCGCGGCCGCCTTGCTCGCGATCGACGACGCACAAAGCGATGTCCACCAGCGCGCCGTCTTCTCGTAGGTTCCTGACGCCATCGACGACCGCACCGCCGCGCGTCACCACGTCCTCCACGACGGTCACCCGCCTCCCCGCGAGCTCGGGGCCCTCGGCGATCTTGCACGTTCCGTAGGTCTTGCGTTCTTTGCGGACGAACGCGGCCGGGATGCCGGTCTCGCGCGACAAGGCGGTGACCACCGGAATGCCGCCCATCTCCAATCCGGCGAGCACCTCTGTCCCTTCAGGTACCAGCTTCGCCATCTCCGAAGCGATCCACACCAGCAATTGCGGGTCGGATTCGAACCGGTACTTGTCGAAGTACTCCGTCGCCTCGATGCCGGAGCGCAGTGTGAACTGGCCCGTCAGATGCGACGCGTCGAAGATGGCCTTCGCTAGCGCTTCGTTACCCACCCGGCTTCTCGACTTCGAGAGAGATCAGTAGGAGAGGACCTTGCGCGCCGCCTCTGCGATCCGGTCGGGATTCGGCAGCGTGGCTTCCTCGAGCGTCGGCTCGTAGGCGACGAGCGTGTCCAGAGCCCCGTGGCGGCTGACCGGCGCGTCGAGGTGGTCGAACAGGTTCTCCGAGATCCACGCGGATATCTCGGCACCGAATCCGCTCGTCACCGTGTCCTCGTGGACGACGAGCACGCGGCCCGTGCGGGCTACCGACTCGGAGACGAGTTCCTTGTCCCAGGGGATGAGGTAGCGCAGGTCGATGATCTCTACGGAAGCATCGAGCTGCTCTGCCGCGAGTCGCGACTTCTCCACCGTCGCGCCATAGGTCACGATCGTCAGGTCCGAACCCCGGGTGACGTAGTCGCCCCGGCCGAGCGGGATCATGTACCCCTCGGAGGGGAAGGGGTCCGAGCCATACGCCTGACGGATCAGATGCTTGTGCTCGAGGAACAGCACCGGATCCTCGCATTGGAATGCGGTGCGCAGCATTCCGGCCGCATCGCGCGCCCGCGACGGGAACATCACGATCAGTCCGGGAACGTGCGTGAAGATCGACTCCCCCGACTGCGAGTGCCAGATCGAACCGCCCTTGAGGTAACCGCCGATCGGAACGCGAAGCACCATCGGGCAGGTGAACGACCCGTCGGAGCGCCACCGGATCGTGGCGGCCTCGCTCTTGATCTGGGTCATGGCCGGCCAGATGTAATCGAAGAACTGAATCTCCGGAGCCGGGTGGAGTCCCCGCGCCGCTTGTCCGACAGCTCGCCCGACGATGTTGGCTTCGGCCAGCGGCGTGTTGAAGCAGCGGTCCGCGCCGAACTGTCGCTGGAGGCCGTGGGTGGTGCCGAACACACCACCCTTGCCGTCGACTTCGTCGAGGACGTCCTGAGGAGCGTCTGCCACGTCCTCACCGAACACGCGGATCCGCGGGTCGGCGGCCATCAGTTCTTTCAGAGCCAGGTTGATTGCGCCACCCGTGCCGCCCATCGGCACGACTTCGCCTTCACCGGTGTCGGCCTTCTCGGCGTCGGGGTCGATGTTCGGAAGGAGGTAGACGTTCTTGGTCACCGACGCGGGCTCCGGACGCTGTGCGGCCAGCGCCTCCTTCGCCGCAGCGGCGACGGCGCGCTTCGCGTCTTCGCGGATCTCCAGCGCGTCGGCCTCCGACAGAACCTTGCCGTCGAGGAGCGCCTGTTCCATGCGACGAATGGGGTCGTTCTGGGCTTCCTGTTCGAGCTCGCCCTTTGTGCGGTACTTCGACTGCGTGTCCTGACCCGAGTGCGAGTACGGACGAGTGACCGTGGCGTGGATGAGTGCGGGCCCGTCGCCGTTGCGAATCCCAGCGATGACGTCGGCTCCGAGCTTGCGTACCGCGGCGTAGTCGCAGCCGTCGACCTTCTCGATGCGAAGGCCGGGGAACCCGGACACGAGTTGCGAGATCGGGCCCGGCTGCTGGTCCTTCGCCGGCACTGATATGGCAAAGCCGTTGTCGGCGACGACGTAAAGCATCGGCAGCTTCAGCGTGCAAGTCGTGTTCAGGCTCTCCCAGAACTCACCCTCCGAGGTGGCTCCCTCGCCGATCGACATGTAGGTGACCTCGTCGGGTTGCGAGCCCGCGTCGGTGATCTCCGGGTGATTCTGGAGATAACGGCCGCCCTCCGCGCAGCCGACCGCGGGCAGGCACTGGCTCCCGGTGGGGCTCGAGGTGGTGAAGACGTTCATGGCGCGATCGCCCCAGTGGCTCGGCATCTGCCGGCCGGCAGACGACGGGCACTCGGCCGACCCGACCGCCTGCAGAAGGATCTGGTACGGCGACATACCCAGGCCGATCATCAGCGCCTGGTCGCGGTAGTACGGGAAGAACCAGTCGTAACCAGCGCGGAGATCGCGGGCCAGCCCGAGCAGCAGCGCTTCGTGTCCGGCTCCGGAAATCTGGAAGAAGACCTTTCCTTGGCGCTGCAGGGTGATCTGGCGGTCGTCGATCGATCGGGACAGGCAGGCGCGGTGAAAGTCCTCGACCAGCTCGGCCGGGGCCACTTCGGGGGCGGCGGGTGCGGAAGTTCGTGCCATCAGAAGTGCGGCGTCTCCTTCGGAAAGGTGCGGATGCGAGGCGTCGCACGCGCTGCTTCGAGGCGCGACTCGGCGCGGCGGTCAGCAGCTTTGGCGGTGGTTATGCCTTCACGGGCTGCGATCTCGAGCACGTCGGTGGTCGACGCGAAGATGTTCTCGGAAACGCGCTGGCGGGCTCTGGCTCCGTCGTATCCGCCCGGGTCGGCTTCGCAAGCGATGTTGATCACGCCGCCGGCGTTCGCGATGTAGTCGGGTACGTAGAGGATGCCCGCGGCGCGCAAGGCCTCCGCGTCCTCGGGGGTCGCGAGCTGGTTGTTCGCCGCGCCGACGATGGCGCTGCAGGAAAGCTCCGGGATCGTGGTTGAGTTGAGGATCCCTCCGAGGGCGCACGGCGAGAAGATGTCGCAGGCCACTGCGTGCACCTTGTCGACGTCCACGATTTCGGCGCCCGTCTCCGCCGCAACTCGCTGAGCGGATTCCGGCAAAATGTCGGCGAGGGTGAGGCGGGCGCCGGCCGCCGCGAGATGCCGGGCCAGTTCGGAGCCGACCTTGCCAACCCCCGACACGCATATGTGCTTGCCCTCGAGGGATTCGTCGCCCCACAGATGCTTGGCCGTGGCCTTCACGGCTGAGAAAACGCCGATCGAGGTCACGGGGCTGGGGTCGCCCGAACCACCGAGCGCCTCACTGATTCCAGCGACGTACGGCGACTCTTTGCACATGAAGTCCATGTCCGCCATGGTCGAGCCGACGTCCTCCGCGGTGATGTAGCGGCCGGAGAGACTGTGAACGAACCGGGCGTAGGTGCGCAGGAACTCGTCGGAACGGTCCTTGGCGGGATCGCCGACGATCACGGCCTTGCCCCCGCCCAGGTCGAGCCCGGCAGCCGCCGACTTGTAGGTCATCGCCCGCGAGAGTCGGAGCACGTCGACAAGTGCGTCTGCCGTCGAGTCGTAGGGCTTCCACCTCGTGCCACCGAGCGAGGCGCCCAGCACCGTCGAATGAATGGCGATGATCGCCTTGAGACCTGTCGCCTGGTCCTGACACATCACGACTTGCTCGTGCGCACCCCAGCCGCCGTCGAATACGTCTACGTCCACAGTCCGACGACTTTACTGGAGCAGTCAGCGGCAGGACTCTGTCGCGAGCGCATGGTCAGTTTGGGTGGTTTGCCCAACCGGACAAATGGGGTGCATGGGCCATCGACAGTGCCTCGGACTTTCCGTAGGTTCGCCGTATGGAAGCAATGCCTATTGCCGGGGTGGATGGGGCGTCTCCCCACAGAACCGATGAGCGCCTGCTCACCCCGGCGGAGGTGGCCGCGCTCTTCCGGGTAAATCCGAAGACGGTCAGCCGCTGGGCCCGTTCAGGGAAGCTGCACGCGATTCGAACTCTCGGCGGCCACCGCCGCTTCAGAGCGAGCGAAGTCCGCGAGAACCTAGAGAGGATGGCAGCGGCGAGTTAGCACCGCTGCCCTCAACGAAATGGCAGCGGCGAGTTAGCTCCCGGCGGGTTACCGCCGACGACACTTAGTGTGGGCGCCGGTGGACTTCGACTCGTCCGAGGTGTGGCGCTTCATATGGCTGATCGCGACCCTCGGCTTCGCCCTGGGTGAGCTCGCCGTAGCCGGCTCCTTCTTCCTGGCCCCTTTTGCCGTCGGTGCCGCCGCGGCCGCGGCCGCCTCCTTCCTCGGCTTGTCCGTCGGGGTCAGCTGGGCAGTGTTCGTTGCGATCTCGTTCATCTCCTTCGCGGCATTCCGTCCGCTGGCGCGCCGGCTCGACCTACGGGCGCCGCAGTCGTCCGTGGGCTCCGGGCGTTGGGTGAATCGGGAAGCGGTCGTAATTCGCGAGATCGGCCGAGGTACGTCCGGTGCGGTCCGGCTCGACCGCGAGGAGTGGACCGCCGACAGCTTCACCGGGGACCGCATTCCCATGGGCTCACGCGTGTTGGTCAACCGCGTCGAAGGCACGCGCCTGGTGGTGATGCCGCTCGAGTATCCCGAGCTCGATCCGGGCTCGGATGAACCGAAAGACATAGGGGGTGGGGCGTAGATGCCTCTCGTAACCGTTCTGGCGGCGCTTGCCGTTCTCTTGTTCGCGGTGGTTGCAAGCGGCGTGAAGATCATCCGTCCCTTCGAACGGGGTCTCGTCGAGCGGCTGGGCAAGTACCACGCCACCGTCGAACCGGGGCTCCGGGTCATCTATCCCTATATCGACAAGATGGTTCGCGTTGACATGCGCGAGCGCGTCGTCGACGTGCCGCCGCAGGAGGTCATCACTGCCGACAATGTCGTGGTGTCCGTCGACGCGGTCGTCTTCTACGAAGCCACCGACCCTCAACGGCTGATCTACAACGTGGTCGACTTCTTCAAGGCGGTCGTCAAGCTCGCTCAGACGAACCTGCGCAATGTGATCGGTGAGCTCCAACTCGACCAGGCGCTTTCGTCGCGGGACAGCATCAACACGAGCCTTCGGAACATCCTCGAGGAAGCGACCGACAAATGGGGCGCGAGGGTCGTGCGAGTCGAGATTCAACGGATCGATCCGCCACCCGATGTCATGCACGCGATGCACGAGCAGATGAAGGCGGAACGCACTCGCCGTGCTGTGGTGACGACAGCCGAAGGCCAACGTGAAGCCGCAATCACCCAGGCCGAAGGCGAGAAGCGCTCCGCGGTGCTCACCGCTGAAGGGGCGAAGGAGGCGGCGGTGCTGAACGCGGAAGGGGCAGCGGCCGCCACGCTCAAGGCCGCCGAAGCCGAGGCGGAAGCGACCCGCAAGGTGTACGCAGCCATTCACGAAGGCGGCCCGACAGCGGACCTCATCGCCATCAAGTACCTCGAGACGCTTCAACACATGGCGCGAGGGAATGCCACGAAGATCTTCCTGCCGACTGAGGCGACAGCCTTGCTGGGCGCTCTCGGCGGGATGAAGGAGCTCTTGCAAACCGCAAGTTCCGACGCAACAACCAAGGGGACGGGGGAGATCAATGCCTGACTTGAAAGGTCTGAAGGTTCTCATCGACAGCCAGGACGTCGCCCGGCTGGTCGACTTCTACTCGCAGACGTTCGGCCTGTCCGTAAAGGAAAAGGGCGAGCACTGGGGAGAGATCGAATTCGGCACGGCCTCGGTGGGGCTCCACCCTGGCGGCGACGCGGCGAAGGAGGTATGGACGCCGCTCAGCTTCACCGTCGGCGATATCGAAGCAGCCACGAAGGCGGTCGAAGCGAACGGCGGGACGGTGGTGACGCCGCCCTATGACCCACGCGAAGGCGCGTTCCTCCTGGCGACGTACAAGGACCCGGAGAACAACGTCTTCATGGCGTCACAGGACCTTTGAACATGCGGCGAATTGTCGGAGTCGTTCTCGTACTGACCATCGCCTCCGGGTTGAGCCCCGCGGGGGCGATCATCAACGGCAATCCCGTGGAGCGCGGGGCGTGGCCCTCGATGGCGGCCATCTTCGACGGCACCGGCCAGTTTTGTGGCGGGTCGCTGATCGCGCCCAGCTATGTCCTGACCGCGGCGCATTGCTTCTACGACTCTCGAGTTGGCGGTGTCCCCGAGGGTGCGGGGCCGTTCGACGTCGTGATGGGCGGCGCCCCGCTGGGCGACGGGGCGCAGCGCTTCCGGGTTTCCAACGTGATCCTCCACCCCGGATACGACGACCTGAGGAGCGTGAACGACGTCGCGTTGCTGCGCCTCGCATCACCCTCGGGTTCGCCGTTACAGCCGATCGCTGGTTCCACCGACGTGGTCTCGGCGGGGACCCCCCTCACGGTCATCGGTTACGGGGCCACACAGCCGGATGGCTCCGCGCCGTCGGACGAGCTGCTCGAGACGCAGGTGCCGGCGGTGGACGACGGGTCCTGTGCGCAGGCCTACGACAACATCGACGGCCCCCGCCACCTCTGCGCCGGAGAGCCCGGAACGGAAACCAACCCTGGAAACGATTCGTGCCAGGGCGACAGCGGCGGCCCGCTCATGATCGCCACGCAGACGGAGTACGTGCAGGTCGGCATCGTCTCGTTCGGCGAACTGTGCGGCGTGGAGAGGCCGGGCGTGTATGCCGAAGTGGCGGCCTACCGCGAATGGATCAACGAAATACTGGCGGGAGGCACGCCGGCCACCGACGAGGACAACCCCGATCCCAACGCGGCCGGCGGCGACTCGTCGATTTACCGCGTGGCGGCCGATCCGAACGTCACCGAGGTCATCACACAGGCCGCCGCCGTCTCCTTCGAGACGTTTGATCGCGGCGAAGCGGAGTACGGCGTGTTGGCCCGCGCCGATGTCTTTGCCGACGCGCTCGGAGGAAGCTCCCTCGCTTTCGGCCTCGCACCGTTGCTGTTCACCGGTCAGTCCGACCGGCTCCCCGCCGCCACGGAGGACGAGCTGCTGCGCTCGGTCATCGAAGGAGCGCCTGTGTTCGTGCTCGGTGGGCCCGCCGCCGTGCCCGCCGCCATCGACGACCACCTCCGCGAACTCGGATACGACCCGATCCGCCTAGCTGGCTCGGTGCGGGAAGAAACCGCGGTCGAGATCGCGCAAGTCGTCGCGGATCTTCACGGTGGAGGCGTGCCGCCGATGGACCACGTGATCGTCGCCACCGCGCAGAACTGGCCCGACGCCGTGGCGGGAGGCCAGATTGGCTCGTGGTGGGGAGTGCCGATCCTGCTGACCTCTCGCAGCGCACTGCACCCCGCGGCGCGCGCCGAGATCGAAGCGCTCAGTCCCAGCACGATTCTGGTGCTCGGCGGCCCCGCGGCCATCTCCGACGCGACCTTTGCTCAGATCGACGCACTCGCTCCGAACGTCGTCCGCCTCCACGGCGCGGACCGAATGGGCACCGCCGCGGAGGTCATGAAGTACCACGTCGGGTTGTTCGGGGCGGTTGGCGAGGGTCCGCCACAGGTCGCGGTGGCGATCAACCTGCGCCGCGGTGACGCCTTCGCGCACACCCTCTCCGCATCGATGATCACGGGAGCTTTCGCGGGCGTTTTCATTCCTGTCGAGGGCGAGCGGGGCGAGGGACTGGCGAACATCCCGGCCCGCGCCGCGTGCGGCCTCGACGTTCCGCTGATCGCGGCCGGAGGAGTCGATCTGATTGGCGAAGCCGCCGCCCAAGCCACCCGCCGGGCCCTGAGCGGGGAAGCCTGCCCCTAGCGCTTCCAAAGATGGTGGTCGGGACCGGCGTCGATCCGGTGACCCCGCGCTTTTCAGGCGCGTGCTCTGCCAACTGAGCTACCCGACCTTGGCGGCCAAGGTTCGACCACCGAGCGGTCCTGACGAGATTTGAACTCGCGACCTCCGCCTTGACAGGGCGGCGTGCACTCCAAACTGCACCACAGGACCTTGGTTTTTTCGTTCTGCGATTTCTTACTGCTTTGCACCCCCAACGGGATTCGAACCCGTGTTCCCACCTTGAAAGGGTGATGTCCTAGGCCACTGGACGATGGGGGCTCGAGTCGCCGGGGATGCCAAGGATAGCGAGAAGGGAACACTCACGATCCCCGGACGGATAGAGCGCTCACCACCTGCTCCTGCAGCCAACCGAGATAGATGAAGACGTTCCGCACCTCTGCGTCCGGGTCGCCGGGGTCCGGCAGTTCTCCAGAGGACTCGTCGTCGACGTCCAAGCGCGTACCCAGCACAAGCCGCAGTTGATTCAAGGCGCGCATCCACGCGACCAGCTGCTCTTCGTCCAGGGTCTCCGCGTCCGCGGTCGAAGCCAACAGCTTCAGCGCCGAGAGGTGTCCGTCGAGGAGGTCCTCCCCGACGAGTTCGCGGTACTCCTGCTCGTTGTCCGGATGCACCGGATAGGCCGGTGGAAACAGGCGGCGCAGCGAGGGGTCAGCCGGCTCGGAGCGCAATAGGGATTGCAGCTGTCCCGGCAAGGCGCGCAGCAACGCCCGCTCGCCTTCGGGGAGCTCGATGCGGTAGGTGCCGTCCCGCCGGCGCGACACCCTCCGCCGGGGGATGTTCAGCTCGGCTTCTCCATGGTCGCCCAGAGGCCGTAGGCATGGAGGCGGAAGACGTCTGACTCGGCCCGCTCGCGCGGCCCGCTCGAAACCACCGCCCGACCCTTTTGGTGCACATCGAGCATCAACTTCTCCGCTTTCGGCTTCCCATATCCGAAGAGCGTCTGGAACACCCAGGTGACGTAGGACATCAGGTTGATGGGGTCGTTCCAGACCACGACCTGCCACGGCTGATCCGGTGAGAGATCCTCGTCGATCGAAGGCCGGTGCGTCTTCGCCGGCGCCGGCGTAGCTGGAGCCACGTCCTTATCTTCGCGGGTAAGCCGCCAGACCGCGCCAGCGTGGGGCCCCACCCACGCCCGCGATGCCTTTGGCGGCTGGGCGCCCCAACCCAGCCGCGGCGGAGCGTGGGGCCCCACCCACGCCCGCCTAGTGTCGGACCGCGATGTCCCGCCTGGCACGTCTTTCCCTCGGTACTGCCGCGCTCTCCTTCCTATTGGCAGCCGTCGGGGGGCTCGTGCGGGCGACCGACTCCGGCCTGGGTTGTCCTGGATGGCCGCGTTGCTATGGCCGCTGGGTGCCGCCGTTGCAGCGGGCGGCGCTAATCGAGATGAGTCACCGCTACCTGGCCGTCTTCGTGGGAATCGGCGTTATCGCGACAGGCATCACGGCCCTGCGCTCGAAAGACCGTCAGGCCAAGTCGCTGGGCTTGGTCCTCGTGCCCTTGCTCGTCGCCCAATCCCTGCTGGGCGCCTTCGTCGTCGGCAGGGAACTCGAAGCGTGGACGGTTGTGGCGCACCTCGCCCTCGGGATGAGTTTTGTCGCCACTCTGCTCGCTCTCGCGGTGCACACCAACGTCTCGCGACGGGGGGCGGGGTCGCCGTCGACCAACCGGTTGATCGGGTTCACCGCAGGGGCGGTCTTCGTCCAGCTCCTGCTCGGATCCTGGGTGACGGGGCGCGGCGCCGGCCTCGCGTTCCGGGATTTTCCGTTGCACGACGGCCGGGTGATACCCGCCTTCGCCAACGAGGCCGATGGACTCCATTTCACCCATCGAGTGCTGGCTTACGTCATCGTCGGGCTGGTGATCGCCACCTCTCTGCGCGTGCGGCGGACCTTCGGTCGTAATGCTCTGGTGACCAATCTGGTCCGGGTCGCGACTGCCCTCGTGGGTCTGCAGGTGGTGCTGGGCGCGCTCAACGTCGTGACCGAGTTGCACGCCGCGTCCGTGACGGCGCACCTTGCAGTGGCGACCCTGATCTGGGGATCGATGTGGTCGGCGTGCCTCGTGGCCCGACGCAGCGCGGTGATGGATACCTCAGGGTCGATCGAGCGGCCCGTCGGGCACTCGAAGACGGTGGAGGTGGACGAATCGGCACCGCGGCGCGATCGCTCCAAGGTGATGGCATTCGTCGCGCTCACCAAGCCCCGCATCATCGAGCTGCTGCTCGTGACCACCTTGCCGACGATGGTGGTAGCGGCGCGTGGCGTCCCCGGAGTGCTCTTGATGGTGGCCACCCTCGTCGGCGGCGCGCTTGCCGCGGGCGGTGCCAACGCACTGAACATGGTCGTGGACCGCGACATCGACGCGCGCATGGACCGCACCTCGAACCGACCGCTCGTCACCGGCGAGATGACGCCGCGAGCCGCAGTCGTATTCGCCCTCCTCCTGGAGTTGGGCAGCTTCGTGGTCCTCGCGGTCTTCGCCAATCTTCTCTCGGCCTTGCTGGCCCTGTCGGCCACTGCGTTCTACGTGGGGGTGTACACGCTCTGGCTGAAACGCCGGACTCCCCAGAACATCGTCATCGGCGGCGCCGCCGGGGCGGTGCCGGTCCTCGTCGGTTGGGCTGCTGTAACCGGCAGCCTCGACTGGGCGCCCGTCATCCTCTTCGCGGTGATCTTCGCCTGGACGCCTCCGCATTTCTGGGCGCTCGCCATCAAGTACCGCGACGACTATTCCCGCGCCGAGGTGCCCATGCTGCCGAGCGTCGTGAGCCTGGCTCGCACCGCCCGCCAGATCCTCGTGTACACCGTCGGCCTGTGGGCTCTCACGCTCCTGTTCGCCCCAGTGGGGCATATGGGCGCCATCTACCTCTCCGCGGCAGTGGTGCTCGGAGCGGTGTTCGTGGGCCGCGCGATCTCGCTGATGCGCACGCTGACCGAGAAGGCTGCGGGAGGCGTGTTCAAGTGGTCGCTCACCTACGTGATGCTCCTGTTCGCCGCGATGGCCGCAGACGTACTGGTGCTTGGGTAGTGTCCGCCGCCGAGCGCCCGCCGACCGGACCAGGAGTGTCACGTGGCTGACCAACCAGAAACACAGCCCACGCTCCTAGAGGACACGGACCACAAGCGCGTCGGTCGTCTCTACATCCTCTTCGGCTTCGCCTTCATGGTCGTAGGCGGTTTGGCCGGTTTCGCCCTCCGCCTCGGATTGGCTCAGCCCGGCTCCAGTCAGCCTGACGAGTACGCCCGCTCCTTCTCCCTGCATGTCACCGTGCTGGCGCTGCTCGCCCTTCCCGCGATCTGGGCGGGCCTGTCCACACACCTTGTGCCGCTGCAGATCGGCGCCAACCGTGTCGCATTCCCGCGCTTGCACGCCGCTTCACTCTGGGTGCACGTGGCGGGGGGCGGCTTGATGATCGCTTCCTACGGCATGAAGGGGCTGGGCGTTCTCGGCCCCAGCCTTCCGCTGCCCGTGAACCTGAAAGGCCCTGCCTCGACGGCGGACCAGCTTTGGGTGACCGGCGGTGGGCTCGTCGCGATTGCCGCTCTAGCCGTGGCGATCTCCCTGCTAACGACCATCGTCACCCTCCGCGCCCCGGCCGTTCGCCTGGCGAGGCTTCCGCTGTTCACATGGGCGGTGCTGGCGACGGCCGCGGTCAGTGTCGTATCGATCCCGGTCCATCTCGCCGGGCTCACCATCCTCTATATCGACCGGCACTTCGGCGGCGAGTTCTTCGCCGCGGCGGGTTCCGACGACGTTTGGCGTCACAGCGTCTGGCTGCTCGGCCGCCCGGAGATCTTCCTGCTGACCTTGCCGGGACTCGGTGTTGCTGCCGCTGTCGCGGCGAGCCACGCGCGCCGTCCGCTG
Organism: Acidimicrobiales bacterium; assembly: GCA_035526705.1. Taxonomy (GTDB): domain Bacteria; phylum Actinomycetota; class Acidimicrobiia; order Acidimicrobiales; family JAHWKP01; genus JAHWKP01. Next base: position 35,433 of record DATLBX010000125.1, on the reverse strand, counting down.
CTAGGGGAGGACGGAATTCGAGGCGCCTTGATCGCAGCTGCGGTGCTGTCGCTCGCCGTCTGGGCCGCCGGGTCCGCCGCGTCGGTGTCGCTTCTCGCGCCGACCTTCTCGCCCTTCGCCGCCCTGGCTGCGCTGGTTCCGCTCACCATGATCCCGGCATGGGCCGGCACGGTGGCGCTGGGGCGGCCGCGCCTGCATCCGTCACTCGGCTTTGTTGCGGGCGCCGCTGCCGTCGGCGGTTTGGCAGCGCTGAATGCCGTCGTCGCGTTGGTGGTCGATGGCGAAGCCGGAGCGTGGTCTACCGGCTACCTGCACGCTGGGTTCTTCATGCCCCCGCTGCTGCTGGCGTCTGCCGCGCTGTGGCACTGGGCGCCGAAGTTGTGGGGCCGTCGCTTCGGCGACGCCGCCGGCTGGGGTGCCGCGCTACTTCTGGTCGGCGGATCGGTGGTGCAGTCGGGTGCGAGCTTCATCGCCGGCTACCAGGGAGCGGCAAACCGGACGGCCGAAGCCGGGAGCCTGGCCCTCAACCGCCTTGCCGGTGCGGGCGCGGTGCTGACGCTGCTGGGTCTCGCCATCGTCATCATCGAGATTGCCCGCGCCTCATTCGCCGGCCCGGAGCGCGACCTGGCCGACGATGCCTGGGGGGAGAGCGAGGGTCTCGAGTGGACCGTCGCGTCGCCGCCCGCCCGGCGCAACTTCGAGTCGCTTCCCGGCGCCGCGCCGGCCGTCACGGCGACTGTCGATGATTCCAGGGCGGCCGAGGCATCGGACGAGATTGGTGACGCGCAGCCCGAGCCGGTGGGAGCCGCGACGTGAGCACGCTCGACACGACGCTCGCGTTGCCCTCGGGCGACTCCGCACTGCCGGCCCGTGCCCTGAAGCTCGGCGCTTTGGCCGCGGGCGTCGCTGGTCTGATGCTCTGCGGTGCGCTGGCCGCGGCTTACCTCGGTGTGCGCTCCCGCGCGGCCGAATGGCCCCCTGAGGGTTTCAAGGTCGACTCCTTCCTCGGCGTCATGCTGACGCTCACTGCGTTGATGACGGCCACCTTCGCGGCGTGGGCCCTGACGGCAGACGCGCGAGGTCAGCGGCGGCAGGCCGCGGCCGCGCTGACCCTGGCGGCCTTCGTCGGACTGTGCTTGTTGAACGGGGTCTGGTACCTCGGCACGCGCGTGAACCTCGGCGCCGCCTCCAGCCCGTACGCGACGATGACGTACGCCCTCCTGGGCGGCATCGGTGTGCTGCTCGCTGCAGGAGTAATCGGGCTGTTGGCCGCAGTCGCCAAGGTCGGCGGTAGGCAGACGGGTCCCGGTTTCCTCGGCGTGGTGCAAGCCGCCGTGTGGTTCTGGCTCTTGACGTTGACAGCATGGATCGTCGTTTGGACGACCCTGTTTCTGGTGAAGTGAGACCGACGTGAATCCCGCTGCCCTCCTGCTATTCGCTCTCTCTGCCGTGGGCTTCGGAAGCGGCGTCGCCTTCGGGGTCGCGGTGGGTGAGGAGACCGGCACCGCCCTACTGATAGGGGCCGGCTTGGCGGCGGGGATCGGCGGCTTGGCGATCGTTGGCACCCAGGGCCGGGACGTCCCTGCGGTGGAGGGTGGACGTCAGCCCGCGTCGTTGGCCTCGTCGGGCTCGAGCGTCTGGCCGTTCGCATGTGGCATCGCCGCGCTACTGATCGCGACGGGCCTCGCGACAGGCAGGGGACTCGTCACTCTGGGAATGGCGGCGGCCATGGTCGCGGGCGTGGGGTGGTTCGCCCAGTCTTGGGCCGCGCACCCGAGCTGGACGGACGAGCAGAACGAGCGGGTTTCGGCGCGCCTGATCCTGCCGATCGTGCTCCCCTTAGGGGTCACTGCCCTGGTGCTCACGATTGCGGTGTCCTTCTCCCGAATCCTGCTGGCGGTCGACTCCAACACCTCGGTTCTGCTCGCTCTGGTGGCCGCGCTCCTGATTCTGGGCACCGGTGTCCTGGTCGCGGTGCGAGGGCTCGGCCGTTCCGCGATCCTGAGCTTGTTGACCGTCGGCGCAATGGCAACTGCGGGGGTCGGCGTCGGTGGCGCTGTCGCAGGTGAGCGGGACTTCCACCACAAGGGGGGTGAATCGGCCGAGCACGCCGCCGAAGGTGAGACCAATGACGGCCACTCTGGCGAGGCGGCCGAGGAGGGCGGCCCGGAGCAGGCCGGGGAGGCCGACGGCGCCCACGGCGATGCCGGCCCCGACACTGCCGGCCCGGGCGCGGCTGCCGCCGCGGGGGAGCCCGAGGCTTCGAGCCCGCCACGCGTGGAGCTGGAGGCCGACGGCCTGCAATTCGACAAGAAGGCCTTGACCCTGCCTGCGGGCGAGGTGACCACCATCGTGTTCAGGAACGAGGAGGGCCAGCCCCACAACGTCGCCATCCGCGACGACGGGGGCAGCCCGATTTTCCGTCCGGAAGGCGGCGGGATCATCACCGGCCCCGGCAAGGAAGTCGAGTACAAGGTGCCGCCGATCGCGCCCGGCGAGTACACCTTCTTCTGCGAGGTTCACCCTGCGGCGATGAATGGCGAGCTGACCGTTGCCTGAGGCGGTGGGCGAGGCGGACGACAACCAGACCGAAGCAGCAAGTCCGCCCAAGCGCGGCCCGATCAGGCTGCTCGCGTTGGGCGCACTTCTGTTGGTAGCGGCCGTGGTCGCCGTAGTGCTGGGCACTCGAGACAGCAGCGCGCCTGCCGGGCGGGCCGCCGCGGCCTTCAGCCTCCCGTCGGTGCGAGGGGGCGAGACGATTTCGCTCGCCTCGCGCGATGGCCGGCCCGCGGTGGTGAATTTCTTCGCTTCCTGGTGCGCGCCCTGCAAGCGCGAACTGCCTCACTTCGCCTCGGCCAGCCGGCGCCTGGACGGGGAGGTCGCCTTCATCGGGATCGCGCATCAGGACGACGCCGAGCTGGCGGCGGCCATGCTGCGTGAATTCGAGATCGACTACCCCGCGGGCAACGACCCAGAAGGGGAGGTGGCCAGGAAGTACCTCCTGCGGGGCATGCCCTCCACCGCCTTCGTGGCAGCCGACGGCAGCCTCGTGGGAGTCGCCGCGGGCGAGTTGGACGCCGAGGAGCTCGATGGCTGGATCCAGCGCACGGTGGCCGCGTGAGAGAGTCAACGGCCGTGAAAGTGTCCCGACGGACCCGCCGCCTACTGCCGTTGGCGCTCCTGCTCGGAGCGCTGTCGAGCGCGTGCGCCAAGGGTGCACCGCAGGACACCCTGGAACCCGTGGGCCCGATCGCCAAGCAGCTCGACGGGCTGTTCAATCCGGTCGTCGCCGTCGCTGCGGTTTTCTTCTTCCTCGTCCAAGGTCTTGTGCTGTTCTGCGCGCTGCGGTTCCGCCGGAAGTCCGAAGACGAGGCTCCCAAGCAGATTCACGGCAACGTCAAGCTCGAGATCACCTGGACAGCGATCCCCGCACTGATTCTGGCGATCGTCGGCGTGGCGACCGTCGTCACGATCTGGGACATCAACAAGGTGGACAAGAGCGCCGAGGTGCTCGACGTCACCGTCACCGGCCATCAGTGGTGGTGGGAGTACGAGTACCCCGAACTGGGATTGGTTACGGCGAACGAGCTGCACATCCCGACCGGCACCCGCGTCGAGCTCAAGTTGCAGTCCGACGACGTAATCCACTCGTTCTGGCCCCCGAAGCTCGCCGGCAAGGTCGACGTCATTCCGGGCCATGAGAACCACATGGCGATCGAGGCGGACGAGCCGGGCGAATTCGAGGGGCAGTGCACCGAGTTCTGCGGCCTTTCCCACTCCCGCATGCGGTTGCGCGTCATCGCCCAGACGCCGGAAGACTTCCGGGCCTGGGCCGAGAACCAGAAGCGAGAGCACCCCGCGCCCGGGCCTGGCGGCACCGGTGAGGTAGCCGAAGGCGCCGCGCTCTTCCAGTCGAGGGGCTGCGGCGGATGCCACACCGTGGAGGGTTACACCGAGGGTCAGATCGGGCCGAACCTGACCCACCTGTTCGACCGGGAGACTTTCGCGGGCGCGATTTTCGAGTTGAACTCGCTGAACCTCCGCCGCTGGCTGCGCGATCCGCAGGAGGCGAAGGCGGGTAACAAGATGGTCCTGCCTGTTCCGCTGAACGAAGACGAGATAACCAAGCTGATTGCCTACCTGGAGACCCTCAAGTGACGACGCTCGAGATTCCGCCGACCTCGGCTCCGGACGTGACACCTCTACCGCCGCCGGTCCTGCGCCGGCCGCGCTCGATCACCGGGGCCGCGTCGTGGTTCACAACTGTTGACCACAAGCGCATCGGAATCCTCTACGGGATCACCGCGTTCAGCTTCTTCGTGCTCGGCGGGATCGAGGCCCTGCTGCTGCGTCTCCAACTGGCCCGCCCGAACGGCACCGTGCTTTCGGCTGAGGCCTACAACCAGCTCTTCACCATGCACGGCACGACGATGGTGTTCCTGGTGATCATGCCGCTGTCGGCCGCGTTCGCCAATTACCTCATGCCGATCATGTTGGGGGCGCGCGACGTCGCGTTCCCCCGGTTGAACGCCTTCAGTTACTGGGCGTTCCTGCTCGGTGGCCTTTTCATCTACAGCAGCTTCCTGCTAGGCGGCGCGCCCAACGGAGGCTGGTTCGGTTACGCGCCGAACACGTCGATCACGTTCTCGCCCGGTCACAACATCGATTTCTGGGTCTTCGGTCTGCAGATTCTCGGCATTGCATCCACCACGGGTGCGGTGAACCTGGTGGTGACCGCACTGAACATGCGTGCTCCCGGCATGTCCCTGCTGCGCATGCCCATCTTCGTTTGGATGAGCCTGATTGCCCAGTTCCTGGTGCTGTTCGCCATGCCCGTCATCACAGTGGCGCTGTTCCTCTTGATGTTCGATCGGCAGTTCGGGTCGAACTTCTTCAACCCGGCGATGGGTGGCGACCCGCTGTTGTGGCAGCACCTGTTCTGGATATTCGGTCACCCGGAGGTGTACATCCTGATCCTCCCGGCGATGGGAGTGGTCTCGGAGATCCTTCCGGTGTTCGCGCGCAAGCCGTTGTTCGGGTACCCGGTGATGGTGTTCTCCGGAATCGCAATCGGCTTCATGGGGTGGGGCGTGTGGGTCCACCACATGTTCGCCACCGGTCTTGGCCCAGCCGCCGTCTCCGCCTTCTCCGTGGCGACGATGTTCATCGCGGTCCCGACCGGCGTGAAGATCTTCAACTGGGTCGGCACGGTGTGGCGAGGGTCGCTGAAGATGTCGACGCCCATGCTCTATGCGATGGGGTTCATCGCCATGTTCACCATTGGTGGTCTCTCCGGCGTGACGCACGCGGTGTCGCCCCACGACAGGCAGCAGACGGACACCTATTACATCGTGGCCCACTTCCACTACGTGCTCTTCGGCGGCGCGCTGTTCGGACTGATGGGCGGCTTCTATTACTGGTGGCCGAAGGTGTTCGGGCACCACCTCTCGGAGAAGCTCGGCAAGTGGCAGTTCTGGCTCTGGTTCGTCGGGATGAACCTCACGTTCGGCCCGATGCACATCCTCGGCCTGCAGGGCATGCCGCGCCGCATCGACACCTACCCGGCGGGCTACGGCTTCGAGCTGTGGAACGCGGTGGCCACGGTCGGCGCGTTCACCATCGCGTTGTCGGTGACGCTGTTCATCATCAACGTCGTGAGGAGCAAGAAGAACGCGGCCCCCGCCCTCAGCGATCCGTGGGACGGCCGCACGCTCGAGTGGTCGATCACCTCGCCGCCGGCTCACTACAACTTCGGCGAGACCCCGGTCGTGCATTCAGTCGACGATTGGTGGCACAAGAAGTACAGCGAGGATGCCGAGGGACGCCCCGTGCGGCGCGACGACCATCCGGGTCAGCCGGTCGCCGATTCGCCGGAAGTGGCGCGTGCTGTGCACCTGCCGTCGCCGTCCTACTTCCCGCTGGTCGCAGCGTTCGGTCTTCCGGTAATCGCCTACGGGATGATCTACCGCGCGTGGGCGGTGGCCATCCTGGGCGCCATCACCGTCATCGGTGGCATCTACGCGTGGGGGCTCGAACCGTCAGCCGAGCCGGGCGGCCACGACGATCACGACGGACTCCCCGGCACGGACGGTGACGGCGGGACCCATTCCGACGACGGCGGGCCTCAAGAACTGGTGCCCGCGGGAGTCGCCCCCCTCGAGACCGCAGCGCCGGAGTCGGCGTCGGCGGAAGCCGGGAGTGGAGAGTCCGAATGAGCACCGTCGAAACGACTACTCCCGCGCCGCCCGTCCCGCCCCAAACGGTCGACGTTCACGACTCGCACGGCGCGCACGTCACCAACACCGGGATCAGCAACGAGAAGGTCGCCATGTGGGCGTTTCTAGGCTCCGAGTGCCTGCTCTTCGGCGCCTTGATCTCCACATATCTGCTCTACAAGGGCAAGAGCGACCCCGACACGCCGCAGCCGGGCGAACTGTTCGACATTCCCTACACGTCGGTCAGCTCGTTCGTGCTCCTGATGTCCAGCGTCACCATGGTGCTCGCCCTGTCCGCCATCCAGCGCGGCGATGGCAAACGCCTGCGCATTTGGCTCACCACGACGGCACTGCTGGGGGCGAGTTTCATCGCCGGCCAGATCTATGAGTTCACCGCCTTCGTGCGCGAGGGGCTGACACTGTCGACCAACGTCTTCGGCTCGAGCTTCTTCGTGCTCACGGGGTTCCACGGCGTGCACGTCACGTTGGGGATCATCATGCTGTTGTCGCTCGTGACCCTGTCGATGCGCGGGAAGCTCGGCCAGGATCGCGCCGAAACGGTCGAGATCGCCGGCCTGTACTGGCACTTCGTCGACGTCGTCTGGATCGTGATCTTCACGATCATCTACTTGATCCCATGACGACGACTCCCGCCACCCACGAGAGTCAGGAGGTGGACGAGCACCACGAGCGGCCGCATCCGAGCGACAAGCAGTACGTGATTATCGGCCTGATACTCGCCGCGATGACCGCGGTCGAAGTCGGTCTGTATTACGTCGACATCGGCAGTCTCAACAACACCACTCTCATCCTCTTGGCCGTGGTGAAGTTCTTCATCGTGGCCGCGTTCTTCATGCACCTGCGCTTCGACCGGCCCATCCTTCGCCGGCTCTTCGTCACCGGGATAGTCCTGGCCATCGCCGTTTACATGGCGTACCTGACGACGCTCGGCGCGTACATCCCCGGAGGCTGAACGGGTGCCTGGCTGGCACCTCCATCCCGACGTCTGGGCCGTCTTCATCGCGCTCGCCTTCGGGTGGATGTGGGCCGTCAACAAGTGGGGGAGCCCGACCCGCCGTCAGTCCTTCGCCTGGTGGTCCGGGTACGCGCTGCTCCTTGTCTTTTCACAGTGGCCCGTGCACGATCTCGCGGAGGATCGGCTATTCAGCGTGCACATGACGCAGCACCTGGTATTCAGCCTGGTCGCGGTGCCGATGATGCTGGTCGGCACGCCGGCGCCGGTGTTGCGGCGCATCACCGCCCCCGTGCGGAGGCTGCTGGGCAAGCTGATGCACCCGGTGGGCGCCACGCTGTTGTTCAACGCGGTGGTCGTTCTGACTCACATCCCCCTCATCGTGACGCTGACGGTGCAGAACGAGCCCCTGCACTTCGTCGCCCACTTCATCCTGGTGAGCGTCTCATTCGTCATGTGGATGGTGGCGCTCTCGCCGCTGGCCGAGCTGCCCCGTCTGGGAGACCCGTCGCGGATGGTCTACCTGTTCGGCCAGTCGATAGTCCCCACGGTGCCGGCGTCGTTCCTCACTTTCGCCGCGGCGCCGTTGTACGCGGTGTACGCCAACGCGCCGCGGATCTGGGGCATAAGCGCGACCGCAGACCAGCAGCTCGCGGGGGCAGTGATGAAGATCGGAGGCGGCATCGTCCTGTGGGGAACGATCGTCGTGATGTTCTTCCGCTGGTCGCGGGCACAGGAGCGTTACCGCGTGCAACACCCCGGCGCGCCGGCGGACCATGAGCAGCTGACATGGGCAGATGTCGAGAGAGAACTGGCGCGAACCACCCCGCCCTCTGAACCCAGCTGATCGGTAGACCCGGCGGAGGGGTAGCTCAGTCCTCCCGGAAAGAGGGAGGGAGCACTATCGGTGGGCCGTAGGTGAGCAGCGACATCCGGCGGGCGAACTCCTCCTCGCCGATCTCTCCTTTCGCGAAGCGCTCTTCCAACAGTGTCTTCGCGTCCCCGGGGATGCGCCTCTTCTTGGCTTTGTACTCCTGCCAAACGGCATTGACGGCGGCGAATGCGCCTCCGACCAGCATGATGCCGATCCACCCGGTGAACGGATCCACAGGCGAATTGTACAGAGTGGGGGTTACCAGCGGCCCTGGCCGAAGCGGTAGCCGACGCTGCGCACGGTCGAAATGAGGTGGGCGTGCTCCTCGCCGAGCTTGGCGCGGAGCCGCCGAATGTGAACGTCGACCGTGCGGGCGCCGCCGTAGTACTCGTAGCCCCAGACGCGGCTGAGAAGCACCTCGCGGGTGAAGACCTTGCCGGGGTGCGTCGCCAAGAACTTCAGAAGTTCGTATTCCATATAGGTGAGGTCGAGCGGCCTTCCCGCGACGGCGGCCTGATAGGTCTCGAGGTTGAGGACGAGCGGCCCGTACTCCACCAGTTCGGGCCGGGTGCCGCGGCCGACCCGCCAGAACGAGAGCTTGAGCCGCGCTGTGAGTTCACCGGGACGCAGCGGCAGGACGACGAGGTCGTCGAATAGGTCTTCGCGCAGGTCCAGGTCGGCCAGTTGCCGATAGTCGACTACCAGGATCAACGGCTGGAGCGGTTGTTCTCGCTTACGCAGTGCCCGGCACAGCGCGAAGGCAGCCGACGGTTGCGTGTCGGCGCACACGATGGCACCCGCCCAGCCGTCGTCCGGCTCCGCGGTGTTGGCGTCATCTGCGGTGTTGACCGGCTTCCACGGGTAGCCCCCCAGGTCCGCGGCCTGGGCAACCTCGGGCGGCGCCGGATCCGGGAACATCAGGAGCGGCTCCACTAAACCAGCCCCGCCTGGGCCTCGGGCATGTGTCTGCTCACAGGCGGGGAAGGTAGCGGGCCAGCTCGTAATTCGTCACCTGGCCGGTGTAGTCGGCCCACTCAGCTCGCTTGTTGCGCAAGAACCACTCGAAGACATGCTCGCCGAGAGTGGAGGCGACGAGCTCCGAGCGCTCCATCAGATCGACAGCCTCGTCGAGCGACGACGGCAGAGACTCGATGCCTTCGGCCAGTCGCTCCGTCGGAGTGAGCTCGTAGAGGTTCGCCGCAGCCTCGGGCGGCAGTTCGTAGCCCTCTTCGATGCCGTCGAGCCCCGCGGCCAGCACCAGGGCGAAGGCCAGGTAAGGGTTACAGGCCGAGTCGGGGGCCCGGTATTCGATGCGCGTCGACTCGGGCTTGCCCCGTTTGTGCGGCGGAACCCGAACGAGGGCGGAGCGGTTGTTGCGCGCCCACGAGACGTAGACGGGCGCCTCGTACCCGGGCACCAGCCGCTTGTAGGAGTTGACCCACTGGTTGGTGACCGCAGTGATCTCCCGCGCGTGGCGCAGCACGCCGGCGATGAACCCGCGGCCCACTTTGGACAGGCCGTAGGGGTCGCCGGGGTCGGCGAACGCGTTGGTGTCGCCCTCGAAGAGCGAGAAGTGGGTGTGCATGCCGGACCCCTGGAAGCCGTACAACGGCTTCGGCATGAAGGTCGCGTACACGCCGCGCTCCTGGGCGACTTCCTTCACTACAAGGCGCACAGACATGACGTTGTCGGCCATCGCCAGCGCGTCGGTGTAACGCAAGTCGATTTCGTGCTGCGAAGGCGAGTCCTCGTGTTGGGAGTACTCGACGGGGATGCCCATCTCCTCGAGTGTGAGGACGGTGCGCTTACGCAGATCGCCGGCGAGATCCGCGACGGTGAGCTCGAAGTAGGAGCCGTTGTCGAGCGGGACGGGCGTGGCGCCGGCCGGCACGTCGGAGTCTGCGAAATAGAAGTACTCGATCTCCGGCGCGGCGTAGAAGGAGAAGCCCTTCTCCCGCGCCCGCTCGACGGTGCGGCGCAGGACGTTGCGCGGGTCGCCCTCGAACGGCGTGCCGTCGAGATTGGTGACATCGCAGACGACCCGGGCCACTTGGTGGCCGCCGTCCCCGTTGCCCGTCGCCTCCGGGCCGCCACCCGCGATGGGCAGGATCTGGAAGGTGCGGGCATCGGGTCGGGCCAGGACGTCGGACTCCTGCACGCGGCTGAAGCCGTCGACGGCCGACCCGTCGAAGGTCAGACCCTCCTCCAAGGCGTTCTCCAACTCCGCGGGGGTGATGCTTACCGCCTTCTGCACGCCGAGCACGTCGGTGAACCAGAGCTGCACGAAGCGCACGCCGCGCTCCTCGACGGTGCGGAGGACGTACTCGTTCTGGCGTTCGGTGCCGGCTTCCATTCGCCAAGTCTGGCTGGTCGGGGGCTGTGGAAAACCGGCCGGAGCACCTCTTCACACTCCGTTCACACGAACGGAACCCCGGGGCAAACCCCGCGTGCAAATGTCCATGGGTCATCCAGGGGCGGCCCACGCAATGTGGCGGCGCGGCCCCGAATCGAGCTCAATCAAGGAGATAACTGGTGGAAGAGCGGACTCCCGCTGACGTCCTGTCCCTCGCGAAAAGCGAGGGAGTCGAGATGATCGACCTCAGGTTCTGCGACCTGCCCGGTCTGATGCAGCACTTCTCGGTGCCGGTCAGCCAGTTGACCGAGGACAACTTCACAGAGGGCTATGGCTTCGACGGGTCCTCCATCCGGGGGTTCCAGGAGATCCAGGAGTCCGACATGATCCTGGTGCCGGACCCCAACACGGCGATCATCGATCCGTTCCGCCAGCACAAGACGCTGAACATGAACTGCTTCGTGCTGGACCCGTTGACCGGGGAGAGCTACAGCCGCGACCCGCGCTTCGTGGCGCGCAAAGCCGAGCAGTACCTGCAGACGACCGGCCTGGCCGACACCGCGTACTTCGGTCCGGAGGCCGAGTTCTTCATCTTCGACGACGTCCGCTTCCACCAGGACCAGCGGTCCTCGTCGTACTCGGTGGATTCCGTCGAGGGCGCATGGAACTCGAACCGCGACGAGGGTCCGAACCTCGGCCACAAGCCGCGTTACAAGGAGGGGTACTTCCCCGTTCCTCCGATGGACCACTTCCAGGACCTGCGCAGTGAGATGGCACTGCAGATGCAGCGGCTCGGCATCGAGGTCGAGATCCAGCACCACGAAGTCGGCACCGCCGGCCAGGCCGAGATCGACATCCGGTTCGACACGCTGCTGTCGATGGCCGACAAGGTGATGCTCTACAAGTACGTCGTAAAGAACGTCGCGCTGGCGCACGGTCGGACGGCGACGTTCATGCCGAAGCCGCTGTTCCAGGACAACGGTTCGGGCATGCACACCCACCAGTCTCTCTGGAAGGGTGGCGAGCCGCTGTTCTACGACGAGACGGGCTACGCAGGCTTGTCCGACATGGCGCGTTGGTACATCGGCGGCCTGCTGTCGCACGCGCCTGCCATCCTCGCCTTCGCCGCCCCCACGACCAACTCGTACAAGAGGCTGGTGCCGGGCTACGAGGCTCCCGTCAACCTCGTTTACTCCCAGCGCAACCGTTCGGCTTCGGTGCGGATCCCCCTGTACTCCAAGAGTCCGAAGGCGAAGCGCTTGGAGTTCCGTTGCCCGGACCCGTCGTGCAACCCCTACCTCGCGTTCTCCGCGATGTTGATGGCGGGTCTCGACGGGATCCACAACCGCATCGAGCCGCCCGCCCCCGTCGACAAGGACCTCTACGACCTGCCGCCGGAGGAGTTGTCGAAGGTCCCCCAGGTTCCGGCTTCACTCGAAGCCGCTCTGGAGGCGCTGGAAGCGGACCAGGACTTCCTCAAGGCGGGCGGTGTGTTCACCGACGACCTGATCGACACGTGGATCTCCTACAAGCGACTCAACGAGATCGACGCGGTGCGCCTCCGTCCGCACCCGTGGGAGTTCATGCTCTATTACGACATCTAGAGGCGATGCCGACAGGCCGCCGGCCCGTTAAATCGCGGGTCGGCGGCCAAGGCGCCCCAATACGCTCGCCGACGTGTTCGTGCGCCGAGAAATGCTGCGGGGTCTCGAGCGACTGAACGCGACGACCATTGTGTTGCAGCGCGCCCGCCTGGCAGATCCGCTGCGCGGCATGTGGGAGGCCGCCGACGCGCAGTGGTGGTGGCGTCGCCCCCGGGCGACCGACGAGCTGGCGCTCCCGGTTTGGTTCGACGACGTCGGACCCGTGGCGGCCGCCGGGATTACGGCCTGGGACGAGACATGGCAGGTCGACGTCTTCACCGTGCCGTCGATCGTCGCCGAAGCAGAGGTCTGGGCCGCCACACTGCAAGCAGCCGACTCCGCCCACCGGGGCGGCACACTCCAGGTGCCCCTGCTCGGGGAGGACGCGGCACTGGGTCGCCTCGCCATAGAGAGTGGATTCGCGATGACCGACGAGCTGTCGGGCACGGCCTGGATGGATCCCGACCAGCGTGCACCGGTGGCGCAGGTCGATGCGTTCGCGATCGTCGATCGTCTGACCCGCGCTGATCGTCCGCATCCCATGATCGCTCGCAACGGGGAAGTAGTCGAGGCGCGGCTGCGACAGTGCTCTTTGTACGATCCCGCGCTCGATCTCGCGGTTGAAGACGCCGATGGCACGGTCGCCGGTTACGCGTTGTTCTGGTTCGACCCCACGACACTGGTCGGACTCCTCGAACCGATGCGTGTGGAGGACGAGTATCAACGCCGGGGACTCGCCCGCATGTTGCTGACCAACGGCTTGGATCGGCTCGCACGCAAGGGCGCAAGACGCCTAAAGGTCGGCTTCGAAACCGATGCCGCCCGCGACCTCTACCTAGGCGCCGGTTTCGTCCAGACGTCCACCGATCGGCTCTTGACGCGGCCCGCGCGCCGCGAACGGTGAGGCAGCAACGCTGCTCTGCGTACAGACTGAGGGGATGCGGCCATTTCGCTTTCTCGCTCACCCCGGCGGGAGCCATTCCGGCAAGCAGCTCGGCGAAGTAGCCCGGCGGGCTGAGGGCCTGGGGTACAGCGGGCTCGTCTTTCCGGATCACTTGGGCATGCAGATGTCTCCGATCCCGGCGATGGCGACGGTCCTGGCTGCAACCGAAAGCCTGCGGGCCGCGCCGTTCGTGCTCAACGTCGACCTGCATCAACCCGCCGTCTTGGCGCAGGATCTGGCCAGCCTCGACGTGCTATCTGGGGGCCGAGTGGACATCGCCATCGGCGCCGGGTGGAACAAGCCTGAGTACGACGCGACAGGGCTCTCGTTCGACCCAACCGGGACACGCGTGGAGCGTCTCACGGAGGCCGTCGCCATTCTCAAGGGCTGCTTCGGCGACGGGGCATACAGCTTGGCGGGCGACCACTACACGATCACCGACTTCAACAGTCAGCCGAAGCCCGTACAAAGGCCCCACCCCCCGTTCTTCATCGGCGGTGGCGGACGGCGAACACTCGAGCTAGCGGCGCGCCAGGCGAACGTCGTGGGGTTCGCGCCTCGGCTTCTCAAAGGGGCCGCAGATCCGCGCAGCATGACCTTCGAGGCGACGGTCGAAAAGATGGAGTGGGTCAGGACGGCGGCCGGCGACCGTTTCGAGGAACTGGAGTTCAACGCCTACCCCTCCGGAGTTCCGGTGACAGTCACCGACGATCTGCACGGTGAAGCCGGGAAGGTGGTCGACTTCTTCCGCAAGCAATCGGGCCACGAGTTGACCGTAGAAGAGGTGATCGACTCGCCGCATCTCTTCATCGGCTCGATCGATCGGTTAACCGAGAAGTTTGTCGAGCTGCGCGAACGACTCGGAATCTCCTCGTTCATGGTCGGTGACGTAGACGAGCTCGCGCCAGTGGTCGAGCGCCTCGCCGGGACGTAGTGCCTAGGCCGGAGGCACGACTACTTCGGCGCGGCGTGTCAATTCGTCGACGTCGGTCAGGCCTTGAGTGACAACGAGCGCCTCGAGGGCCGCGGTCCACGACTCGTAATAAGGACGTTCCGGTTCGGCGGCGATGGAGGCGATGAGTTGCTGACGGAACTCCTCCCACTCCAAGCCCAGGTGGTCGACTAGCGCGACCGCCATCGCCAGGGAGCGACCTTCCCAGGGTGCGGCGAAGATCAGCTCACCGTTGTCGCGGGGAAGAGCGGCTTGTCCCTCCATGTTGGTGATCGTGTCGATCGACGCGCTCACAGGCGGGCGACGCCGATCATCGAATCTCGAGTTACGAGTGCGGCCAGCTCCTCTTCCGACTTGCCATTGGTGTCCGATGGCCGCTCCGGCAGCACCATGTAACGCTGCTCGGCGCTGGAGTCCCACACCGCGATCTCGACTTGTGGCGGCACCTCACATCCCATTTCCGCGAGGAGGGCCCGCGGCTCGCGCACCATGCGGGCGCGATACGGCGGGCTCTTGTACCAAGTGGGGGGCAGGCCGAGCACGGGCCAGGGGTAACAGGAGCAGAGGGTGCAAACGACGACGTTGTGAACTCCCGGGGTGTTCTCGACGACGACGATGTCCCGGCCCTCCGGACCGCCGAGGTCCAGCTCCTCGATCGCAGCCGTGCCGCCGGCCAGCAGGCGCGCCTTGAATCCGGCGTCGACCCAGGCGCGTGCCACCACCTTCGCCCCGTTCATCGGTCCGACGTCGTTGGCATAGGTCTCGACGATCTGGTCGAGCACCTCGGGCTTCACCAAGCCCCGCTCGATCAGCAGCTCCTCCAAGGCTTGGACCCGGCGCTCGATGTCCGTCATCGGGGACCGTTGGTGCCCGGCGCCGTGCCTGTGATCGTGGTCGTCGCTCATACGCTCTCCAGGTACTCCTCATAGAGATCGACGTTGACCGCTGCGTTGGGCTCGGCGTCCTTGCCCCAAAGCTCGAAGCTTTCGAACCGGACGCAGTAGGTCGTCTGCAGCACCCGCTCCCGGCGGTGCGCCTCGATCTCGGGCACGGGCTCAGGATTGCCGACGCGGACGATCGTGCCTCGCCGGGCGAAGAGGTAACCGGGGCAGCGGGTGTGTCCCGCGAAGGAAACGTCGCGCACCCTGACCTGGTCGCCCACCCCGAAGCTCGGCCCGGGATCGACGAGGTGCTGACGTACGTCGTCACCCGTGACAGTTGCCGGTCGCGAGAGCGGGAAGCTGCCGGCGCGGGCTTCGAGTTCGTCGTGGGTCACCACGCCCGCCTCGACCAGAAGTGTCGCCGCACTGGTGAGCCAGTGTTCGTAGTACGAAGAGCTGAGGTAGTGGGCCGGATCCATGCGCTCGATTCCGTACCTCCACATCGGCGTGTTGCCGCCCGCGGCGCCGACGGCGGGGCCGGTCAGCGCGTAGGTCCGTCCCTCCCAGCGCTCGTGGAAGACGGGCTCGTCCTCTTCGACTTCCACCGGTCCCAACCCTTGCATCCCGCCGAGGTCATGGATGCCGCGCATGGACTGAATCTAGAGCGGGGTGATCCCGGCTGACCGGGTGAAGGGAGTTCCCTTGGCCGCGCGGGGAAGGATAGGACCGTGGCTGTGCTGAAAGCGCGGAACGAATCCGTCTCGGCCGAGGAACGAATCCGCCGGCTCAACGCCGCGTCACTGCGGAGGGTCGTCGAGCCGGACACGGAGGTCCCGGGAGCGGTGGGGCAAGTCCAGGTCCTCCCCGACGACCTGCTGTCGGTGGCAGACCTCGGGCTTGATCTGACCGCCGAACAACGTGCGACTCTGGCCCGCGAGGAGCTGGCGTCGATCGTGCGGTTCGGGATCCTCTTCGAGGCGGTGCTGATGTCGGGCTTCTCCTACCAACTCGCGTTGAGTCAGGACGTGACCGACCCCCGTTTTGTCTACGCCCTTCACGAAATCGGTGAGGAGACGCGCCACTCCCGTCTGTTCGTGCGGCTGCTCGAACAACTTCACCCGACGCAGCGCAACCCGTTCGAGTCCAGGCTCGCGGTGCGCGTCCGTTCCCGGCTGCTTCCGTCGCTGCTGCGCCGGCCAGCCACGCTCGACGCGTTTGTCCTGGCCGGAGAAGAGATTCCCGACCTCTTTCAGAAGCTGGCCGCCGAACACCCCGACACCGACCCGTTCGTGCGCGATGTGAGTCGCTACCACCGCATGGAAGAGGCCCGCCATCTCGCCTTTGCCCGCACCACCGTCGGCGAGCACTACCGCCGCGCAACCTGGAGCGACCGCGCCGCAGTTCGCTGGGTTGTCCCTCTTGGGATCGTCGGCATGTTCGACACGATGGTGCAGCCATTCGTGTACCGCACCGTCGGCCTGCCGGCGTTGAAGACATGGTTGGCGGTGCGGAAACAGCCGCGGCGAGTGGACCTGCGTCACCAATGCGCCAGGGCGGTGCTCACCGCGTTGATCGACGGAAACGTGCTGCGGCGCGGCCGCATAAACCGAGCCTGGCAGGCCGCAGCCGGCGTCGACCGCCGTGGTCAGCCGACAGCGGTGGCATAGGCCGCGAGAAGGGCATCAGCGGTGTCGCTCTTTCATCCCGTCCTTGAGCAGGCCGACCACTTCCTCGATTCGCTCCGCCCTCAGTTCAGGGCTGCGCTTCGTCGCGTCGATGTAGCGGAGATAGGCCTTTGTATAGAACTGCGCCAGGGCGTCGAAGAACTCGCCCGCGACGGGCTCGGCTTCCAGGGCGGCCGCGAAGTCGGGGGCGAGGTCGTCTCGTTGCGGGCCTTCCGGCCGGAGCACAACCTGGACCTCGGATTCACGCGGCACGTCGCAGTCGCGCCACCAGGCAGGGCCCGGCGAGATCGCGAACCCGCTGTCGGTGCGATGGACGGAGCCTCGCCATCCGTATTCACCGATCGTGCCGCAAACCCGATGCTCCGACTTCGGGCCCCAGACCTCATCCGGATCGAACGGAACTGCGATCGGCCCTGGCTTCGCTCCTTCGGCGATCGTCGCGGTGAAGGACTTCGGCTTGGCCTTGGGCGCCATCGTCAGTCGGGGAGGGTTGCCCAGAACTTCTGGAGGGCTTCGGCCGCGGCTTTCGCGGAGTCCAAAGGCCACCAATGTCCGGCCCCTTCGAGGATGGCGACCTGCGCCCCGATCCTTTCCGCGGCGCGCTGACTACTCGACGCGCTGACCAACGGATCGCTATCCGCGCCGATCACCATTCCGGGGTCAGTCGGGTTGGAACCGGGTCCCCAGTCGCCGGGGATGTCGGTGGCGGACCGGTAGAGCTTGAGGATCGAGTCGGTCATCTCTTCGTCGAGCGTGTTCGCAAAGATGGTGGCCTGTTCCTCCGGCACGCCGAACGCGTTCAACAACGCCGCGCCGGCGGCGGGATCAGCCCGCAGGTCATTCCAGAACTTCTCTCCCTCACCCGGTGTCTGCCACACCTTCCCGAGGTCGTGCCACTCGAAGCCCGGTTCGCCTGCTCGGACCGCGTCGCTCACCCAGCTGCGCACCCGTCCCGGCCTGGTCGTGACCAACCGATAGGTGAGGATGCCGCCCCAATCGTGTCCGACGAGGTCGATCGGACCGTCCAGTGCCGTCAATTCGTCCTCGAGCCACCGGGCGTACTCGTCCATGGTCGAGGAGAAGCCTGGTGGACGCGGGTTTCCGAATCCCGGCAGTCCCAACGCGACAACCGGGGATTCGATTTGCGGCGCGAGGAGGTCCCACACGGCGGTTGTTTCGGGAACCCCATGTACGAGCACGACCGGCATACGTCACCTCTCCGTAGGAGCCGGTCGCTGCCGGCGATCAGTGGCCATCCTGCCAGCGCGCCGAATGCGTTGCTGCCTAGGATCCCGGCCATGTTCAAGCGACTGACAGCCACCGTCGTCTTACTGGTTTCTCTCCTCGCCATGAGCGCCCCAGCAGGAGCGACATGCATCCCGGGCAAGATCGGCTTCGAAAACGGCAAGCCCGTGGTCCGCCTACCCCAGTGCGAGCCGTACCCGCAGTAGCAAGAACCGTCTCCGCAGGTTGTCGGCGGGGACGAATGGCCCCGTTGGGTTTGGCGCCGCGGCTCAGATAGCTGCGCCCGCCGGCTACCTAGCCTCGAGGCATGAACTCAGCTGACCTGCGGAAGAAGCTCGCCCCTGTCGCCGATGCGGCCCTCGAGGAGTTCGACGTCACGGGCGCGAGTGTCGGGATCCGGATCGACGACGAGAACCATTCCTTCGGCTTCGGACTCACCAACAATGAGTACGGCGTGCCCGTCGACGGCGACACGCTCTTCCAGATCGGCTCGACGTCCAAGACGTTCGCCGCGACGAAGCTGATGCAGCTGGTCGAGGAGGGCAAGGTAAGCCTCGACGACAAGGTCCTGGAGTTCCTGCCGAATTTCAAGGTCCCCGATGAGGAGACCACGCAGAACGTCACCATCCGTCACCTCGTCACCCACACCTCCGGATGGATGGGCGATTGGGGCGGCCCGCCGCGCAGAGGTCGTCGCAAGGTAGAACGCGGCGACGACGCTCTCCGCAAGCGGATCGGAATCCTCAAAGAAGTTCCGCAGCTCTCACCCCTCGGAACGGTCTGGTCCTACAACAACTCCGCGTTCTCCGTGCTCGGCCACATCATCGAGAGGGTCACCAAGAAGACCTTCGAGGACGCGGTAACCGAGGGAGTCATGAACCCGCTCGGCATGGAGCGCTCCTTCTACTTCCCCGAACAGATCATGACGCAGAAGTTCGCGCTCGGACATGTGAAGGACAAGGACGGCAACTTGAAGGTCGTGAGACCGTGGGCGCAGGGACGCGCCACCGGGCCCTCCGGAGGGGTTGTCTCGAGCGCGGCTGACCAGATGCTCTACGCGCAGTTCCACCTCGGTCAGCATCCGGAAGGGAAGTCGGTGCTCTCCCAGGAGACCGTCACCTTTATGCAGCAACCGCTGGCGGAGGCGGCGACGATGGCTTCGCACGTCGGAGTCTCATGGCTGCTCGACGACATCGACGGCGTGCGCACAGTTGCGCATGGGGGCACGATGCACGGCCAGACCTCCGCGTTCCTGATGGTCCCGGAGCGCGGCTTCGCGGTCACGGTCCTGACCAACGGCGGTGACGAAGGCAAGCTCGTGCACCGCAAGCTCACCAAGTGGGCACTGCAGGAACTGCTGGGACTCGAGCGGACCAACCCTGAGACCCAGGAACTACCCGCAGAGTCGCTCGACGAGCTTGCCGGTCAGTACAGCTACTACTCCTACGGGACCATCGACATCAGCCGCGATGGCACCCGTCTCAACCTCGAATGGGCGCCGCTTCCAGAGGTCTTGAAGAAGAACCCGGAGATCGTGGACCACTTCCCGAAGCCCATGAGCGTCCGCCCCATCGGCGGCCTCAAGTTCATCGCCGACGAGGGGCCGCTGGCCGGACTGCCCCTCGACTTCGTCCGCCGGGCTGACGGCTCCATCGGCTGGATGCGAATGGGAGGCCGGGCCCAAACCCGCCTCCCCTAGGCCGGTGCGCCGCGGGCGAGCGGCCCCGTAGGCTGGAGTGATGGAAGACGCTGCGGTGCTCGAGGAATTGGCACCGGCGCTCGGAACGCTTTTCGACCGCCACCTCAACATGACCAAGGAGTGGTTCCCCCACAAGTTGGTTCCGTGGGCGCGGGGTGCGGACCTCGACGTGGAAGCGGAATGGACGGGCGAGGCGATGCCCCTGCCCGACGCGGTGCGGAGCGCTCTCTTCGTGAATCTGCTGACCGAAGACAACCTGCCGTACTACTTCGAGACCATCAACAGGGTCTTCCGTTCCGAGGCGTGGGATGAGTGGTCCCGTCGTTGGACCGCCGAAGAAATGCGTCACTCGATCGTCATTCGCGACTACATCACGGTCAGCGATGCCATCGATCCGATCGAGCTGGAGCGGGCGCGGATGTCCCAAGTTGCGCTGGGGCAGGTGCCCCAACCCGAAAGCGTCGCGGACGGCCTCGTATATGTCGCGCTTCAGGAACTTGCGACCCGCATCTCCCACCGCAACACCGGCAAGGTGCTCGACGACCCGGTCGGATACACGGTCATGGCTCGTGTCGCCGCGGACGAGAACCTGCATTTCATGATCTACCGCGACCTCGTCACCGCCGCCCTCGAACTCGATCCGTCGGGCACCGTGATCGCGATCGAGCGCCAGGTGCGCAACTTCGAGATGCCCGGCGGCGGTATTCCCGGGTTCGCAAAGCATGCGGCGGCGATAGCCGCGGCGGAGATCTACGACCTCGCCATCCACCACGATCAGATCCTGATCCCGGTCGTGCTGCGTCACTGGAAGGTCGAGGAGCTGACCGGCCTGACCGACGAAGCGGAGAAGGCGCGCGCTGCGCTGCTCAATCGAATCGAACGACTCGGCAAGATCGCCAAGAAGCTGGCCGCCCGTCGCCCCGGCCACTCCGCGGACGGCCAAGCGAAGGTCGAAGAGGTCAGCGCCGCCGTTTAGGCCTGTTACCCTGATTAGACGCCGGATGACTCCGGTGAAGCCGTTCGAAGCAAATTCTCGTCCGGCTTACCCTCCTGCTGGTTTTGCGACTTCAGCACTACGTCCTAGGACGTACGGGAGGTAACCGAACGGGCTCGTCGCTCCCGAAGTACTGGCCGTGCCTGCGCGGCTACAGACCTACATGGAGCAGACAATGCAGCCCACTTTCGCCGATCTCGGCGTACCTGAAGACATCGCCGCGAACCTTCGCAAGCGCGGCATCGAGAACCCCTTCCCGATCCAAGCCTCGGCTTTGCCCGGCGCGCTCGAAGGCCGCGACGTATGCGGCAAGGCGCCCACGGGCTCCGGCAAGACCTTCGCCTTCGGCATTCCGCTGGTGGCGCGAGTCGGTCGGGCCAAGCCCCGTAAGCCTCGCGCCCTTGTGCTCGCCCCGACCCGCGAACTCGCGTCGCAGATCGAGATGGAGCTTCGCCCCCTGTTGCGCTTGCGCGGCAAGTCGGCGGTAGCCGTTTACGGCGGCGTAGGCATGGAGCCCCAGGTGCGGGCCCTGCGACGGGGCGCCGACGTGGTCGTCGCATGCCCCGGTCGTCTCAAGGACCTGATGGACCGCGGTGCCATCGACCTCAGCGAGACCGACTTCGTCGTCATTGACGAAGCGGACCGCATGGCCGACATGGGATTCCTTCCCGAGGTGCGTCGGATCCTCGACAAGGTCCGTCCCAACCGCCAGACGCTGTTGTTCTCCGCCACGCTCGACGGCGATGTCGACGTGCTGATTCGCAACTACCAGAAGGACCCGGTGCGTTGCGAGATCGTGGCCGACGCGGCCGAAGTGGACCGCACCGAGCACCGGTTCATCGACACCGACCAGCACAGCCGCGTCGACCTCACCGCGGAGCTCATCCGCGAGCACGGCTCGGCCGCCATCTTCTGCCGCACCAAGCACGGCGCGGATCGAATCGCACAGCAGCTGACGCGAGTCGGTGTGCGCGCCGTCGCTATCCATGGCAACCGCTCGCAGGCTCAGCGCGACCGTGCCTTGGCCTCGTTCAAGAGCGGCGCTGTCGAGGCACTCGTCGCCACCGACGTTGCGGCCCGGGGCATTCACGTCGACGACGTGGGATGCGTTGTGCACTTCGACCCGCCCGCAGACTCCAAGGACTACATCCACCGCTCCGGCCGCACCGGCCGCGCTGGTGCCGACGGTCTCGTGATCTCCTTGGTGACCAGCTCGACCCACGCGCAGGTCCGCACCTTGAAAAAGCAGCTCGGCTTCGAAGTCGGCCCCGAACCCGCGAACATGCCGAAGGCCACCGGCCGCAAGACGGGCCGGCCCCAGCGCGGCCAAGGTGGTCCGAAGTCCAGTGGCGGCTACGCCCGTCGCGGCGCCACCAACGGTCGCACCGCGACCCGCGGACCCGAAGGACACGGTCGCTCTGCAGCCGGAAGCGGACACGGCCGTACGGCGGCCCGCGGCCAGGAAGGCCGTACCGCCCGGGACGGCGGGCACTCCGCCCGTCCGGCACGCGGCCCCCGAACGCAGCGCCCCCGCCGCGCGGGACGGCCCACCGGCCGTTAGCTCTTCCGGGGGGACCTGACCGCCGGTCTGGGTAGGACCCAGACATGGCGGTCTGGGTCGGCACCTCTGGCTGGCAGTACAAGGACTGGCGCGGCCGGTTCTACCCCGAAAAGCTTGCTCAGGCCCGTTGGCTCGAGCACTACGCGTCGCACTTTGCGACCGTCGAGGTCAACAACACCTTCTACCGGTTGCCCAAGCCTGAAACTTTTGGCGACTGGCGCGCCCGCGTTCCCGACGGATTCGTCTACGCCGTCAAGGCGAGTCGCTACCTCACCCACATTCTGCGGTTGAAGGATCCGGCCGAGCCGGTGCAGCGCTTCCTGGATGCGGCGAAGCCGCTCGGCTCGCGGCTCGGCCCGGTCCTGGTTCAGCTCCCGCCGAATCTCCAAGTCGACCACGCGCGACTTCGCGACACGCTGGCCCGCTTTCCGTCCGGCATGCGCGTGACGGTCGAGTTTCGCCACGACACGTGGTTCACCGATTCAACGGCCGCCCTCCTGTCGGAGTTCAACGCGGCGTGGTGTATGGCCGATCGCAAGTCGCGGCCCCTTGGACCGGTATGGCGCACCGCCGACTGGGGCTACGTCCGGTTCCACGAGGGCACGGCCCGGCCCTGGCCCCATTACGGCGAGCGGGCCCTGGGACATTGGGCGGAGCGACTGGCCGGGCTCTTCGATGCGACCGAAGACGTGTTCGCCTACTTCAACAACGACCCCGGCTGTTGGGCGGTGGCTGACGCGATCACGTTCGCCAAGCGGCTCGAGTCAGTTGGTCTTCGACCCACCCCGGTGCCCGAGGAGGTGGAGCCCGCCGCCTGAACGGTGGCCGCCAGGCGCTCCCGCCGGAGACAAGCGCGGGCGTGGGTGGGGCCGCACGCGCCGCAGCGGCTGGGTCGGGTGCCCAGTCGAAGGCAATGGAGCCATAGCCTGACGTCGATGTCACTCGATCTGGCGGCGCTCGCCCAACCGGCCGAAACGCGAATCGTCCTCGTGGTCATGGATGGTCTGGGTGGCTACGCCGATTCGAAGTACGGCACCGAACTCGAGGAAGCGGCGACTCCAAATCTCGACGCCCTCGCCGCGGAGGGTGCAGTTGGTCTGGTCGAGCCCGTCGGCCCCGGAATCACACCCGGCAGCGGACCGGGCCACCTGGGACTTTTCGGTTACGACCCACATGAGTTCGAGTTGGGGCGCGGGGTTCTCTCCGCCGCCGGACTCGAAGTGAAGCTCGACCCGGGCGACGTAGCCGCACGCGGGAACCTCGCCACTCTCGACGCCGCGGGCCGCATCACCGATCGGCGCGCTGGCCGGCTCCCCGACGCGGAGGCGTCCGCAGTTGTCGCCACGCTCACCGCCGGGGTCAAGATCGAGGGCGTCGAGGTCGAGTTCGTGCATGAGGCCCAGCACCGTGTTCTCGTCGTGCTCCGAGGCGACGGGCTGGATCCCGGGGTGGCCGACACCGACCCCCAGGTAGTCGGCGCTGAGCCTCGCGTGCCGGTCGCCTTGCACGGCAGCGCCGAACGCACCGCTGAAGTGGTGGCCCAGCTCGACGAACAAGTCCGAGCTCTTCTGGCGGATCACCCGCTGGCGAACGTCCTTCTTCTCCGCGGCTTCGACTCGCATCGGGCGCTTCCGAGCATGCAGGAGCGTTACGGCCTCAGCCCTGCGTCGGTGGCCATCTATCCCATGTACCGGGGGATCGCGCGACTGGTGGGGATGGAGGTGCTGCCCCGTCCCAACGACCTGGACGCACAGATTGCCGCCCTGCGCGAGAACTGGGATCGGTTCGACTACTTCTTCGTCCACCACAAGGGCACCGACTCGGCGGGGGAGGACGGAGATCGCCCCGCGAAGATCGCGGCCATCGAGGTCCTCGACGCCGCGATTCCTGCCCTTCGCGACCTGAACCCCGACGTCATAGTCGTCACCGGCGACCACTCGACTCCCACGCAGATGGCCGCCCACTCGTGGCATCCGGTGCCCGCCTTGATCTGGGCGGAGCGCGTCGGGCGCGACGACGCCACGCGGTTCGGCGAGCGGTGGTGTCGTGGCGGCGCGCTGGGCGTGAGACCAACCAAGGATCTGATGCCGATTGCGCTGGCGTGTGCAGGCCGGCTGGCCAAGTACGGCGCCTAACACCCGGCAATGAACATCGCCACCATCATCGAGGGGCATCCCGACGGCGCGACCGCGTTGATAGCCCCTGACGACACGAAGATCACCTATGGGGAGCTGCGCGAGCGGGTGGAGTCGTTGCGGGGCGGGCTGGCCGCGATGGGAGTCGAGCCCGGCGACCGAGTCGCCATCGTTACTGGAAATACCCCATCGTTCGTCACCTCCTATCTAGCGGTGGTGGGGCTGGGCGCGGTCGCGGTTTTGTGCAACCCGAGCAGCCCCGAGGCTGAGCTGGCGCGCGAGTTGCGCTCTGTCACCACGACGTTCGTGATCGTCGGTCCGGCTGCCGCCGCGGCGATATCGCGCCTGGAGGTCGGTACCGTGATCGCCGCTGACGGCGCGCAGGTCGAAGGCGCGACCGCACTCTCCGACATTGGCGGGGATCGCCTCGGCCTCGGCCAGAGCAGCTCTTCGGACCTCGCCGTCCTCGTGTTCACCTCTGGCACCGCAGGAGCACCGAAGGCCGCCATGCTCACGCATGGCAACCTGCTGGCGAACCTGGATCAAATCCAGAGACACCCGGGCCGTGAGGTCCAGTCCGACGACGTCGCCTTCGGAGTCCTGCCGTTGTTCCACATCTTCGGTCTGAACGTCGTACTCGGGTTGACTCTCCACGCCGGCGGCTGCGTCGTATTGCGCGAGCACTTCGAGCCCGTGGCGGCGGCCGCGGACATCGGCCGCCACGGAGTGACTCTCCTCGCCGGCGCTCCACCGATGTTCGGGGCCTGGGTTTCCGCAGCGGCTTCCGTAAGCGCCACCACTTTTGCCAAGGTCCGCCTCGCCGTGTCAGGTGCCGCTCCGCTGGCCGCGGAAGCGGCCCGATCATTCGAGGAGCACTTCGGCATCCCCCTCCGCGAGGGGTACGGACTGACCGAGGCCTCTCCGGTGGTGACGTCGTCGCTGCTCGACCAGCCGGCCAAACCCGGTTCGGTCGGCGTCCCGTTGCCCGGGTTGGAGGTGCGTCTCGTCGACGAGGACGGTGACGACGCGCTCGAGGGCGATCCCGGCGAGATCTGGGTCAAAGGTCCCAACGTGTTTGCCGGATACTGGGAAGACCCGAAGGCGACGTCGGCGGCGCTCGCTCCCGGCGGCTGGCTGCGGACGGGAGACGTCGGCGTGGTCGACGACGACGGCGAAATTTGGCTCGTCGATCGAGCGAAGGACCTGATCATCGTTTCGGGCTTCAACGTGTTTCCCACCGAGGTGGAGGAAGTCCTGAAGGCCCACCCGTCCGTACTGGATGCCGCGGTCATCGGATGCCCGGACCCACGGACAGGTGAGCGCGTCAAGGCCTACGTCGTTGTCGGAGACTCCGAGGTGGGACCCGTCGACCTCACCGCGCATTGCGCCCGGCAATTGGCCCGTTACAAGTGTCCGGCCGAGATCGAAGTCGTCGACGAGCTTCCGCACGCGTCCTCGGGAAAGCTCCTGCGCAAGGACGTTGGGTCGAGAGCATCCAGTAGGTGACACTGGTTCTCACGCATCACCCACGCTTTCGCCGGGCCGCCCTCGCCGAGGCAGAAGCGGCATTCGGTGCCCTCACCGAAGTCGAGCGTCCGGACCGCTCGGTGACCGTGATCGATTGTCCGTCCGAAGATCAGGGCCTGATTCGCGACTCGATCTTCGTGCAGCACGTGGCGCCCGGCGACCGAGCCATTCGCATCGAGGGAACCTCGGGCGACGTGGGCATGCTGGTCGACGCGACAGCGTCGATGGCCGCGGTGATTCGCGGCAAGTTTGCCGTGCAATGCCGCCGGGGCGCACACTCCGGTGGCGCGGCGCACTCGGGCGCTGCGTACACGACGCGCGACGTCGAGATCGCCATCGGCGCGCCGATCGAACAGGCGGGCGCGTCGGTGGAGCTCGACCAGCCCGAGCAAGTCCTGTCGATCTACCTGGGCGGGTCGACCGCATATGCCGGCGTTTCCCCGGCTGCTCTGAACAAGCGAATCCTCATTCCCCAGCACCGGCGTTACGCGGCCACGCCCGAAATATGTCGCGCCGAGCACAAGCTCGAGGAGGCGATCGATCTGTGGCAGCTCCGCTCCGACCTGATGGGGGCGGATGTGCTGGACGTAGGCGCGAGCCCGGGCGGGTGGTCGTGGGTGCTCGCCCGCGCCGGAGCACGCGTGACTGCCGTCGACCCCGGGGACCTCGATCCGCGTGTGACTGCGCTGGACGGAGTCGAGCATCTGAAGGCCCGAGCCGAATCGTTGAGCTACGACGGAGCGCAGTTCGATTGGGTGGTCAACGACATGAACGTCGATCCGCCGCTCGCCGCGGAGGTCTTGGTGCAGGTGCACCCCTGGCTGCGCGG
The DNA here is from genome assembly GCA_035526705.1 of Acidimicrobiales bacterium. Lineage (GTDB taxonomy): Bacteria > Actinomycetota > Acidimicrobiia > Acidimicrobiales > JAHWKP01 > JAHWKP01. Next base: position 8,924 of record DATLBX010000125.1, on the reverse strand, counting down.
GAATGCCCGCGGGGTGACGACCCTGAAGTTGGCGGGCCGAAGCCGACCGCGCGAAGTGCTCGGCGAATTCGTCAGCCGGCTGACGCCGCACTATGAGACGGAGGCAGCTCAACATCTGTATTCGAATCGTCAAGAGGTGACGCTGCTGCTGCGCCGGGCGTGATGTCCCCGCGGCCGCTGCCGGTAGTACTGACCAGGTAGCCGACGAAGATCACCGCAACTCCCACGGCGAGGAAGAGGGCGAAGGCGCCCATGTCGCCGAGCAGGCTGTTGGCCAGACCGCTCGCTCCGGTTATCAGCACCCCGGCGGCGATGAGCAAATTCGCTCCGGCGCGCCGCCCACCCCCTGAGACGGAGCGGAATCGCCCGGCCGACCGCAGCGCCCCACCCACGACGATCAGCGTGGCAACACCAGACGCGACCGCCGCTAGCAGCCTCGGCATGATCGGTAGGACTTCAGACCCACGCGCCAATCGGTCGATGGGCAACGGGGACGTCAAGGGCGCCGTCACGACGACCCCCAAGGCGAAGGCGCTGAACAGCGTCACCCACACAACGGTCCGGCGCCGGGTGCTCTCCGTGCCATGCAGCATCAGGGTGCCCGCGGCAAGTACCGGAACGTTGAGAATCGCCCCGAAGAGATAGAAGATCCGGAAGGTGGGCTCGGTCCAGCCCACGCCTGCCCCAACCGCGAGCGCGCCGGAGGCGATGGTGAACAGGGCGAAAGCCGTCGACCAGGCGACCTCGTAAGGCCGCCGCCGCCTGAGCCAGCGGTCGAAGGTCGACAACGTCGCGGCCAGCGCGATCAGTGTCGCCCCCACTGCCAGCGCCCCCTCAAGCATCCAGGGACCAACTTAGATTGGTGAGGTGAAAGGTCAGGGCCCACGCGTGCTGTCGCGGCGCACATGTCCTGACGTCGCGGCCAGGGCGATCATCGGGTTGGCATGACGACGCACTACGACGTGTTGGGCATCAGCCCCGAGGCCGTCCAGGACGACATCAAGCGCGCCTACTACCGCAAGGCGCGGGCCTATCACCCCGATGCTCACGCCGGCTCCTCGGATCCCGTGTTGCACGAGGCCTCGCGAGCCATGGCGGCCCTCAACGCGGCTTGGAACATTCTCCGGGACGAGCGCCTCCGGGCCGAGTACGACGACGCGCTCGCCATGGCGACGGCTACAGGAGGCACCGGTACCCGTTTGCGCCGTGCCCGCTCGGCCCGACGGGCTCCCGCGTTGCTCATCGGCAACGGGTTCCGCTACTGGATGGGAACGGTGGGAACGACCCTGCCGGGCGAGGACGGAACTCCCCGGTACAACCTCGCGGTGGACGGCCGCAGCGATCTCGCGCCGTTGCAGCGGCTCGCGCCGAACGGTTTGTGGGGCTTGCACTGTGAGCGAACCGGCGTGGACGACGCGCAGCTGGCCAATCTCCAGGGAATGCGGGGGCTGCAGGTGCTCGACCTCTCCGGTACCCGGGTGACCGACGCCGGGATGGTGCACCTCCAGGGCCTCGAGAAGCTCGAGACCCTCTCGCTGTGGGACACGCGTGTCGGCGACCAGGGGATGGCGCTTGTGGGCCGCTTATCGGAGCTCCGTCATCTGGGGCTGGGCAACACCCGCGTCACCGACTCGGGATTGGCTTCCCTGTCCGGCTTGGTGGAGATGCGGTTGCTTCAGCTGTGGGGCACCGAGGTCCGCGGCCCGGGTCTGGGGCATCTGCAGGGCCTCACCAACCTGGAGCGGCTGACACTGCCTCGTCGCGTCGGCGCCCGGTACCGCCGCCGCCTGCGTCGCGCCCTGCCACACGTCACGGTGGAGTAGCCCCCTACCATCGGCTCATGGCCTCGGACCAGCGCCGCATTCCCGAGGCCACCGTCAATCGCCTTCCTCTTTATCTACGGGCCCTGGTGGAGGCCGCGGAGGCTAAGGAACCCACGATCTCGTCGGAGCGTCTGGCTGAGCGGGCGGGGGTCAATGCTGCGAAGGTCCGAAAGGACCTGTCGTTCGTCGGGTCGTACGGGACGCGCGGCGTTGGGTACGACGTGGAGGGCCTGTTGTTCGAGATCCGGCGGGAGTTGGGTCTCACGCAGGACTGGCCCGTAGTCATTGTCGGGTTGGGGAATCTCGGACACGCCCTTGCGAACTATCGCGGCTTCGGCGCCCGCGGCTTCGAGATCGTGGGGCTGGTCGATACGGACCCCGCGAAGGTCGGCGAGGTGGTCGCCGGCATAAAGGTCCGTCCATTGGAGGACCTCAGCGAGATCGTCGCGGAGTCCTCTCCCGCGATCGGAATCATCGCCACGCCGGCCGCGGTGGCGCAGGACGTCGCGGACCGCCTCGTGGCGGCGGGGGTGAGTTCGATCCTGAACTTTGCTCCGACGATCCTGACTGTCCCCGAGAACGTTTCGGTCCGCAAGGTCGATCTGGCCATAGAACTGCAGGTGCTGTCGTTCTACAACCAACGCCAAACCGACAGCGGCGCCGAAGCCGGCTGAGATCGAGTGAGGCGCAGTCGGTCGTTCTCGGTGCGCGCGACGGGACCGCCTCGCACTCCTGGCCAGCTCAGCCGCTGACCCCGCCGCGCCGGGCTACTTTCGATCCATGAGCGGAGTTCTGCCCCTTGAAGTCGAGAAGCTGTTCGATGCGGCGCTGGTCGGGGAGCTGACCGTCGTCAACTCGGCTGGCCGGCCAATCACCTACCCGCTGATCCCTCTGTACGACGGGCGCTACATCTACCTCACGTCCGCCGCGCTCTTCTCCAAGAAGTTGGAGCACATCAAGGCCAATCCGAAGGTGTGCTTCTCGCTGACCGACCCGATCGCCGTGCCCGTCGAGCCGTTCGGTCGGGTGACCGTGCAGGGCGACGCGGAGATCCTCGAGGAGGACCCGCACTCCGGCTGGGAAGAGTTGTTGCCCCTGTGGCGGAAGAAGGAGCCCATCATCGACTCGTTCGTCAAGAAGCGCTTCGGGATCCCCCTGTTCTTCGAGCGCTCCATCATCCGGATCGAGCCACGCAAGGTCCTGTACTGGCCCGACGGCCGTGCCGAATCCGCCCCGCAGGTATTCGAATTGACGGAGGCCGGCCGATGAGCTCCCTCACGACCACCGAGGCGGTTCGTCGCTCGCAGTCGTACAGCCACGCCGTGCTGTCGTGGGTGGGGGGCGACGGCTACCCCAACAGCGTCGGCGCGTCATTCCAGTCGGATCCCTCCGCGGCGAGCGTGGTGATCGGACCGCTGTCACCCGAGGCCCGACCGCCGCAAGGCGCTGAGGTCTGCGTGACCTTCAGTCACATCCGGCCGCAGCGCGGCGTGGGATACGACGAACGCCGCTACATCAACCTGTGGGGCAACTCGGAGCGCGACGGCGAGAACCTCCGCCTCGTCGCGACGCGGGCCACCGGTTGGGACGAAGCCGAGACCCCTTTCTTCGAATACGCCGAGCGGAACGTTCCTCAGGCCCGCACCTACCTCGCCGGGTTGGGCGCCCAAGTACGGCTCTCGCGCTTCTGGACCTTCTTCCTCGCCACCCGCCTCCCTTTTCTCACTGCCACCATCGCTCCGGTCGCGCTCGGCGGTGCGGTTGCGGCGCGCGACGGCGCCTTTCATTGGGGCTGGTTCCTACTGGCCATGGTGGGCGCATGCGCGGTGCATCTCGGTCTCAACATCGCCAACGACGTGTTCGACGACGCCAACGGCGCCGACGAAGCGAACGTCACTCCGACGATGTTCAGTGGGGGATCCAGGGTCATCCAGTACGGCTTGGTATCGCGCGCCGCGATGATCCGAGCTTCGATCGTTTTTTACGCGGTGGCCGGCCTCATCGGGCTCGCGCTGGCCGCAACTCGCACGTGGACTCTCCTTTGGGTCGGTGTCGTGGGAGTGGTGTTGTCCCTCGTCTACAGCGCGCCGCCATTCCGCCTGGTGCACCGCGGCCTCGGAGAGCCCGTGACGGCGCTCGGTTTTGGACCGGTCATGGCAGTGGGCACCTATCTCGCCGTCGCTCGGACGTGGAGTTGGGAACCGGTTCTGGCCTCGATCCCGGTGGCGATCTTCGTGGCGCTGATCCTCTACGTGAACCAGGTGCCGGACCGGGTTGGTGACGCTGCGGTGGGCAAGCGAACGCTCATCGTGCGCTGGCCCAAGCGGCGCGTCATCGCGACCTACACGGCGCTCGCCGTCCTGGCGTTCCTCGTGCTCGTCGCGAACGTGGCCGCCGACGTAACTCCGGTGTGGACCCTGATCGCGTTGCTGCCTGCACCGCTGGTCTTCAAGGTGCGGCGGGGACTACTGGCCCACTACGACCAGCCCTACGCCCTCATGTCCTTCATGCAGGACAACATCGTGTTGCACCTGGCGACAGGCACTTTGCTGGTGGTCGGTTACGTGCTCAGCAACCTGTTCGGCTAGTCCCCCGGAGCTAGCCGCGCCAACGTGGCGACGGCGCGGTAGGCGGCTTCGGCGGGGCCCACCTCGTCGGGTCGGAGGATGTTGGCCATGATCCGCAGCACCCACTCCATCAGGGTTCGGCTGTGCATGCCCGTCGAGACGAGCAGCCGCATGGCCTCGGGATTTCCGATGATGCGCACGAACGCTCTCGCCACCTTGAAGTAACGACCCCACGCCGCCTGGATGCGTCGCTCGTAGCCCTGGAGCGCGAGCCCGTCGTCGTTGCGGAGTGCCTCGTCGAGCGCTTCGGCGGCGAGCCGCCCCGACTCGTACGCGTACGCGATCCCCTCGCCGTTGAAGGGGTTGATCGCGCCGCCTGCGTCGCCTATCGCCAACCACGTCGGCCCGACTCGCGGACCCACCGAGAGTCCCATCGGCAGACGGCCTCCGGTCGGCGGGCCGCAAGCCGTCTCCGGTCGGATGTCCCAGGACTCCGGTGCTTGCGCGACGAACGCTTCCATCAGATGCGACGTGTTGACGTCCTTCCAGTGCGAGAACGTCGACAACAACCCCACGCCGACGTTGACTCGCCCGTCGCCCACCGGGAAGATCCAGCCGTAGCCGGGCAAGACGTTGCCTGACCTGTCGCGAATGTCCAGGTGCGATTCGATCATCGGCTCGTCATGCCGCGGTGAATCGAAATAGCCGCGGATCGCCATGCCCTGCGGGTAGGCGCGGTCGCGCTCCGTGCCAAGGGCGCGGCCGAACCTGGAGTTGGCGCCATCGGCGACGACGACGAAGCGCGCCGACACCTCGAGCGACTCGCCAGTCGGGCCCCCGCGGCGCACCTGCGCGCCGGTGACCAGGCCGTCGTGCACGACGGGGGTGAGCGCCTCGGCCTCCTGCCAGATGGCCGCGCCCGCCTTCTCCGCGGCCCCGGCGACCAACGCGTCCAGATCATGGCGCGTCACAACCACGCCGTGGCTCGGGAAGTCGGGGTGGGTGGGCCACTCCAATTCCAAGGTCCGCCCGAACGCGATGGAGCGGAGACCGGTGAAGCGGTGTCCGATTCGCTCGACGTCGTCACCAATACCGAGCAGGTCGAGCTCGTGCATCGCGCGCGGCGTCAGACCGTCGCCGCACGTCTTTTCGCGGGGGAACTTCTTCTTCTCGACGACGAGCACTTCGTGCCCGGCTGCGGCCAGGTGAGCCGCGCATGCGGCCCCCGACGGCCCGCCGCCAACTACCAGTACATCAACCACGCGAGATTCACTCACCCGTGACGGTTTGTCTCTCCCACCTTCCACCCGCGCGACGGGGTGGGTGCCCGCCGCACGCGGCGGGCCGAAGGCGGAGGAGCCAGAGACTTAGAGACTTTCGCGCTCGTACTTGACGACGGCCTGGATCTCTTCTTCGGACAACGAGCCCTCGAAGCCGGGCATGCCGCCGCTGGCGATCTTGCCGGTGGCTCCGTAGGGCTTGCCGGCGTAGGGCTGGGATCCCGTCTTCACCCAGTCGATGTGGGCGGCCTCGTCCGGGAAGGTCTCCGCCGCGGTCCCGCCCTTGAGCGACGGCCCCACGCCGCCGCCGCCGCTTGCTCCGTGGCAGCTGGCGCAGTTAGTCGAGTAGACCTGGGCACCGCTGACCGCGGCCTCTCCTTCTGCCCCCCGCTCGCCGAAGATCCCGAGGTAGAGAAATCCCCACAGCGGAAGCGCGACGAGGGCGGGGATGACCCACACCGGAACGCGGCTGGCGCTCGGCCGAGCTCGGGGCGGGGGCGGAGGCGCGGCAACCGCCGGCGCAGCCGCAGCCACCGCAGGGGCCGGTACGCCTCCCGTGGCCGAGGCCGGTGCCGCGGCTGATGCCGCTACCGGCGCAGAAGGTTCGGGGGCCGGGCCACCCTCGAGCGCGGCGCGTCGTTCGCGGGAGCGCTGGAGGAGATGTTCGGGTACCTCAGCCATGGCGAGCCGACACTAGCTATGAGTGAGCATGCTCCGGCGCGACGGCCTGCGCGAACAGCCATGAACGCAGGTGCTAGACCGATGCGGTGCTGGCGGAGACCTGTGCCAGCCGTGGCTGAGGTAGCATGTGAGAACTTTCACGAAGTCCAGGAAGAGGGCGCGATGCGACCGAGCATGAGAACCCTGGGAAGAGGCCTCCAGCCTCCGAGCGCGCCGAGCGTCGCGTAACCCATGGTCGCTTTCGTCACCTCGCTGGTCGTCGCCGCGATTTTCTTCGGCATCCTCTTTCTCGTCGCCAAGCGCCGCGCCCCCGGCACTCCGCTGACCTGGGCCGAAGCCATCGTCGCCGCGGTTTTCGTGACCGCGATGATGGTCCTCGTATACGGGATCGTGCCCAACCAGTGGCTGTTGTGGGCCGACAACGAGCTCGCCTGGCGGAAGGACCAGTTCTTCTTCGGCGACAACGGCATCCAGTTCTTCGGTCGCGGCCGGATCCTCGTGCCGAAGGAGGCGCTGCGCGACATCATCGCGTCGAACATCTACATCGTCGCCCTGGTGGCGCACGTGAAGATATGGCTCTGGTGGCAAGCGCGGGGTAAAGCCAAGCCCGGGAGCAGCGAGGTCAAGGAGTCGGCCTTCGGCCGTCCGATGCTGGTCCGGACGAAGGTCCAGCACAAGGGCCAGGAGCCCGGGCGCGTCGGCGAGAAGGAAGTCCCGCAGCTCACCGGAGCGGACAGCTGATGGCCAAGACCGACGCCAACCCGCCGCTTCCCGCGTTCCCTGGCGAATACATCCTCGCGGAGGTCTCGACCGACGAGCTCAACCGCTCGGTGAAGCCCAAGACCTTCCTGCACATCGACCAGTCCGAGTGCATCCTCTGCGAGGGGTGTGTCGACATCTGCCCCTGGAAGTGCATTCACATGCTGGCGCCGGAAACCGTCGCGGAAGCCACCAACACCGACCAGCCCGGCGTCGACCCGGACGACAAGGTCGTGTTCGTGGTCGACGAGGACGTGTGCACGCGCTGCGCGCTGTGTGTGGACCGGTGCCCGACCGGCGTCATCATCCTCGGCAAGGCGGGCGTAGCGGCGCGTGAAGGCGACGCCCACCAGCGCGACTACAAACATGGCTTCGCCTACGGCATGAGGTTCTAGAGATGGCACGACGCATCGGCACCGGAAATGGGAACGGCAACGGCAACGGACACGGCCGTCCCAACCCTCTGGTGAAGGCCCGCGAGAAGGTCTCGGAGCGGATGGAGTCGCTTCACGGGTCCCAGCTGTGGACCTCGATTTTCCGCCCGGGCTCGATCTTCCGAAAGGGCTACACCGACAGCCCGAGAAACCGGTCTTACGTGATCATGAACTCGGTGCTGTACCACCTGCACCCCGTCAAGGTGAAGCGCCACGCGGTGAAGGTCAGCTACACCCTCTGCCTCGGCGGCCTCTCCTTCTTCCTTTTCATCCTGCTGACCGTGACGGGCATCTTTCTGATGTTCTTCTACCGACCGACCGCCGCCGCAGCATGGAGCGATATCGCCACGCTCGAGACATCGGTGACCTTCGGTCTACTCGTGCGAAATATGCACCGCTGGGCCGCGCACCTGATGGTGATCTCGGTGTTCCTGCACATGGCGCGCGTCTTCTACCACGGTGCCTACAAGCCGCCCCGGGAGTTCAACTGGGTGATCGGCGTGATCCTGCTGCTGCTCACGCTGCTGCTCTCCTTCACCGGTTACCTGCTTCCGTGGGACCAGCTCGCGCTCTGGGCCGTCACCGTCGGAACCAACATGATGGGGTACAGCCCTGTCTTCGGTTCCCAAGTCAGGTTCGTGCTCCTCGGGAGTTTGGAGATCGGCTCCGACACCCTGTTGCGCTGGTACGTCCTGCATGTGCTCATGTTCCCGTTCGTGATCGTCATCTTCATGGCGATCCACTTCTGGCGAGTCCGCAAAGACGGCGGACTCAGTGGCCCCCTGTAATGGCTGAGGTCCCCGAACACCTCCTGCAGCGGTCGCGCGAGCGACGGGCTGCGCTCGAGGGCGGATCTGCCGCGCCCGCGGACGGTGCCGCCGCCGCGACCGGTGACGACGGGGAGCGCATTCCCGCGGGGCTGCTGACGGGCCAGGTCGCCACCACGGCAACCGCGGTGGCCACCGCGCCGCAGTCGATCGCCGCGGCAGGTCCCGCCGGTCACACCCAGCGCCTGCTGACCGTCGTCAAGGCAGGTTCGATCCAGGACGTCAAGGCAACGCCGTCGGACAAGGTGCACGTGTGGCCGCACCTCCTCGTCGGGGAGCTGGTCGCCTCCCTGGCGATGACCGCCTTCTTGCTGGTGTTCTCGGCGTTTGTCAACGCGCCGCTGCTCGGCTTGGCGAACTTCAACCAGACGCCCAACCCGTCGAAGGCGCCCTGGTACTTCCTCGGGCTGCAGGAACTGCTGACGATGTTCCACCCCATGGTCGCCGGCGTCACCGTGCCGGGCGTGGCTCTGGTCGCTCTCGGTATGGCCGGCTACGTGGACAAGAACCCGTCGCACAGGCCTGAAGACCGCAAGTTCGCCATCGCCATGAT
>DATLBX010000124.1:0-8401 GCA_035526705.1 Acidimicrobiales bacterium | reverse complement strand
GAGCACAACCTGCGCAACGTCGACGTCACATTCGGGCCGGGCCTCACGGCCGTGGTCGGTGTGTCGGGGTCGGGGAAGTCGTCGCTGGTCTTCGACGTGGTCTACGCCGAGGCGCATCGGCGGTTCGTCGAGTCGCTGGCGCTAGGTCGTAATCGAGTCCGCCTTCCGTCCCCGCACGTCCGACGTCTGGAGGGGCTGGGGCCGGCGGTCGCGGTTGCCCAGAACGTGCTCAACGTCAATCCGGCATCCCTTGTGGCCACGTCCGTTGGCGCGCACCCCTTCCTCCGAATTCTCTACGCGCGCTTCGCTGACGTGTCGTGTCCCCACTGCGGCCTGCCCGTCCGCTCCGTGTCGCGTGAAGAACGGCTCGCAATCGCCCTCAAGCTCCTCGAGCGCGAAGACAACCTGGACGTCGAGGTCGCCGTGGTGCGTGGCCTCGCCGGCAGCCACGCCCGACTCCTGAAGGGGCTGCGCGGCAAGTTCGGCCGCGTCACGGTCGACGGCAAACCCTGGGCCGCCGACCGGTCGGGTCGGGTGCCCCGACTAGATGCCGCCGCCCCGCACGACGTGGTGGTCAAGGTCGCCACACTCGAGGCGGGTGCCTCTGCCGCCGAAGTGCGCTCCACGTTGGAACGCGCCGACGGACTCGGCAGCCACGAGGTCCGGCTCGGCCGCACGCCTCTCTTGCGCGCGCCGATCTGTCCAGCCTGCGGAGTGTGGGTCCGGCCGCTCGAGCCTTCGGCGTTTCGGCCTGGCGGTCCCGATACCTCGTCCCACCGCGTCGCGGGATTGGCTCTGCCTGAGCTGATGGCCCGGTCGGTGAGCGAGGTCCTCGAGTTCGTAGAGGAATTGGCCGAGGGGCGCGCCCGTCGCCTGCGGGACGAGTTGCACAGGCGACTTCGTCCACTCGAGACCCTGGGGCTCGGGCATCTCGCGCTCGACCGCCCTATGCCGAGCTTGTCGCGGGGCGAGGCGCAACGCACCCGTCTCGCGGTCGTGTTGGCGGGGCGACTCGAAGACCTGCTGCACGTCCTGGACGAGCCGACCATCGGTCTCCACCACAGCGACCTCAAACGGCTGCTCGATGCCATCGCTTCTTTACCGGGACCGGTGCTGATGGTCGAGCACGATCCGGTTGCCATCGCCATGGCAGACGACGTCGTCGAGATCGGCCCGGGTGGCGGAAGCGCTGGTGGACAGCTGGTCTTCCAGGGCCCACCCGCGGCACTTTGGCAGGCCGACACCGCATCCGGCCGTGGCTTTTCCGCAACGACACGCGCTCGTGTCGGCAAACACCGCAAGATCCGCCGCCCGCCCGCCGAGGATCGGATTCGCATCACCGGCGCTGACCTGCGCAACCTGCGGGGCATCGACTGCGAGATCCCGATGGGATCTCTCTCGGTCATAACCGGCCCGTCAGGCGCCGGGAAGACCACGCTGGCGCGTGACGTCCTACTGGCGTCAGTGCGCGAAGGGGCGGCCGTGGGCTGCACCACCTTCGACGCGCCGGTCGTGCGGGCCATAGCGGTCGATCAGTCCCCGCTGGGGAACAACCCTCGCTCCAACCCGGCCACCTATACCAAGGTGTTCGATCGGATCCGCGACGTGTTCGCGGGCGAAACCGGACGATCGGCCTCCGAGTTCACCTTCAACCGCGATGAGGGCGCATGTCCTGCGTGTGACGGGGCGGGAGCGGTCGAACTGGCGGTGCGGTTCGTGGTGTCGGCATGGGTGCCGTGCGAGACGTGCGAGGGCCGGCGCTACCGGCCCGAGATTCTCGACGCGACTTGGTCCGGGTTGTCGATTGCGGATGTCCTGGACTGCAGCGTCGACGAGGCGCGCACGCTGTTTGCAGAGCACAAGGCAGTCACCCGCATCCTCGACACGCTGATCGAAGTGGGACTGGGCTACCTGACCTTGGGCCAGCCCTCGCCGAGCCTCTCGGGCGGAGAGGCCCAACGCGTGCGGCTGACCCGCGAAGTGACCAGGGCCAAGCCGGGCGACCTCGTGTTGCTGGACGAGCCGACCACTGGTCTGCACCCCAGCGACCTCGGTCGACTCGTGGATGTGCTCACGCGTCTGACCGACAACGGCTGCACGGTGGTGGTCGTCGAGCACCAGTCCGAGATCATCGCCGCGGGGGACTGGCGCATCGACCTCGGCCCCGGAGGCGGCCCCGACGGGGGAAACCTCATGCATTGCGGGGTGCCTGCTGCCGAAGCCCGGCCGCGGGTGGTGCCCCGGTCGAAGCCGCGCCGCCATCGACGTTCCGCGGACGCGATCGAGGTCCGAGGTGCCCGGGCCCACAACCTGCGGGGTGTCAACGTCGACTTTCGCAAGAACCGTTTCACGGTCGTCACCGGCGTATCGGGTTCCGGGAAGTCGTCGTTGGTGCACGACGTTGTTGCAGCCGAGGCATCCCGACGACTGCTCGAGTGCTTGTCGGTCTACGAGCGCCAGTCGGTGCGGGAGGGCCCGGAGGCGCCGGTCGACTCGCTCAGCGGGCTGGGGCCCACGATGGTCATCGACGCGTCGAGCACGATCGCCGATCACGGTGCTGCGGCGCGCTCGAGTGTCGGAAGGGCGAGCGAACTCGACCGTCTCCTCGGCATCGTCATGGCCCGGGCCGGCGAGCGGACGTGTCTCGAATGCGGCGGACCGAACGTCAATCGCGACTCGAAGCTGCCGGAAGCCTCGTGGACCTGCGTCGACTGCGGGGCCAAAGGAGTGCCGATCGAGCCGCGGCACATCGTCGGCTCCCCGACATCGATCTGCACGGAATGTCTCGGTCGGGGCTTCGACCGGCGGTTGCGGCCGGAAAAGGTCGTACTTGCGCCGGAGAAGTCCCTCTGCGGGGGCTGCTTCGGCGGCGTGGGCGCCGGCCTGCAGATCGGCCAATCGCTCGGCTCGGGCGGACTGGTCCGCTACCTGTGCGATGAGAACACCGGGGGTTGGGCAGCGCTGAAGGCCTTCGCCGATCGCCACGAGTTCGACCCCCGCACGACGCCGTGGACCGAGATGAGCGACGCCGCACGGCAGGCCTTCCTGTTCGGCGAGGAGGGAGGCAGGAACGAGTTCGACCGCACCGCCTTCGTCGGGCTGAATTACTGGGCCAGGCTCTCGCCCACGGGCGGCGAGGACATCGAAACGTTTCCCTGCCCCAAATGCGACGGCGCCGGACTGCGCGCCCCTTATCTGGTCATGCGGCTCGCCGGTCGGGACCGGCCCGACCTGTTCTCAGCTCCCTTGGCCGATCTGGAAGCAGTCATCACCTCGATCGACGAACCCGCCGACGCCCTGGCGGCCGACGCCCGCGCCGCGGCGCTGCACCGCCTTCGGTTCCTGGGTTCCGTCGGTCTCGGTTACATCCACCTCGACCGGACGACATGGACGCTCTCTTCCGGCGAGGCGCAGCGGATCAAGCTGGCATCGGTACTCGGCGCCGGGCTGGTCGACATGACCGTCTTGCTGGACGAGCCCTCGCGGGGCCTCCATCCGAGCGAGGTGGATGCGCTGGCCCGCACGCTGACGGAGCTGCGCGATTCCGGCAACACGGTTATCGCCGTCGAGCACGATCCGACGTTCATCCGGGCCGCCGACGACGTCATCGAGATCGGCCCTGGGGCAGGAGGTGCTGGTGGGCGTGTCATCGACGTCGGGAGCGACCAGTCGGTTACTCGCGCCGTGCTCGAGGGGCGCAGCACAATCGCCCGCCGCGAGAGTCGCCGCACACCGACCGAGTGGATGCACATCGCTGGCGCCCGTGAGAACAACCTCCACGAGATCGACGTCCGCATCCCGCTCGGCGTCCAGGTCGGTGTGTGCGGCGTGTCGGGGTCGGGGAAGTCATCGCTGGTGGTCGACACGATCGGCCTGGCACTGGCGCCGCCGAAGCGGGGCGTACCAGGCGCCGGAGTGATCCGGCTCGAACGCGGCGACTGCGACAGCATTTCGGGAGCACCGCCTCGCACGATCGCCGCCGACCAATCCCGCGCCGCGATTACCTCACCTGGGATGTTCCTCGGGTTGGTCGACGCCGTGCGGAAGCAGTTCGCCGCGAGTGAGACGCTCAGCGAGAACGGCATCACAATCAAGGACCTCGTGTATGGCTGTGACGCCTGCCGAGGCAAGGGGGGCCTGCAGGAAGGGATGTGGTTCCTGCCATCGGTCACGCAGACATGCGACGCCTGCGAGGGTACGGGCTACCGCCGCGAGGTTGCCACCTTGGTCGAGCGCGGCCGCACTCTCGCCCAGATCGAAGGCCTCACCATTGCCGAATTGGTCGAGGAATGGGGCGACGTCGACGCGATTCGCCGGGTGGGCGATGCTGCGCTCGCCCTCGGCATCGGGTACTTGGTCGTCCGCCAACCGGGCTGGAGCCTGTCCGGCGGCGAAGCCCAGCGGCTCAAGCTCGCCAAAGAGCTCGGCCGGCGCACCAAAGCCACCGCGCTCTACATCCTCGACGAGCCGACCGTCGGTCTCCAGATGACCGACGTGGGCGTGCTCGCAAATGCGCTCGGGGCCGTGGTCGACGCCGGCAACACGGTTTTAGTGGTCGAACACGATCCGCTGCTGCTGTCGACCTGCGACTGGCTCATCGAGCTTGGTCCCGGTGCGGGACCCGACGGCGGTCGGATCATCTTCGAGGGCACACCTGAGCAGCTCGCCAACGCCGACACGCTGACCGCGCCTTATCTGCTGGAGGCGCTGGCGTGACCGCCCTGCTGTACGGCGACCCTTCGCCAGTGCTGCGGTGGAGAACGGCGGTGGAACTCGACGGTGTGGGCGAGGACGACGCGGAGGTCATCGCCTGGAAAGCGGAAGCCCTGGCCGGCGACCAGATCCGCTCGCTCATTGCCCGGCTCGACGCCAATCGTGGTGACCCTTACGCAGCCGGCTATGTCCTGTGTCAACTTGCGTACCTGGGCTATGCGGGACCCGCGGTGGCCGAGGCCGTGGAGGCGATCTTCGACCACCAGCAGCCTGACGGATCCTGGCAGCCGCCCGCGGGCGGGCCCCCGACTCCCGGCACCAAGCGCCGCCGCGGCGCCGCGCCGCCGACCGATGCGTTCAGTGCCGAGCCCTACACCGTGCTGACCATGCGGACGCTCTTGCCCCTACGCGGTGTGGCCGCCGCCGGGTTCGCCACCGACCCTCGCGCCGAGCGCGCTTTCGAATGGCTCCTCGGCCAACGCCTCGACGATGGATCCTGGACCGGCTCGCACCGGGAGAGCTACGGGTTCGACTTCCGCTCCGGAAACACGGGCTCGGGCGACCCGGAGTACCGAAAGCTGGTCCGAGGAATGGGCTGCCGCTCGACGACAACCGGCGCAGTCGCCTGTTTCGCGCTGCACCCCGAGCGGAACCGGTCAGAAGCGGCGCGCCTGGGCGTTGACCACCTCCTCGCGCGTGAGACCCACGACGAGGCAACCCTCGGCTGGGAAATGTCGCGCCTCGTGGGTCTCGAGCGCGCCAGCGGAGGCTTCACCTTCTATGTCACGCACGATCCCGCATTCATGCTCGACCTCGCCTCACGCTGCGGGGTATCGGCCGACGACCGCCGGGTCCGGGATCTCATCGCCTACCTCGAGACGTTGCGCGGGCCTTACGGTCTGTGGCAGCACCCAACTCATCCGCAGCTGTCGCGCTGGCTGAGCTTCGACATCGAGTGCAGCCGGCGCCGTCTCGCCGATGGGGACTGGATCGGCAACGAGGAACCCGCGACCTTCACCCCCTACAAGAAGGGGCGTCGCCGGTACTGACCGGGCCGGGTCCCGGCCTGGCGCCGCCGCTACGCTGCCGCGGCGATGAAGAGCTTTCGACTAACGGTTCTGCTGTTGGCCATCAGCCTTGCGGCCTGCGGAGGCGGCGGGGGAGACGACGACGTCGCGGCCGGCGGCGACGACAAGCCCGCGGCCACCACCACCAGCGCGACCGAGCCCGAGGTCGACGTTCCCGCGTTTCCCGGCGACTTCGACCGCGTCTGCACCACGCAGGTCGGGTTCAAGGGGGTCGCCGCCTACGAGGGCGGCCCCGGACCTCACCCGCTCATGTTCTTCGACGACTTCCGCGGCGAGGGCTTCGTCGAATCGTCCCAGGAGTTGCCGGCCGGTTGGAAAGTCGAGCAGGACACCGACTACGAGGACAACGCCGATCTTCAAAAGACCCAGCTCATCGCCTGCAACGATCGAGTGAAAGAGATCCCGACCGGGATCGTCTGCGACTTCGAGGACGACGGAGCGGCCATCAAGCTCGAACTGGTCGACTCCGACTACGACCTCAAGGTCTACGCGGCTGCGACTGGCGAGCTGAAGCACGAGGCGCACATCGAGGCCAGAAACAAGGAGTGCCCGTACATCGCGGCCTTCCAGAAGGGCGACAAGACGTTCGTCAACGAGCCCACCGAGGATCAGCTGATCAACGCCCTCAAGCCCGTGGTGACGCCTTCGGGTTAGGACGAGTTCGCCTAATTGAAGGCGAACATCAGAGGAAGCCCCACCACGACGATTGCGACCCAGAGCGCGAAGACCGGTAGGTAGGAGGTCTGCCAGCGTTCGAGGCGATGGAACGGCAGCCGCCCTCGCAGGAACCCCACCGAGAGCCAGACGGTCCTCGCGAGGTTGATGAGCAGAACCAGATTCAGCCCGAGTGCTGCGATGCGGTTCGGTGTGAATCCGAGGTCACCTATACGGGCGACCATCGCGCCCAACACCATCAAATCGAGCGCCAGGGCGCTCACGATGGCGACCAGCTGAACGTGGTCCATGAACCCGGGCGGGCGGGCGGGTTCGCGGGCTGACATCGCGTACAGGACCAGCCCCAGGACGACAACGAGCAGCGCGTCGAAGACACCGAGCAACTCACGGTCGAAGTCCCCCGCGACGCCGGAGACGGCATAGGTGACGGCTGCGACGGGGAGCATCAAAGCGAACAGGGGAGTGAAGAGCGTCGTCAGTACCGGCGCCATGTTCTCCACGACTCGTTGTTTTGACTCGACCAGCCATGCCGCCACGATCACCGCTCCCGCCGCGCCTGAAGGGAGCACCCACTCGATGACCGATTCGGCCACGTTGGGCCCGAGCGGCTCGAGGATCAGAGCGGTCAGCCCGAGCAGGACTCCACCCCCCAGCGCGATCAGGGCGTAATAGATAGCCCACTCGCCGGTGAAGCGGACGAAGTCCATTCGCCGCTCATGCGAGCCGATCGAGCCGCGCATGTAGGGATAGGCGACGAGGAACCAGAGCAAAACGGGGAGGTGGACCGCGACGAGGACCTCGGTCACGGAATCAACGGAGTAGGGGAAGAGGTTTACTGCTAGTGCGAGACCGGCGATCGGAGCCGCGGCCACCAACCATGCCCGAGGCTCCAGCTGACGCCGGCGGGCGAAGTATCCGGCGAGGAAGGGGAGAACGAAGAGGCCGAGATTCCGCATCAGCCACGACGGCGCTCCGTCGGGGAAGTCTGCGCTCAAGCGGACCACCTGGATCGCCAGACCAGCGGCCAGAGCGAAGACGAGCGCCTCGAACCACCCAGCCGCAGCCGTCGCCGCTTCGTCATCGCTCCTGAGCACGAGCTGCTTCCAGAGGCGTCCTCTGTGCTCGCGCGCGAACTCCCGCGACAAGGTGTCGAGATCGCCCATGCGCTTTACGGCGATCAGGAAGGCTTCGTCTGCGGCGAGACCCGCGGCGTTCAGCTCGGCGATTTGGTCGCGCAGGTGTGTCTCCAACTCCTCGACGTCGTGACCGTTGACGGCAGCTGCGTCCGCTACGTACGTCCGCCATTCCGCGATTTGTGACTCCGTGGCTTCCGCGCTCATGCCATTCCTACGGCGAGGGTCAGACGGCTCGAGCCCCGCAGGACGTCGCCCAAAGCGCGCGTCACGGTCAGCCACTGGCGTCGGTGTTCAGCGAGCGCGGCGCGGCCGTCGTCGGTTATCGCGTAGTACCGACGGCGACGACCTTCGGGCGGACTACGCCACTCCGTCGTGACGTAACCGAGGCGGCTCAGCCTGTGGAGCAGCGGATAGAGCATCCCGTCGGTCCAGTCGAGTTCTCCGTCCGAGAGCTCACGGACGCGCTTCAAGATCGCGTACCCGTAGCTCTCCCCGCTGGCGAGTATCGCCAACACGAGCGGCGTTGCCGAAGCCGCGACGAGGTCCTTGTCGATATGCATGGGCTCCCTTCCATTAGCTCGAAGCGTTATGCATAGAACCACAAGGTATCACCGACCGCCGGCGCCGGCAACGGTGTTTCAGCAGGCGGGCGTCAGGCGGCGAACGCTTTTCGCATTTGAGTTGCGATCTTCGACATGGCGGGGGCCGCTTTGGGGAGTTGGGCGCCGATGCCCGGGAGGTGCGCCGGCGTCACTGCCGCACTCCAACAAGCCAGCACGAGCTGATGGG
>DATLBX010000123.1:0-47172 GCA_035526705.1 Acidimicrobiales bacterium | reverse complement strand
GGACGCCACCCTCCTACCGCCGCCGGAACGTGCCGTCCCGGTCCTCGTCGCGGCGGAACGCCCGAAGATGCTCGGCCTAGCGGCCCAGCACGCCGACATCTGGCAAACGGCCTGGTACGGACTGCCCGGCGCGGAGTTCAGCCGCAAACGGGCTGCTTTCGTAGCCGCGTGTGGCGAGCGTGGCGGCTCCTCGCCAGCCGTCGGCGTTGCCGTCGGGGTCAGCGTCGGTGAATTGGACGACGACGGTCGGGTCGCGGACCGGTCGATCGCTTTGGATGCCGCAGCTATCGCGGAGGCCCTCGCGGCCTGGTCGGCGCAGGAGGTGGACCATGTCCAGCTCGGCGTCTTTCCGTTGACCCGCCCGCGGCTGGACATCGTGCTCGATGCGATCGATCGCTCCCGCCGCTGATGTGGGGGCCGCTGATGAAGGCCTGAAGGGACGGTGCCTGCGCACCCTCCCTTCAGACCATGTTCAAATGGTGGCGGGGGTGGGATTTGAACCCACGACCTCCGGGTTATGAGCCCGACGAGCTACCAGACTGCTCTACCCCGCGTCGCGCCGATGAGATTAGCAGTCGCTCCGCCGGCGGAATCCGGCGGGGCAGAGCCACCCGATGCGTGGATACCGCCGGTATGGCCTCGAGAAGTCAGGCGGAGGTGGGCTTGGCCGTCGTGGTGGTGGACGGAGGTGGAGCCTGGTCCGAGCCGGCGCGGGCTTGGCGGACCAACTCGACGCCTTCCTTGATCTTGGCCTGGTATGTCGCGAGGTCGCCGGCGCGCAGGGCGGCGTCGGCGTCGTTGAACAGTTGCTCCGCCCGGGCCAGCAACGCAGCGACATCGGAGTCCGCCGGAGTCGCGCCGGACCCCGGGTCGGCCGCCGGCTTATCCGGCGCGCCGCCGAAGAGCGCGGCCATGGCCGCCGTCAGGGTCGGCCTCATTACTGCCTTGCCGCCGTAAACGACGATGATGCGCTGCAACTCGGGGAGCTGGGTGCGCTGCGAGGTCACATAGACCGGCCGCATGTACAGCAAGGATTCGCCGACCGGCACGAGCAGCATGTTGCCCATCAGCACCCGCGAACCCCGCTGGTCCAACAATGAAATCTCCTGTGCGATGGAAGGTTCCGCACTGGCCCGCGCGTCGGCGAGCGAAGGCCCGTCGATCAATTCGCCCGTGGGCATCACAAATGCCTCGAGCTCGCCGTAATCGGTCGGGTCGCTCTTGGCCACGACGAATGCAGTGAGGTTTCGCTGCCGGTCGGCTCCGGAGGCCGGGACCATCGGCTGCATGATCAAGAAACTGGCGCGCTCCTCCCCCGGCAGTCGCATCAACAAGTACGTCGGGTCCATGCGAGCCTCGAGGGTGGTGGGCAGGACGGGCACCGGGCCGCCGGCCGGGCCGGCGGGCACCGTCGTCGACGCGAACTCCGGCGATCCGGATCCGGGGTCCTGGGCCACGTTCCACGCGTCACCCGCGTTGTAGAACTCGAGCGGATCGGTGATGTGGTAGCGGCCGATCGCCGACGTCTGCACCTTGAAGAGATCCTCGGGGTAGCGGAAGTGGGCGCGCAACTCGTCGTCCACTTTCTCGCCCGGGGTGAAGAGATCCGGGAAGATCCTCGAGTACGTCTGGATGATCGGGTCGTCCGCATCCACTATGTAGAAGGTCATGTCGCCCGTGTACGCGTCGGTGACGACCTTGACGGAGTTCCGCACGTAGTTGAAAGGCACGTGCAGACCGGACTGCTCGGGCAGCCGGTCGCCGGAACCCCGTTG
The DNA here is from genome assembly GCA_035526705.1 of Acidimicrobiales bacterium. Classification (GTDB taxonomy): domain Bacteria; phylum Actinomycetota; class Acidimicrobiia; order Acidimicrobiales; family JAHWKP01; genus JAHWKP01. The sequence goes on along the minus strand of DATLBX010000123.1, from coordinate 45,397 downwards.
GGCCATTGGGTAGCGGTCGGTCACGGTGTACGCGTCCTGAATCCACACGGTGCGACCCTTATGGATCACCGGATAGGGGTCGCCGTCGTAGCGGAGGAATGGCGCCGCTGCCTCTACCCGCTCGTGAATGTTGCGGCGGAAGATGGCGCGGGACTCCGGAGTCAGCAGACCCGAAGTGAGGAAGTTGATCTCGCCGAATCGCAGCGCGAGCGCGCCGCGGCGGAAGACCGAGGAGAGCTCCACCCCACCAGTGCCGTTGTAGGTCGTGGTTTCGTCTCCCCCGCCCTGAGTGCGGACGAAGTCGATCTCTGGCTGCTCGGTGCGTACGACCGCGTATTCGTTGGTCGCTTCGCCGTAATAGATGCGCGGCTGAGTGATCTCGGGCTTACCCCGCGGCGGTACGTCGCTGACCAGGAAATTGGGCTTGCCGTCCTGCGTCGCGGTGTTGGCCGGCGAGAGGATCGAGCCGAATCCATGCGTGTACTGAAGGTGCTGATTCACCCATGACTGCGTCGGCAGCTCCCCGGTGTCGAGCTCGCGGGCCGACACCAGTGTCGGCGTCTGGCGCCCGTCCACCGCGTAGCGGTCGACGTCGAGATCGTTGAAGCGGTAGTACCCGCGGAACTCCTGCAGGCGTTGGTAGGTCTGGCGCACGAACTGCGGGTCCCAGAGGCGCAGGTTGTCGACCGTCTCCTGATTCGCCGCTATGGCCGAGGCGTTCAGGTTCTCCTTGTACGCGAAGTCGGTGAGCTTGATGGCCCCGATGCCCATCGCCTCCCGGGTCGCGGCGATGTTCCGCTCGATGTAGGGCCGTTCCCGCTGCGGCTCGTTCGGCTCCACCCGAAACTTCTGCACGAACGCGGGATAGAGCGTGCCGACGACGATGGAGATGAACGCCCACAGCCCGACCGCGAGGACGGGAAGTACCCAGCCCTGCCGGCGAATATTGACGAGGAAGAGCACGGCCGCGGCCAAGGAAATGAACAGCAGGAGATTGATCGCCGGCAACTGGGCGTGGACGTCGGTGAAGGCCGCACCGTGCACAACCCCCCGCGTGGAGAAGTTGAGCTCGAAGCGCTGGAAGTAGTACCCCACCGCCTTCACCACAGCCATGAACCCGAGGAGCACCGACAGATGGGCCTTGACCGCGCTGGTGACGCGCGGCGCGATTCCCTGAACGCGGATCCCGCCATTCAGGTAATGCGCCGCGAGCGCAACCAGGGCCGTAGTCAGTAACGCCAGGAACAGCCAGTTGACCAGGAAGGAAATGAAGGGCAACCGGAAGACGTAGAAGCCGACGTCGCGGTCGAACTGCGCGTCCGCGGTGCCGAAGTCCACCCCGTTACGGAACAGCAACCAGTTCTGCCATTGCGAGGCGGCGCCGCCGCCGACCATGAGCGCCAGCAGCAGCGCCACCCCCAGACGGATCATCCCCGCTCGGCTGCCGACCACGTCCCGGTAACGCGCGACCACATCGTCGAGCCGACTCGGACCCTTCGGCGCAAGACGGTCGGCAATCACGAGGTTGGCCCACACCATGGCGAAGAAGGCGCCCGTGAACACAAAGAACAAAAAGACCTTCGCTCCGAGCACGCCTCGCCAAACCGACTCGAACTCGACCTCCTGGAACCACAGGTAGTCGGTCCAGAACACGGCCAACCCGCGCAGCGAGGTGAGAAGCAGGAACAGGATCCCGATGATGGCGATCAGGCCGACTCGTCCCTTCGGGGAGGCCGCTCCCCTTCGCCGACGCGGCAGGTCGGTCGGCATTCTCATCGGCGCGCAGCCTAGGTGTGGCTAGTCGGTACTAGGCACCAGCCTCGGCCGGTGCGAGCAGGCAGCGGCAGCCGGGGTGTGCCGGCGGGAGCAGTTGACCCGTCGGAAACGGCTCCTTGGGCGACGTCGGACCGGCGAGCGCGTTGTCTTCGCAATCCGGGCACGGATCACCACCGTCATCGAAAACCCAGACCAGGTCGCCGGCCGATGCGCCGTGAACCCCGGCGACATAGGCCGCCGCGAGGTGCTCGGTCACCAGGTTCTCGAGCCGCGTGGAACGCCACTCCCGGTAAGCCGCGCCAACACCGTCGGCCACTGCCTGCTGGTCGTCAGCGCCGGCGGCCGCGTTCAGGGCGCGGCCCACGCCGCGCCGCAGCGGCCGGGCGAGCTCCGCGGCGAGCCCCGCGCAGAGCGGGGCGACCGCCTCGGTTCTGCCCGCGCCTCCGACCGATTCGGCGCCGGAGTTCGCCGCGGCCTCCAGCGGATCGCCGGCGATCGACTCATAGCGCGCCGTCTGCTGTTCGATTGCTCCGAGGGCCTCGTCGAGCGACGGCAGACCCTTGCCACTACGAATCCGGTCCAGCACGTCGTTCTGCTCGTCCTGAAGCCGCCGCTTGAGCTTGCGGACGAAAGGCGATACCAGCGGGTCGAGCGCCGAGTCGCGACGCTCGAGGTAATCGACCGAGGGGACAGCGCGCTCGGCACGAATGCGGGCGAAGACGTCGTCCGCCGCGGCCGCCACGGGATTGAGGGGCTCGGGCTCGGGGCCAGGCTCCCGGGCGGGCACAGGCTCGGGTTCGGCGACCGGCTCGGGGTCGGCCGCCGGCTCCCGTGCGGGGGCCGGTTCGGGCTCGGTGATCGGCTCGACATGCGGCGGGACCGGCTCGGGCTCTGGCGCGGGCGGTGTTTCAGCCACAGGTTCGGGCTCGGCCTCTGGCGCGGGCGGTGTTTCAGCCACAGGCTCGGGCTCGAGCTCTGGCGCGGGCTCGGGGTGCGGCGGCGGCGCGGGGCGGAGCGGTGCCGGTCGCTCGGGCCGGGTACGGCGGGCCAGCGACTCCGCGGCTTCCGCGGCTTTCCGCGCCTCCTCGGGAGCATGATCGAGGGTGGAAACCGCCTCGTCCAGGTTTTGTCGCACGGCGCGGTACGCCTCGAGCAGCCGGTCTCGCCCCGCACCCAGACGCTCCACCTGTAGGTGGGCGACGCGCTTGCGCTCGGCCAGGTCCGCGAGCACCTCATCGCGCGACGCCTCGGCCTCGCGAATCATCTCCTGACCCCGCCAGGCCGCGTCGTCGAGCAGCCGCTGGGCTTCCTCCTCGGCGCGGCGCGTGATTTCTGCGGCTTCCGCCTGGGCCTGCTCTCGCCGCTGATCGAGGATGACCGCGGCCTCGCCCCGCATCGCCTCCGAATCGGCCGCGGCCTCGCTGCGCAGCCGCGCCGCGGCTTCCTCGGCCTTGGACCGGATGTCTCCTGCGGCTTCCTCGGCAGTTCGCACGATCCGCGCCGTTTCCTCACCGAGCGCCGCCATGAGGCTCTCGCGGTCCATGGCCGGGGGTGGCGCCTGTGCGGCCGCGCCGAGCTCCCGCTGCAATTCGTCCTGGCGAGCCCGCAGTCGCGCCAGCTCGTCGGCGATCTGATTCAGATAGACGCGGACTTCATGTTGATCGAAGCCCCGGAACGACGTCGAGAAGCGGCGGCGCGCTACGTCCTCAGGATTCACCGACGCGAGCGCGGCCTCGGGACCGACGAGACGCCGATCGCGCGGATCTAGGGGCGCCATTGTCTGAGCCTAAATCGCGCCCCCCGCCAGAAATGGGAAGGAACAAGGTAAAGGTGGAGCCGGCGCCGGCTTGCGACCGGAACGTGAGGCTGCCGTCGTGGACCTCGGCTACCCGCTGGGCGAGGGCCAGACCCAGGCCCAGACCGCCGAACGCCCGCGTATCCGAGGCGTCACCTTGGGTGAACTCGCCGAACACTTTCAGCTTCTGGTCCTCCGTCAGCCCGATGCCCTGGTCCGCGACGGAGATCTCCACGCCAGCCGCCCCCTCGCGTTCCACCGGCTCGGCGGTGATCGTGACGCGCCCGCCTTCAGGCGAGAACTTCACCGCGTTATCGATCAGTTCATGGATGGCGGCGCGCGCCCATCGGGGGTCGGCGTGAAGGCTCGGCGTGCCGCGGGCCACCCTGCGGGTCAGCTTCCACTTCTTCTTATCGGCCCGCCCGGCTGACATCTGCTCGAGGCGCTCGGACCAGTGGTCGAGCTCGTCGTCCAACAGACGACGCAGGTCCAAGGGCTCGGGCCGGAGTGTGACGCTGCCTCCCGTGGCGGCGAAGAACTCCAGCATCTCGACGATGCGCAGCAGCTTGTCCGACGACTCGACGATCTCGTGGTGCCAACTACGCGCCCGCTCCTCCGGGACGGCGCGGTTCGCCAAGATCTCGGCAAAGCCTTTGATTCCGGTCAACGGAGTGCGTAGCTCGTGGCCGACCCGCGACAAGAACTCCGTCTTCATTCGCTCTACCTCGCGCTCCTTGCGCAGGTCACGCAGGACGAGCACGTTGCCGGCCAACTCCTGGCGCGACCCCCGGAGAACACCGGCGGACACCGCCACGGGCACCATCGACCGGTCGGCGCGAATCACCGAGCCGATGGCCGACCAGCGCGTCGTCGAAGGGCGGCGGATCCGCCGGGACAGATCTGCGCCCTCGGCGTTCACCAGTTCGACGACGTCGACCGCGCGCCTTCCCCGCGCCGCCGCCGCGGACAGGCCGAGCAGCTCTTCGGCCGCCTGGTTGAAGTCTGTGATCCGGCCGCGGCCGTTGATGGCGATCAGCGCCTCGCCCATGCCCGCGACGACCGCCTCGAGCCGGTTGCGCAGCCGCGTTTCATCGTCGGCGGCACGACGCAGGGCGGCCGTCTGATCCTCGATGGCTCCCGCCATGGAGTCGAAGGTCCGGCCGAGGACTCCGACCTCGTCATCGCTCTCCACTCCGGACCGCACCCCGGTGCGACCCTCCTCGATCCGCTCCGCGGCCCGGGTCAGGCGGCGCAAGCCTCCTCCGATGCGGTCGCCGACCACCGCCGCCACGAGAAGGGCGAGGATGGTGCCCCCCAGCGCAATCAGAAACAGCGTGCGGAACAGCGACTCACGCGTCTCGGCGACCAAAGTCGTGGGCGTCGAAGCGATTACCGCGATTACCGGCGGTCCCGTCGGTGCCGGAATGGGGCGCGCCGCGATGAAGTGACCGGGCGTAACCCTTGTCGCCGGCCGCCCCGTCGACAGGACTGTCCGGGTGAGCGGGCCCGCCACCTGGTTCGGCGGCTGCGGGCCGAACCCGGCCAACTGCGTGGAGCCGGAGCGCAAGGCCAGACTCAGCAGCCGGTCGTCAGCGGCGCGATCCGACAGGAAGCCCTCGTCGAGACTCTCGACCGACACGATCACGCCGACGACGTCCTGATTCGGGCCGATCACCGGACTGGCGCTCACGACGACCACCGTCGCCTCCACCACTTCGACGCCGGCGCGCTGACCCCGCCGGCTGATGGCGTCGGCTACCAATCCCGTGCGGGCCGCAGCTCTTACATCGGTTTCGTCCACCCCGGCCCGCCCGATCACCGTCCCGCTGGGCTGGACGAGCGCCAGCCCCGCGGGACGAGCCGAGAAGAACTCACGGGCCTCGTCGAGCAGGGCACTGAGCGGAGGCGACGCCGTGCCGCCCGCGATCGCGGCGAGGAATTCGTCTCGGTTCGCCTCGTTCACCAAGAAGCGGCTGGTGAAGTCCGAGCGCTGACGCGCGTCGTCTGTTCGATCTCGGAGCAGGGCGGCCTCGCTCGCGGCGCGGGCGTCGAGACGGCGTATGGCCTCGTCCTCCACGGTCCCCGAAAGCACGGTCGAGAGCGCGACCGATAGAACGAGCACCACCAGGAGGAGGGTTCCGGCGGCACTCGCCGCGACACGGGCCGCGATGGATCGTCGGGACTCCGCGAGCAGCGCACCGAGCACGGCCGCGCCGCCGAGCGCCATGAGCGCCGCGGTCAGGACATCCGCACCCCCGACCGCGCTCGACGTGGGCGACGCCACCGTCGTCCGCGCCAGGGCGGACACTCCCAGTAACGACAAACCGGCCCACATGAGCCGCCGGCCGGTGGCTCCCCCGTGCCACGGGATGGTTCCGGCGGCGGCCAGCGCTAGACCGAGCGATTGGGCAATGAGTAGCGGGGCGGTGTCGCTGTCGACGATGAGGGACCCACCCAGGAACGCCGCGCCGCCAAGCAGACCCAGGCCCGCGCCCAGCGACGCTCGCGCCCAAGCAGCCCGCGTCATGAGCTCGCCGCGCAGTGCGACGAGGGCGACTCCCGCGGCGGCGGCCAGGAACGTGACGAAGTGCGCTGCGAAGTCGAGCTGTGCCGCGGAGGAAGTCATCGCCTCGGCCCCAGGGGGCCTACATCTCCACCGAGCTCGGCCAAGGCGGCGAGTGCGGATTCCAGATTCGTCACCGGGATGACGCGCAGATTGTCGCCCGCGTTGCTCCTCGCATCCTTCAGATTGGCCTGCGGTACCAGAAAGACCTCGACGCCCGCCTCGCTTACCGCGGCCGCCTTCTGTCGAACCCCCCCGATAGCGCCGACGGATCCGTCCAGCCCGATCTCACCCGTCACCGCGATGGCCCGACCTCCGGTCAACTCGCCTGGAGTGAGCACGTCGATGACGGTGAGGGCGAACGCCAGCCCGGCGGACGGGCCGCCGATGTCCTCGGAATTGATCGTCACTTCGAACGGCAGATCGAAACGCTCGTCGCGCGTCCGCAGCTGCACTCCCATCACTGCCGTGCCGCCCTTGGGGCACACCGCTCCCTCCGGGCAGGGCACGAGGGGCACGCCAACAGACCGAGGCATCCCGTTGGGATCCTGGACGTCGAGCTGAAGGATCTCGCCGGGCCGGCGCGCCGCCACCGCGTTCTGAACATCCTCGACCAGACCGACGGGCTGGCCGCCCGCGCGCACGATCACATCGCCGGGGCGAAGGAAGGCCTGGGCCGGCATGCCCTCGACCACCGCTTCGACCAATGCGCCCGTTCCCGTTTGGCTGACGGTGAAGCCGAGGCGGCGCAGTGCGACGGTGATAGCGACATCCTTCGACGTGTCGATCGACTGCATGTTGACCTGCTGGAACTGCTCCGGCGTGATGTCGCCCAGCAGTTGCTCCTCGGGAAAGAGGTCCACGTCGGGGTTCAGCCAACCTCGCACCGAATCGAAAACGGTCGGCCGGTGTTGCAGCGCGACGGTCGTGAGCAAGATGCGGCCGGCCGCCGGATGGGCCTTGTCCGCGGGAACGCCCACCAGCGGATTGACCGGCGTGGCCCCGCCCGGGTACTGCGCGTAATACGGAAGCGGGGTGCTGAGACCGACGAGTGACATGACCGTTATGAGCGCCGGGAGAACGAAGCGCCATAGGCGGCGCGGCTCGGTGGATTCCAGAGACGCCCAAGCCAAAGGGCCCCGGGCTACGATCGTCGACGAATCACGCACTTGAGCACAGTTTGTCGCCCTAAGCCCATGCACACGGCGGCGACCCACCGACAGCGGGGCCGATGACTTCAGACGACGAGCCGAAGGCACCTACGAGCCCACCGGGCGACGGCGAACGCGAGCACGAAACCGAGGAGACGAAGTCGGAGGCGGCCGCGCCTGCCCCGGCTGCTTCGCCCTCGCCGGCCGCTCCCACCCGCCCGACCGAAACGCCTTCTCCGGCGCCCGTGGCGCCGGCCCCGCCGAGGCCTGCCCCGTGGAGTCCCCCGGAACCGCGGCCCGCAAGCTCGACCTCGGCCCCGTCGAACGTGCCCGAGACCCGGCCCGCGACTCCGCCGGCGTCCAGCGCGCCGCAGCCCCGTCCTCCGGCTCCGGCTCCGGCTCCGGCTCCGGCTCCGACGGTCTCCCCTGCCGCGCCGCCGGCTGCGGCCCCGACGACTCCAGCGGGTGAGCCCCGTCCCAGTCCGGCCTCCCCGGCTCCGACGCTGCCCCCAGCCTCGAGCCCGCCGCCCGCACCGAATCCAGCTCCGGCCTCCAGTGCACCCGGGCCGGTGGCTCCGCCATCGCAAGCTCCCGCCGCAACACCCGCGCCCGCGACATCCGCGCCCGCGCCATCGCAATCTCCGGCCGCAACACCCGCGCCTGCGACATCCGCGCCCTCGTCCTCGCAATCTCCGCCCGGCCCAGCCGCCCCTCGACCCGAAGCGTCCTCGATGACACCGCCGTCGACTCCACCGAGCATGGCGTCGACGGCCGCGCCAGCCGCGCCGCCCCGCCCCGCGTGGAACCCGCCCCCGGCCGCGCCAACCCAATCGCCGCGGCCGACGGAGCCGAGACCTGCGACGGGCACCCCACCGGTCGGCCCACCAAAATCGGTGAGTCCCCCGGCCGCGCCGGCGAGTACCCCAACTTCGGCGCCTGTTGCTCCTATTGCCCCGCCTCGTCCCGCGGCAGAGCCGCGCCCCGTCACACCCCCCGCGGCAGAGCCGCGCCCCGCCACGCTCCCTGCGGCAGAGCCGCGCCCCGGAACCCAGACCGCCGCGGTAGCGGCGTCTCGCCAGGATCTCGACGAACTACTGCGACGCGAGCCCGCGCCTGCCGCGCCCCCAGCCAAGCCCGTGGCGCCGGAGCGACCGACCGCCGCAGTCGCAACGCCGCCCAGCCGTCCGCCGGTTCGCGCCGAGGAGCCCGAGGCGCGGCGCGCCGAGCCGCGGCCGGTTCGAGGCGGCGGCAAGCGCGCCCGTGCCGCGCTGACATTGATCGGGCTGTCCGCGATGGTGGGCGCGCTGGTGGCCGTGGGCACAGCCGCGGCGATCTATCTGATCGTGCTGGCCATCCAGAGCGCGCTTTCCTAAGCCTGACCCGGCCCAGGCGGGCCGCTCGCCGGCCTCAGGCCGAACTAGTTGCGGGAAAAGAGTCCGAAGCGTCCGCCGGTCTGAGCGACGGGAGAGGGTGCGGTCTGCGCGGTGGGACCAGGCGCCACGGTCGGCCCAGGCGCCACGGTGGCGCGCTGGGGTTCGGGGCGGTCCTCAGTCGGGGGCGCGGGGCGCGGGGCGCTGCCTCCGCCGGACGGCTCGGCAGCCCGTACGGCCTCGGCCGTACTCGAGTCGCCGGATTCGACAGGGGCGTCCGTCGAGCCCGCCACCTCGACCTTGTACATCACCTTGAACTCGATGGGCACCTCGTGCATGCGGTACACCTTCGATTCGGCGACCTGCTCGTTGTTGCGTAGGTGCTCGACGAAGCGCACGGCGTCGTCCAGGGTCTCGGTCCGGTGGTAACCCGGCTTTCCCTCATTGGTGCGGAAGACGACCATGTGCGGCATCGGAGCTCCTTGTTCTCTCGATCTTCGATATCGGGGTTCGGGGGCCCGACCTTGAGCGCCGAGTCCGTAGCTGAAGACTCAGCTGTTGCCGACGAGGTCCAGGTGGACGACGTAGCGCTGCTTGGCTGACCCTGGCGGGTGACACGCGAAGAGAGTGGCCGTCGGCGTCGGAGTCTGATTCGCGATGTGGACCGCCTTCGGACTCACGACCTCGCTGCTCGTGACCGAGTACTCCGAGCGGACGCCCTGCACGGTGAAGAAGACCCGGTCGCCGGCCACCAACTGATCGATGTGGCGGAAGGGATGACTGTGTGTGACCCGGTGGCCCGCGAAGACCGCGTTGCCGACCTCGCCCGGGAAGGCGGTGCCGGGCCAATGGCTGGGACCCTCGTCGATGTTGCGAAGGGTTATCCCGTGCATGATCTTGTGAACGAGCCCGATCTTGGGAATCTCGATCGTGCCGATCTCGACGATCGGCTCGAGCTGAGCGTGGGCCCTGGGTGTGGCGGCCATGGGAGCAGTTCTGGCCCGGGGCTTGGGCGCAACCGTCGTCGGCGGCGCGGTCGTCGGGACGGTCAGTTGCTTGAACTCACCATCCACCCCGCCTTTGGCCGCGGCCAGCAGCGTGGTGGGGTCGTCGGAGACCGGAGTGGACGTATCCGTGTGCTGCAGGTAAAGCCCCCCGAGTCCGCTCACGAGCAGCCAAGCGATCAGGATCGACAGGAGCCTTGTCGGCGTCGAGTGCGGAGCCGAACGCCCCGTGTGCGGTTTCGTCATGACGGTGTTGGTCAGGCCCGCTTGGGCCTCTTGTCAGGATAGACGTGCATGTCCCCGGAACGTGACGCGGGAGCAGGCCCAAATTCAGTTCGGGAGCGACGGCGAGCCATCCTTCTGGCAGGTCACAAGGGCAACCCGGAGCCGGCCCGCGCCGCATTGGCCGGCGAGGACCCCGCCCTCCGGATCGCCGCCCTCGGGGCGCTGGCCCGCGCCGGCGCCTTGGGCGCCGAGGACCTGGATTCCTGCCTGCGGGACCCGGATCCAGGCGTGCGTCGCCGCGCCGCGGAACTGTCCGCCGGATCAGCGCAGGAGGGCACGACAGGGGCTCTGCTGGGTTTGCTCGCCGACCCCGACCCCCTCGTCGCAGAGATGGCGGCTTGGGCCCTGGGCGAAGGGACTCCGAGCGGCGAAGTGGTGACCGCACTCAGCCAGGTGGCGGGCGACCACGAAGATCCCCTGTGCCGGGAGGCCGCCGTGGCCGCGCTGGGTGCTCTGGGAGACCCGGGAGGTCTGCCCGCGATTCTCGAGGCGACGTCGGACAAGCCGGCTATTCGCCGCCGAGCCGTGATAGCCCTCGCCCCGTTCGAGGGCCCGGAGGTCGACGCGGCCTTGGTGAGGGCCCGCTCGGATCGGGACTGGCAGGTGCGCCAGGCAGCCGAGGACCAGGAAGGGCGCTAGCGGGGCGCCCCGCGGGAGACCTTCGCCTGCTGTTCGTCCTCCTCGTCCTGCTTCCGTCGGCGCCACCCGAAGAACAAGAAGAAGAGAAGCGCGACAAGAAGTAGGAGGGCAAGCAGCAAAGACCACCACGGCACCCCGTTGGCCTGTTTCGGACCGCCGTCGCCCCCGGGATCATCCGCGTCATCGGCCGGGCCAGGAACGGGGGCGCCGTCGGGCCCGATCACGGGCTCGGCCGACTCCGGCACAGGGACGGGTTGCGCGGCCACCGGGGGCCCGACCTGCCCCGGTTCCGGGAACGACACGGTCGCTTGCGCGGCCCGCTGCAGGGATCCGGAGGTGACCGTCATGACGGCGAGCCACGGTCCGGCCGGTAAAGCCGGCTCGAGGAGCACGCTCACCGGAGCTCTCCCGCGTGGCGCAAGCGTCGTGGCGACGTCGGCGGCAAACGGGCCGGCCGTCGCCCCACCGGGCCCGTCGCGCAGGCCCAATTCGCCGACGAGGTCGAGGGCGCGGCCGCCGATGTTGACGACTACGGCCCGGACGACCGGGCGACCGTCGGCCCGCCGCTCTCCGGTCAGAGACTCCACACGGAAATCCGAGACGGGTTCGGCGCCCGTGCCCACCGACAGATAGATGCGGATCCCGACGCGCGTCGCAATCCGGACCTGGCCGCTGTCGGGGGCGGGTCGTTCCGCCATCGCTCCGGCGTAGAACTCTCCGTCGGGGGCGTTCTTCGGGACGTCGACCGCGACCGAGACTCGGGTTGATTGGTCGGGGTCGAGTTCGACCGAGCCGGGGCTCATCGTCACCCAGGGGGTGAGTTGGTTCTCGGCGCGGCCGTCCAGAACGGTGAATCTGCCGTCGCGGATTTCGGCCGCCGCGTCGTATAGCTGCAGGGAAACATGCTCATCGGTGTCGTTCGTGACCTCCACGGCGCGGGTGAAGGAGGTACCGGGAGGTACGTGATCGACGATGTAGGCGCGTGCCCGAGGGTCGTCACGACGGGCCTCAGGAGCCTCGAGCAGCCGAATGACGATCCCGGTCCGTTCGTCCTGGGCGGACGCGTCGATCGCCGGGGCGAGCAGCGCCCCGGCGATCAATGCAGTCAGGAGAAGAGGGCGCACCCGCACTCTTCTGTTCTAGTTGGCGTCAGATGACGGTCGAGGTGAAGACGCCGGTGTAGGTACCGGTCACCGTCCCGGTCGGAGCCAGCACCGAGATCGTCGGGGCGAAGGTTGCCGAGCTGGATCCCACGGCGACACCCACCGCGATCGGTCCACCCACACCCGTCGCCGCGGCGCCGGTGAAGGTGAGGTTGCTGGTCTTCTCGATCGTGGTGTTGGTCTGGGTGACGGTGGCTTGGGCCTTGAGGATCTTGTCCGTGTTGTTGGAGTGCGTGAAGTCCGTCGTCGAGCCGCTCGCGATCCAGCCGAGGGAGAGGTTTCGGGTGTCGGTAACCGAGATGTTGCCGAGGCTGCCGGATGCCGTCGTGCCGAGGGCGTTGGCCGCCGACGTCAACGTCACCGCGGTCTGCTCGTTGTCGATCGCCAATCCTCCAGGGGCGATGGTGAACGTGATGTTGGTGGTGTCGGCGGAGGCCGGCGCAACCTGCAGAAGCCCGAGAGCTACCGCGGCCATCACCATGACGGCTGCCAGCCTCGCCGTGAAACCGTCGCGGATCCTCTTCATTGTCCTGCCCTCCATTTGTCATGACGCGATCGCGTCTTGCGGGTCTGGACAAATAGTGCAGGCCGGGCACTCGCATGCCTATGGAGCAGGCGTCCCATTCCCTCTGGCCCGCGGGCGGCCCGTCCCGTAGCGAGGAATGACTACGCCCAGGCTTTAGCGCGCGCCGATGAACATCGACTTCAAGGAGTCGAAGCTCTCCATGCACCGTCCGGCGCCCAGAACCACGCACTCCAGCGGTGCGTGAACCAGGTGCACGGGCAGGTGCGTCGCCTCGGCGATCCGGCTGTCGAGGCCGGCGAGCAGCCCGCCGCCTCCGACCAAGTGAATGCCTTGGTAGATGAGGTCCTGCCCTAGTTCGGGGGGGGCCGCACCGAGCGCGGCGATGACGGAGGTGACGATCGCGGCCACCTGCTCCTCGATGGCGCCCCGCACTTCGCCGGGCCCAAGCACCACGTGCTTCGGCAGGCCGGACATCAGGTCGCGCCCGCGAACCTCCGCGGGGTGCTCGTCGGAGTCGGGGTGGGCGGACCCGATCTGGATCTTCACTTCCTCCGCGGTGCGTTCACCGATGGCCATACCGTGCTCGCGCCGCAGGTAAGTCTGAATGGACGCGTCGAGGTCGAATCCACCGACCCGAATTGCCTCGAGGGAAACCGTGCCGCCGAGCGAGATGACGGCGGACTCCGACGTGCCTCCGCCGACGTCGACCACCATGTTGCCCAAGGGCTCGTTGATCGGCAGCCCCGCTCCGATCGCCGCGGCCATGGGCTGATCGATCAGATAGGCGCCTGCCGCGCCGGCGCGGCGCGCCGCGTCTTCAACGGCGCGGCGCTCCACCTCGGTGATCGCCGAAGGCACGCAAATCAGAACCCGCGGTCGGTTGAACTTGCTGACCCCGACGCGCCGCAACAGCAGGCGGATCATCCGCTCGGTGATCTCGAAGTCGGTGATCGCGCCTTGGCGCAGAGGTCGTTCGGCCACGACGTATCCGGGAGTTCGTCCGATCATGCGCCAGGCGTCGTGGCCCATGGCGAGCACGTCCTGCGTTCGCGTGTTGAGTGCGATCACGGTGGGCTCGTTGAGGACGATCCCCACTCCCTTGGCGTAGACCAGCGTGTTGGCCGTGCCCAGGTCGATCGCGAGGTCCCTAGCCACGCGGACCCGCCCGTCGCCTGGGTCGGCGCGTCGTCACCGGCGGCCGCGGCAGCGGCGGGTCGTTCGGCCGCGTCCCGCGTGACGGGTCGAGCGCCTCGAGACCGCGTGTGAACTCGCGCATTCCATATTCCATCGACGTCGGACGCCGGTGACGGAGATAGAGGAAGGTCGACCCGACGGCGCTGAGGCCTATCGCGGCCAGTAGGTAGAGAAGGTTGCTCATGAGGAGGGACCGGCCTCACACGACCCGGGCGTCGACCATTCGCTGCCCTCCGCCCAGATCTCCTTCTTCCAGATCGGCGCCCGGGCCTTTGTCTCGTCGATCAAATAACGCGCCGCTTCGAATGCCTCGCCGCGGTGCGGCGCAGAGGCCACGACCAGCACGGCCGCCTCGCCGAGCCGTAGCTCTCCGGTGCGGTGCAGCACGGCGACGCGGCCCACTTCGGGCCATTTGACTCTCGCCTCCTCCGCTACTTCGGCCATGACCGGATGGACCTGCTCTTCCCAGGCCTCGTACGCGAGTGCGGTTACCTCATCGTGGTTCTCCGAGTGGTCTCGGACCGTGCCGGTGAACGACACCGTCGCGCCACAGCGGGCCAGGGTGGCCCACCGGATCGCCTCATCGACAGGCAACGGTCCAGGGTGCAGCCCCAACCAATCGTCACCCTGCGGCATGGCCATCACTCAATGCTAAGGGTGGGCGGCGCCGCGGTATCTGCAGAGCGGTCGGTAAGTACGATTCGGTCCGAGATGTCGCTCGAAGAGGAAGGGCTGGGCGACGCCGACGACGAACTCGACGGCCCTGCGACCACACCGTGGATTTCGCCTGACGATCGCCTATGGAGGCATCCCTCGGAGGTCGGCTTTCTGCGCTCAGCTCGCGACGCCAAACCCACGCCGTGGAGCCTGGGGTTGTTGTCCGGAGCGATCGGCGCCATCCTCGTTTTCGGCCTCATGGCTGTCGCGGGGGTATTCCGGCCGCCGACCGTGCTGGAGGAGAGAGCGGTGCCGCTACCCACGGCCGCGAAGGCCGGCGGGGCGGACATTCCCACTCTGGCCGCGAGGGCCCGTCCCGCGATCGTGAAGGTGGAAGTCCGGAGCGCAAGCGGCGAATCTTCGGCGTCCGGTGTGATCTTCCGCGACGACGGCCACGTGCTTACGAACGCTCATGTCGTCGAGGGCGCCTCGGAGCTGACTGTTCAGCGAGCCGATGGTGAGCGGCTTCCCGGGCGAGTGGTGGGCGCGGATCCGGATACGGACCTCGCGGTCGTGAAGATCGAGGGGGCGGATCTGCCGGTGGTGACGCTGGGTCGCTCCACGGGCTTGCGCGTCGGAGAGACCGCTATCGCCATCGGCTCGCCGCTGGGACTCGACGGCGGGCCTTCTGTTTCTGTCGGCGTGATCAGCGCGCTCTCCCGATCCGTTCGCGGTGAAGACGGCAAGCCGCTGCTGGACATGATCCAAACCGACGCGTCGATCGCGCCGGGCTCATCGGGTGGCGCGTTACTCGACATGAGCGGGGCCGTCGTGGGAATCACCACCGCGATTGCCATCGATTCGCGCGCCGGCGGAGAGAGTCTCGGCTTCGCCACTCCGGTGGAAGTGGCTCGAGACGTCGCGCATCAGCTGATCGACACCGGCCACGTGGTTCACGCGTGGCTTGGCATCGAGGGCGACGATGTCGTCGGCGGTTCGGATGGCGCCGACGGAGCACTGGTACGCCAGGTTCTGGCCGGCAGCCCCGCGCAAAAGGCCGGGATACTTCCGGGCGATGTGATCACTTCACTCGAAGGAAAGCCCGTCAAGTCGATGCTCATGCTGATGGTCAACCTCCGGTCCCACAGCCCCGGCGACGAAGTATCCGTCGAACTGACGCGCGATGGGGAGCTGACTCAGCTGCGCACCACTCTGGTCGAACGCCCTAATTAGCTTTTCTGCGGCGGTGCACTTCGAGCGCGATCGCACCAGCGACCCCGATCGCCGACGCGCCCAACGCCAGCACCACCTTCTGCCGCCGACCGGCCGGCAGCTCGGCGAGTTCCGAGCCGGGATAGGCCATCACCCAGGCTTCCTCGCTGTTGTGGGTGGGCTCCCACCCCAAGGCCCGCAAGCGGGAATTGTCGACGATCCACGCAAACACGCTGAAGGAAACGCCCGCCGGTGCGGAAAGCCGCCCCGTCCACCCGGCGACGAGGCGCGCCAGGCGCTTCGGCAGTCCGGGGTTGGCGATGCCCTTGACCAACGCTCGCGCCGTGTCGGCGTCGACCGACCCGTCGGGCGCGACGTTGTAAGCCCCCGGCGGCGCGGTTTCCGCCAGACGAATCGCGCTCTCCATGTCGTCGGGATGAAGGAACTGCAGCGGCGCGCTGCTGTCGATCAACGGAAGATGAGCAGGCGGAGCTGACCCAGGAGACACCACGGGGACGGGGCGGAGGATGACAAGTTCGCGTTCGCCACCGTTGGACGCGCTCTGCCAACCACGCGCCAGGCGTTCTGCTTCGGCCGCGGCAGCCGCTACCGCGTGGCCGGGGTTCGGCCGCAGCGCCGCGGTCTCGTCGATGGGCACCGGGTTGGAACGCCACGCTCCGTATGCCATGGCCGAGGACACGAGCACGACCCGCCCGTGCGGCTGATCGCGTAATAGGGACGGCAGGATCGACCACTCCGTGGGGCGGACGAGTAACACCCCTCTACCATGCCTCCTGTGGCTCCTCCCGGCCCCGAAGACCAGCCCTCCGACCCGTTCGGAGGGATGCCGCTGTTCGGCGACCTCGCTCGAATGCTGTCCACGCAGGGACCCGTCAATTGGGAGATCGCTCGCCAGATGGGCCGGTGGCTGTCGACCAACGGCCAGCCCGAATCGAACATCGACCCACTCGTGCGAGTGCGATACGAGGAGCTGTATCGGATCGCCGAGATGCACGTCGCTGAAGCCACGGGGCTGCAGCTGAGTCCCGGCGCCTCAACGCTACGTGTGCTCACGAGATCCGAGTGGGCGGCCTCGACGTTGTCCGAGTGGCAGCCGCTCCTGGAGAAACTGGCCACCTCCCTGGCGTCTCCGGCTCCCGCGTTGCCCGAAGAAGTTGCCGCCACCCCGGGCGCCGACGAGCTGATGGCCGGGCTCGCGCAGTCCCTGTCGCCCCTGCTGCTCGGAATGCAGTCGGGGTCGATGGTGGGGCATCTCGCCCGTCAGGCGTTCGGCATGTACGACCTTCCGGTACCGCGCCGGTCGTCCGAGTTGTTGGTGGTGTGCGAGAACGTCGATGAGTTCGCAGAGGAATGGAGTCTCGAACTCGACGACGCGCGCTTGTTCATTGCCGTCCTCGAGTTGACACACCACACGGTCATGACGCGCGGACCGGTGAGGGCCCGATTCGACGAGTTGGTCGGCGCCTATGTGTCGGGCTTCGAGCCCGACCCGTCCACGCTCGAGGATCGGTTGTCGGGCGTCGATCCCTCGGACATGGAGGCGCTGCAGAGCGCGTTCGGCGATCCCGAGGCGCTACTCGGCGCGATGCAGACCCCCGCTCAGCGATTGACGGCCGAGCGGCTTGCGGCTGCCGGCGCCGCCCTGATCGGGTACGTCGATCACGTCACGGCTCAGATCGGAGCGCGCCTCGTCGGGAATCCCGCGCTCCTTTCGGAAGCGCTCCGGCGGCGAAGGGTGGCGAGGGGCCAAGGCGAGCGCTTCGTCGAGCGGCTCTTCGGACTCGAGGTCAATCAGAGTCAGATCGATCGTGGCGCTGCGTTTGTCGCGGGCGTAGTCGATCGTTCCGGCGAAGAAGCGCTCCTCGGCCTTTGGGCAAGCGCGAGCTCTCTACCCACGCCGGCGGAGATAGCAGCGCCGGGCCTCTGGCTCGAGCGCATCTCCTACGAACAGGGCGACTCGACGCCCGTGTAACCGTTCCCATCCCCCGGTCTCCACTCATGCGGTGGGGGTGGGGGTCCCCCACCGCACGCGAGAGCCGAGGCGGACGGTCCTGGACAGAGTGATATCACTTTGATATAACACGGCTCATGACAACCATGGACTCAGACCGGGTCATGCCGGTAAGCACCACCCAATCCACCGAGCGCCTCGGAATGGCTTTCTCCGGCGTAGGCGCCATCGCGGTCGGCCTCTTGTCGATCGCCGTGGCGATCTACCTCTTCGCTCAGAGCGAAGCGGCTACCGATGCGGAGGGGGTTTATGCCCTCGGAGGAATCATCTTCATCCTCATTTCCATCGCAGCCTTTGCGGGGCTGTTTCTCGTGCAGCCGAACCAGTCGATCGTGATCACGGTCCTCGGCAAGTACAAGGGCACCGTGCGCAAGCCGGGCTTCTGGTGGACGAATCCCATCTCCGCACGCAAGTCGCTGTCGCTACGCGTGCGCACCCTGGACAATGACGTGCTGAAGGTGAACGACGCCGCGGGCAACCCGGTCGAGATCGCGGCCGTGATCAACTGGCAGGTCGTCGACACGGCGCGCGCCTCGTTCGACGTCGAGGACTACAACAAGTTCGTCGCCATCCAGGCTGAGGCTTCGGTCCGTCACGTTGCGAGCGAGTACCCGTACGACAACTACGACGACGACGGGTTCTCGCTGAGGGCCAACGCCGACGTCGTCGCCGACACGCTGACCACGGAGCTGCAGCAGCGACTCCAGGTCGCCGGAGTCGCGGTGCTCGACACCCGCCTGCGCCGCTTGGCATATGCAACCGAGATCGCCCCGGAGATGCTCCGCCGCCAGCAAGCCGCTGCCGTCGTCGCCGCCCGGACACTCATCGTCGACGGCGCAGTGGGCATGGTCGAACACGCCCTGGCCCGGCTCTCGGAGCGACAGATCGTCGAGCTCGATGAGGAACGGAAGGCCGCAATGGTCTCCAACCTCATGGTCGTGCTGTGCAGCGACCGCGGCGCGCAGCCCGTCGTCAATGCGGGGACGCTGTACCAGTAGAGGTGGCGACCCCAGAAGGATCCGGGCGAAAAGCCTTCCTGATCCGAATCGATCCGAAGCTGCATACGGCCTTGGAGCGGTGGGCGGCCGACGACCTGCGCAGCGTGAATGCGCAGATCGAGTTCCTCCTGAGCCGAGCGGTGAAGGACGCAGGCAGGGACGGGAAATCCACAGGGCGCGCTCCGCGAAGCCGGTCCAACTGAGCCTTACAGTGCGCCTATGGAGGTCTACGAGGACGCACTGATTTTCCTGCTACTCGCCGTTGCGTTTGCCTTCGGCTCGGTGGTGCTGGCATTCCAGCTCTGGAAGACGAAGCGGGAGACGGCCGAACGCGTCGGAAACGTCGTCGACCGGCTCGCCCCCGACGTCGCTGGTTCGGGTCGCGGTCGCCGTCCCTTGGATGCCGTGCTCGCCCAACTCGAGCGCTCTGCCGAGGACCAGGTGCTCGACGCTTCGGACATCGGCAGCGCGGCCGACCGGCTGCGGCTGACGCTCGACGATCTGCCGCACGGCCTGGTGATCTGCGACGAGCACCGTCGCATCGCGCTTCGGAATCCCGCGGCGGTCGACATGCTCAACCTGGGCGAGGGCCATGGCGGGCCCGCGGAGGACGCTGTATCAGCCTGCGTGGCGCGCATTCTCGACGAAGCGCTGGCCGGCCGGCGCAGCGAGGAGACGATCTCGACGGAGGGTCCCCCGTCGCGCGAGCTCGCGTTGTGCGGGATCCCTCTGGACGACGGACTCCGAAACGTCGGGGCCGCCCTGCTTGTGGCGGACCGCTCCGACAGCCTGCGCGAGGCGGGATCACGGCGGGAAATGGTTGGAGATCTCACTCGCCAGTTGGTCGAACCCATGGTGGCACTTGGCATCCTCGCCGACGCAGTACTGGACGAGAGCGAGCCGGTTCTGCGCGATCGGATGGCGGAGCGCCTGCGCGCCGAGTCGGCGCGCTGCCGAAAGCTGGTCGATGACGTGATCGAACTCGGGGTCCTGACCGCGGCGGAGCACCGCCCCGCGGAACGTATCCCCGTGGAGACGGTTCTGCGCCGCGCCCTGGAGGCGGCCCACCCGCAGGCACAGCGTCGTCTGGTTTCATTCCGCGTCGGAGCCGTCCCCGCCCGTCTGGATGTGGTCGGCGAGCGTCACCAAGTCGAGCTTGCGGTCGGAAAGCTGGTTGACCACGCGCTCGAAGGAGCCAGGGCCGGAAGCACTCTGGAAATGGCTGTGCGGGTGGTGCCTGGCGGCCGGGTCGAGATCGAAGCGGCGGGGCCGGCGGGCGCTGCCGGGCTGCGGCCCGGACTGTCGGTCGCGGTAGTCGAACAGGCGGCGCGGAACCTCGGCGGTGAACTGGAGCGCAGCGGCGACGCGACACGGGTTGTGTGGCAACTCCGACTGCCGGCCGGACCGGCTTCCTTACGCGCCGAAGCCGGCTGACGACAGGCGGCTGATTCTCTCTAGCGCTTGCGCGTGCTGAAGTCCCGCGGCCCGCTGCGGGTGCGGGTCCCGAACCGACCCTGGTTCTGCGCGGGAGGCGGTGGTGCCGGCGCGGCGGCAGGCGCAGCTTCCACCCAGGCCGAGTCCGCGGGAGGCGGAGGAGGAGGCGGCGGGGTGGGCGCGGCCTGCCACTCTCCGGCGGGCGCTGCTACAGGCGCTTCCGCAGGCGGCGCGTAGGCGGCGGCGGGGTCAGCCGGGGCCTCGTCGGGACCGAAGAAGGCAGCTTCGGAGTCGGCAGGGGCTTCTTGGACTACAGGAGCGGTCTTTGCCTTGCGACCACGTGGCGAACTGGAACGTGTCTTACCCGCAGCCGCGCCGGGGAGAATGTCGTCTGCTCCACGGCTCCAGGCTGCGGCCGGAACGGCAGCCGCCGGAGCGAGAGGCGCGTCGCTGACCGGTGCGACGGTCACCCACTCGGGCTCGGCACCACTGGGTGGCGGAGGGGGAGGCGGAGCCGCAGGGGCGGGTGCCGCGGCGGCAGGTTCGGGCGCGGCCCAAGGCGAAGGCTCAGCGGGTGCCTCCTCGACCGGATCCGGCGCGGGGAGCCATGCTTCGGCCGCGACGGGCGCCGGCTCGGGCACGGGGGACGGCGGCGGTGGTGCGGGCGGAGGGACGGTCGACACGACAGCAGGACTGCTGACCGGGTCGTCGGCCAGCGCGGCAGACAACGCGGCGGCAAGGTCGTCGTCGAGATCGCGGCTGGGAGCCTCGGGTGCCGAGACCGTGGGCTGTGCTGCGGGGGGCGGCGGGGGGGCCGCCGCTATCGGGGCCTCAGCTTCGACGGCCGGTCCCCAGCTGGCCAGCACCTCCTCGATGTCATCGTTCGCGTCCGGCGGCGCCGCCGCTTCAGGCGCAGGGGCGGGCGCGGGGGGAGTCGTGGCTTGCTGCTCGCCGTTCTCCTCGCCGTCGTCGTAGAGGTCGTCGAGGATCCCGGAGAAGTCCGACATGGAATCAGGATAACGGCGGAGATGTCCGCCGCGGCGTTGCCGGCTCCTCAGCCGGCGTAATTGCCGTCTTCGTCTTCGGGGTAGCCGAGATCCCAGATCAGCAGCAGGTTCTCGCGTTCCGCGTCGCGGGTGACGCGCTCGCGGTTGCGCCGGAATTGCGGATCGTGAGGAGGCAGCAACATCAAACGAGCCAGGGCCCGCTCCCGAAACGACTCCACGACAGCTCGATCGCCGAAATCTGATTGAACTTCCCAGTGGGGCGCGACCGGGCCGAGATACAGAACCCGCACGTTTCCGCGCGGCGGCTGTGCTTCGCCGGTGGGCTCCATTCTCGTGGCCATCGGCCGAACTCTAGTTTGGGACGAAGGGCGTCAGACCCCTGCCATATGCCCGGAGGGCGGGGGCTGCAGTGAGCTATCGAATCGGCCTCGACGCAACGGTGACGTTCTCGGACATCTCGCGCTCGCCGCGAAGCCACTCGATCTTCACCTGCGTCCCAGGCTCCAGTCCGCGAACGGCCACCACGACGTCGTCCGCGGACTCGATCTCCGTGTCGCCGATCCGCACGATCACGTCGCCTTCCTCGATACCGGCTTGGCCGGCAGGGGCACTGGGATCGACCGAGGAAACGATCGCACCGCTCTCTGCGGCTAGATCGAATCGCTCGCGGATGCTTTCGGTGACCGTGACCACGCTCACCCCGAGATAGCCGTTGGCCGCGATGTTCCCCCCTCCGGAGCGGAGCCGCTCGAGGACGGGTCGAACGATGTCGGACGGAATGGCAAAGCCGATCCCTTCGGCGAGCCCCCGGATGACCGCGGTGTTCACGCCGACGACGCGTCCGTTGGCGTCGACCAGTGGTCCGCCGGAGTTGCCGGGATTGATGGCGGCGTCCGTTTGAATCATGTTCTCGAGGATTTCTCCGTCGCCCTCGACGGTCCGCTCGAGCGCGGACACGATTCCAGTGGTGACGCTCGGACCGCCGGGTAGCGCGAGCGCGTTACCGATCGCAATCACCGACTGACCGACTCTCAGACGGGATGACCGCCCGAGCTCCGCGGTGGCCAGGCCCCGTGCGCCGCGGATGCGAATCAGCGCAATGTCGGCGCGGGCGTCGGTGGCCACGAGGTCCGCGAGCCGCCGTCCTGTCTCCCCCGGCAGTTTGACTTCCACCGTCCCCGTTCCGGCCACGACGTGGGCATTGGTGAGGACCTCGCCGTCGGCCGACACGATGAATCCCGTTCCGGCTCCGGCGTCCTCGCCGCGCACACCGGGAATCCCGATGGCCACCACCGCTGGTTCGACCTTGGCGAGCACCTGTTGGATGGTCAGGGCGTCGCCGCCGCCGCCCGCGAGGAGCGCGCTTCCGCCGCCGGAGTCTTGGTCTCCGACTGTCGCGACCATGCCTCCTCCCACCACCCCACCGATCAGGGCAGAGGCAAGCGCAATTGCAGCCACGACGGCCAGCGAGGCCCCGTGGCGCACGGACGGCGGCTCGACGGGCGGCGGTGACCAATACGGCCGAGGAGGGGCTTCGGCGGGCTGGGTAGGGGGTGCATCAACGGGCTCTGGCTCGGGGGGGCCGAATTCGGGCTGCAGGGTCTCCGAGGTGGGGATGGCCTCCAGGTCGTCCTCTTCCGGCGCGGAGGGCGCCTGGGGGGCGTCAACGCCGCTCGTAGGGTCCATGGCCCTCTTCTTACCGGCTCGGCCTGAGCATTGGCTGCCGCCTAGCTGGGACTTGGCTGGGAATGGTTCCTCGGGCCGAACTTTTGGGGAAGGTCTTGGTCAGGCCGATTGTTCGACGAGGTACGGCGGCACCAACCAGCTGACCGGACTTGAGAGGAGGCCAGAGTGGGCGAATTCGATGTCGACTGGATGAAGAAGGGTCGATGCCGCGATATTGCACCGTCGGTCTTCTTTCCCAGTGACGGTGTAGGCGTCGACGTAGCCAGAGCCATCTGCGCCGACTGCCCAGTCAAGGCTCCCTGCCTCGAATACGCCCTCGAGAACAAGATCGACCACGGGGTCTGGGGCGGGGCTTCGGAACGAGAGCGGCGCCGCATCGCGCGACGCAGGCGTTTGGAGGCGGCTACCGCCGCGGTGAAGTCGCGGGCCGCGGTCTGATCTGCAGCTTCTGCCCCAGCCAGTACGGCCTGACTCCGCTGGTGGAGCCTGACTTCAGCTAGTGCGGCTTTACTTCGTCCGCGGTCGGCTTTGGGTCGTCCGGCGAGGTGTCCCCTTCTTTCACGCCTGCCTTGAACTCCTTGGAGGCCTGGCCTAACGAGCGAGCGAGCTTGGGGAGTCGCGTGCTACCGAACAGCAGCAGAACGATTACCAGCACGATCAGCATTTCGGGGGGACCAATGTTCATCGCCTAGAACCGTACCGTGCTCGAGTCGTGCTGACCTGTCCGGTAAACGTCAGCGAGGGTCGGGACGCAGCGCTGATCGAGCAATTCATTTCGGACGCCGGGGCGTCGCTGCTCGACGTCCACTCCGATCCTCACCACAATCGCACCGTATTGACGCTTGGCGGGCCGGCCGTGCTGCAAGCCGTGCGCAACGTGGCGCGCCGCGCTGTGGCGACGATCGACATTCGGGTGCATTCAGGGGTGCACCCGAGACTGGGCGCGGTTGATGTCGTCCCATTCGTATGGGGCGCCGAAACTGATGCCGCGGAAGCGTTGGCGGCGCGCGACGAGTTCTCGGCATGGGCGGGAGAGGTCTTATCGCTACCGGTTTTCCTCTACGGGCCTGAACGTTCTCTACCCGCCGTGCGACGCGGCGCCTTTCAGCATCTGACCCCGGACTTCGGCCCCGGCTCCTCGCACCGCAGCGCCGGCGCGTGCTGCGCGGGGGCCCGGCCCGTGATGGTCGCGTGGAATGCATGGCTCGGTCGTGACGAAATGCCGACAGCCCGTCGGATCGTGCGCGAGCTACGCGCCGAACTTCCGGGCGTGCGAGCGCTGCCCTTCGATGTCGACGGGTCGGCTCAGGTGTCGTGCAACCTGATCGAGCCGGAAACGACGGGTCCCGATCAGGTCTACGACTTCGTCAATGAACGCTCGCCCGTAGTTCGCAGCGAGCTGGTCGGGTTGGTGCCCGACGACGTCTTGCAGCGAGTGCCGCGATGGAGGTGGGAGCTGCTCGACCTCGGTTCTGATCGGACGATAGAGGCGCGCTTAGGACGCTGAGGCGGCTCGGCGAGCCAGGGCGCGGGCCCGACGCAGCCGGCGACGCTCGCGCTCGCTCATCCCTCCC
The DNA here is from genome assembly GCA_035526705.1 of Acidimicrobiales bacterium. Lineage (GTDB taxonomy): Bacteria > Actinomycetota > Acidimicrobiia > Acidimicrobiales > JAHWKP01 > JAHWKP01. Next base: position 21,331 of record DATLBX010000123.1, on the reverse strand, counting down.
CAAATGCCGAACTTCTCGCCGTTGGCGAGCGCGTACTCCAGGCAGTCCTCCCGGACGACGCAGCCCCGGCACACTTCCTTGGCCTCCCTGGTGGACTGACCGCGCTCTGGAAAGAAGAGGTCAGGATCGACCCCCATGCAGTTGGCCCGGGTCTGCCAACCCGGCCGCTCCCCGACAAGACCGTTACGTGCGCCTGCGGTCTGAGTGGTCTGAAGTCGCATCGGTGGACTCCCCTCTTCCTGGCCGAGGACGGGTGCCCTCGTTTCACCGATGTAATTACATCGCTGTCATCATGCCCCCTTTTTCGTAGCTAGGCAAGGGGAAATCCTGTGGATCTCACTTCGGATGTGCTAGCCGCGGGCAGGCTGAAGGCCTTGGGCGTGGAGATCCGGACGGCGTCGGCGGGCTGTGAGGCCCGGTTACAGCAGGTAGAGCGGCTTTCTGGAGAAAGATTTCGGGATGTCGGCCTCGCGCAGATCGCGGATGACGATCCGCCGCCGGTCGAGGACCTGCGGCGATATATCGACGATCGACGCTGCCTGATCGCCGTCGACGACGATTTCGAGGACCCAGAGGCAGCGATCGTCGGATACCTCTTGCTAGGTCAGGTCGACGGGAACGCGCATATCGAGCAAGTGAGCGTCATCCCGGATCGACAAGGGCGCGGGATCGGAAGGCTTCTCGTCGATGGCGCCGAGCGGTGGGCACTCGAGCGAGAGGTGCATGGAGTGACGTTGACGACGTTCACCGACGTGCCGTGGAACCGCCCGCTCTACGAGCACCTCGGCTTCCGGGTGATGGACGAACAGGAGATCGGGCCCGAACTGCGGCGGCTGAGAGAGACCGAAGCGGCCCATGGACTGAACCCGGAGAGCCGGGTCTGCATGGTCCTTGACCTCGCTGCGGGGAACTAGAGCGGCGCCGTGGTTGCGCCAAGAATTCGCCAGGAATCCAGACCGAAAGGTCCGGAAACGGGTTGACAAGGACCGAACTACACGCGTAAGATTCGCGCGTATGTTCGATTCGGTTCCCGCCTCAGAGAGCGGATCCTCGGTCAGCGGACTCGATCTTTTCGAGGTGGCCCAAGAGGTCCTCGAGTCGATGCTCGGCACACTGGAGCCCGGCGCTCTCGACGGGCGCGACGCCGCTGTTGGGGTCTCGTACTTTGCGACGCTGGAGAACATGGCGGCAGCCGGCAAGGCGCTGTGCGCGGCTCGCGTCGCCCAGACACGGCAGTGGCGGATTGCCGGCGACCGCACCCCGGCGCACTGGATGGCCCGGGCGACGGGGTGCTCCATGGCCGAGGCGCTGGCCGCCACGCAAGTTCCCGAGAAGCTGCGCGGGCTACCCGAGACCGACGCGCAGTTCCGCGCTGGGGGGGCTGACCCTCATCCAGACCCGCCACATCGCCGAGGCCGCGACCGCGGATCCCGCCGCCGAGACGCGGCTACTGGAGACGGCGCAGCATGAACCGCTGACCGTGCCGCGCAGCGAATGTCAACGCGTGGTCGCCGCGGCGTGCGAGGACGACGAGGCGCGCTATCGAAAGGTTCACGACGAACGGTTCGTTCGCCACTGGACCGATGCGTCCGGCGCGTTCCGCATGGACATCAGCGGAACTCCCGATGGCGGAGCCGAAGTGGTGGCCGCGCTCAAGCCCATCGCCAAGCGACTGGGGCGCCAGGCCCGGCGGAACGGATGCAGGGTTCGTGAGGAGGCTCTGATGTTCGACGCGCTCCTCGAACTGTGCCGGCCCTCCGACGCGAGGGGCCACGTCCAGCGTCCCCGGTACTCGATCAACATCACCGCAGATCGCGCCGCGTGGCTGCGGGGGCGGACCGCCTCGGGCAAAGGTGTGAGCTCGACGGAACCGGGTCGATCCCCGTGTCGGTCGCCCAGCGGCTGGTCGAAGACGGCGTGGTCAACGAAATCGAAATGGCAGGCGGCGGCGACTCTCGTTGGTGTCTCACAGTCGCTACATCCCGGCGAACGTGCGCCGGGCCGTCATCGCCCGGGATCCGGTCTGCGTGTGGCCGGGGTGCTGCCGGCGAAACGGCCTGCCGTTTCACCACTGGACGGAGGACTATTCCAAGAGCCGACGCACCTCGCTCGCCGACCTATGCCGGCTCTGCTCGTTCCATCACGACCTGCTCACCAAGGGCTACGCCAAATTGGTCGGAGGTCCCGGCAAGTGGGACGTGCTCCTGTCGGTGCAGCAGCGCCGGGGCCGGTCCGGCGCAGATCCTCCCGTTCTCTCGTCGGCCTGACTCCACGGTCTGACGGCCGCGAACCGGTGCGGCCGCGCCGGAGATCACGAAACCGGCGCCCTCGTCGCGTCAGGATTGGCGCGTGGTCGAGAGCCGGCCGCGGGACGAAGGAGTCACTCACATGAAACGTCTGGTCGTGCTCGCGCTCGTCGCGGCAATCGGCATCGGTGGTTGCGGATACACCAACTCGCGCAATGAAGCACGGGGCCGCGGGGACTCCCCCGTCGGCGAGGTCGACGACTCGCCGAAGGCCATCATCCAATTCCCGGACCGGTTCGGCAACGTGGCCCACGCGTGCGACGGCCACGGGCATCGGGTGTTCGTGACGACCAGCGATCCCAACAAGCAGTTGCAAATCGTCGCTGACCCGTCCTGCGGAAAGGCCGAGGACTCCGAGCCTCAGTAATCAGGTGGGCGCCGCGGTACGGCGCTTTATTGGAAGAGGCCCAACAGAGCGTCGAGCGACCACACCTTCCACGCGCCGGCTCCAAGGCAGGCGATTGCTATGGCGATCATCATCAGGTTCTGCCCCTGCTCGGCCCAGTCGTGGATCATCGTCACGAAATAGATCGCGCAAAGAAGCGCGCTCCCGACGAGGGCGATCGGCGTGAGAAACCCGGCCACGAGACCAAGCCCCAGCGCCAACTCCGATAGCAGCACCACCCACGTCATCAGCTTGGGACGGGGGGCGACGGTCGCGGCGAACCCGCGTCGCACGAAGCCCCACTTGTGCTTCTCCGCTACGGAGGCGGCCCAGGAGATCCCCGCGTTCCGCTCGATCCAAGCCTTCTTGTCCTTGTGGCGGAAGCTCTCCAGCCACCAAAGGCCCAACGCGATGCGCAGCAACGCGAACCACTCGAGGGGTCCCATCTCCTAATCCTGCTACGCCACTCGCGACGCGGAGCGCTTTCCTTCCAGGTAGTCCACCAGGACGTAACGACCGAGCGACTCCGAGTCGGTGAAAAAGGCGCGGCCTCTGTTCATCTGCGTCATTCGCTCCACGAACCGAGCCAGATATGGGGAGGCGTCCAGCATGAAGGTATTGATGCGGATGTCGTCGCGCGTGCATCGAACAACCTCACGAAGGGTGGCGTCGATCGTCTCCTGCGCGGGCGGGTAGCTGAAGAAGACCTCACCGTTCGACAGCGGGTGCGCGGTGGGTTCGCCGTCGGTGACCATCAGGATCTGGCGCGTGCCGTTCTGGCGCGCCAGGAGCTGGCGGCTCAACGCAAGGCCGTGCGCCATGTTCGTGCCGTAGACGAAGTCCCACGACACCTCGGGCAGCTCCGCCGGGCGGATCACCCGCGCCACCTCGGAGAACACCACGATCCCGAGATAGTCCCGGGGGAAGCGGCTCGAGATCAACGCGTGGAGGGCCACGGCGACCTTCTTCGCGCCGAGAAAGTTGTCCCGCATCGGCATTGACAGCGAAAGGTCGACCATCAAGACCGTCGCGGAGCGGGTGAGCGACTCGGTTAGCTCCACCTCGAAATCTTCGGGCTCGATGTTCACGGGCACTCCCCCGCCTTGCCGGCGGATGGCGTTTGCGACCGTCCTTTGAATTTGCAGATTGAACGGGTCCCCGAACTCGTAGGGCTTGGTGTCGAAGGCGCGCTCGTGGCCGGAGCCCGATTCGCGTGACTCGTGCCGGCCGAGACGATCCTTGGCCAAGTCGGCGAACATCTCGCGCAGAGCGCGTTCTCCGATCCGGCGGGTGCCCCGGGGCGTGAGCTGCAACCTGCCTTCGCGCTGTTCGATCAGCCCGGCCTCCTTGAGCTGCTCCGCCAGCTTCGCGAGCTGCTCGAGCGACGCGGCAGCCTCCTCTCCTAAGAGCCGCTCCGCCACGTCGAGATCGACGTCGGCAAGCGGACCAGGTGAGCCAGCCATCCTCAGCAGGGTCTCCAGGGAGTCGATGTCGGCGAGGTGCTGTGTCATCTCCGAAATTCCGGCCAGATTCAGCGGGTCGCCGCCCATCCCTTCCATGAACTGTCCGAGGTTCCCGGCGAGACGCTCCATCTGCCACTGCAGACCCGCGTCGGAGGCGAGGAGCGATTCCATCAGCTCGCCCATCTGCTGTCGCTGCTCAGCCGTCATCGCCGCCATCACGGCTTGCATCGCGGCCATGCGCTGGGCCATCTGTTCGAGGAACTCGTCGAGCGACCGAGGGTGGCCCGGGATGAGGTCTCCGTGACGATCCATGAACTCGTCGAAGGATGGATCCAGGTCCTGACCGGCCGCACGTTGCTCGAGCATCTGGTTGAGGTCCGAGGTCATGTCCCGCATGGCCTGGAGTTGCTCGGGCGAGGTGTCGCGGAGCGCGGCCGACATTTGGTCGAAGGCGCTGGTCAGGTTGGGGCGGCGCATGGCCTCGGCCCGCATGGCTCGGAGGCGCTCGAGGAGTTCGCGCAGGCCGTGGATCTCCTGGCCGTCAGGCCGGCGGAACCCCTCTTGCAGGAGGCGTCTGAGGGCCGCGTTGACGTCCCCGTGATACAGCAGGTCGTCGGCCAGTTCGTCGAGGAGCGCGTCGGGAGCCAGCTCGGGTGCGGCCTGGCTCCCGTCCCAGCGCGAGTACACGTTTCGCCTGGCCATCGCACCCGAGGGTAACCAGCCACGAAACCGGCGGGGTCGGAGCCCCGCCCCGGCTCAACTCGACTTACGGCTGGGCTGCGTCGCCCTCCACGCCTCGGAACAAGCGACCGACACCGATAACGAACAGGCTGATCGCGAGGAGGGTGAGCAGCGCCATCCCGGTCATGGCCAGGAGGCTTCGTTCGCCCGAGCTCGACGATCCGCTGCGAGCCAACTCCAGGTCCTCCAGATCGAACTCCTCACTGAAGCCGGCCCGCTCGGCGCTGAGCCCCATCACGGCCACGTCGTCGCCATCGATGGCCGGGTGGGCCCCGGTGGCGGCATCGTCGGCGTGGACTTCGACCCCGAGTCCGGCCGCGGCAAGCAGAACTCGCGCCACCGCCTTGCCGGCCACTCCCGACCAGGCACCCCGGGATGCCGCTCGGGCGACCGAGCTGTCGGACTCGACGGGGTCCTTTTCTTGACCGCCGCCACAGTTCCCGTTGTTGTCGTCGTCGCGGACCGACTTCGGCTCCGCCTCGTTGCCGCAGCCGTTGTTCTCATCGCGAGGCGCGGGCCCCTGGCAACCCTCAGCCGTGGCTTCACAGCCCGGCTTGTCGAGCCCGCCGCCATCAGGGTTGGAGTGACTGCTGGCGCCGGCGGTGGCGCCGGCCTCACCACCCTTTGCCCGGCCGCCGGAACCGCTATGGCCGCCGGAACCGCTATGGCCGCGGCCGTCGCGGGCGTCGTTCTGCGCGTGGGGCGGCGGTGAATGGTCGGCGTGGCCGCTCTCATCGGCCTGGGAGTTGGATCCGGGGGGCGGGTCCGCGCTTACCGGTGCGGCGAGGGCGAAACCGAGGGCCAGGCACACGAGCCCGAGGAACGACAGGACCTTTCGCACGGCGGCTCCATACCCACGGGACGCCGGCCAAACACCTCCCCGCCGAGGAAGATCAGGCGCTATACGTGCTGGCGGCGCGGCCACCGCCGTCTTTGTTCAGCCGCCTGGAGAGGTGCAGCCCCTCGAGCACGAACTCGGCTGCCGAGGCGACCTGGGCCGCGCTTTCCTGGTCGGCCAGCTCCAGCGCCACGGCGCGGAGTTCCGGCAACGCAGCCAGGCGCTTCGTATAAGCCGAGTCCGGCAAATCGTCCCCCACCTCGAAGGTTCCTCCGTCCTCGAACTCGGCGATGACGGCGCGCATTTTCGCCTGCGGCACCCGCTCCTTCCACACTGCGAGAACCGCGGAGCGGAGCAGGCGCTCGAGCACCTCGCCTTCGCGTGACTCTTCGAGCGCCTCGATCTCGACTTTCCCCGCGGTGGCCGCCAGGAGGCCGTTCAGGTCGCTCGGCCGGGCGCACGCCTCGCTCGTGTCGAGCCGTAGCGCGCGTCGAGCGGCTGCAGCCTGGAGAACCTCATAGTTGGCGATCGTCATCCGCACAGATAGCCCCGACCTCTGATTGAGATTCGGGCTCTTGCGCCCCAAGTGCGTGAGAGTCACGACGACATCGGCCAGGAAGGGTGGAACCACGGCTTGGACCCCGTCGAGCACGAGAGGCTCGGCTTCCTGGTGCACGACGGCCAGCTCGTCGGCGGGCGACTCCGGGTAATGCGTCCGCACCTGGGACCCGAAGCGGTCCTTGAGGGGGGTGATGATCCGGCCTCGGTTGGTGTAGTCCTCGGGGTTGGCCGAGGCGACCAGAACGACGTCGAGCGGGAGTCGGACGGTGTATCCACGCACTTGGACGTCGCGCTCCTCGAGAACGTTGAGCAATCCGACTTGTATCCGCTCGGCTAGGTCCGGCAGCTCGTTGATGGCGAAGATCCCGCGGTTGGCCCGCGGCACGAGCCCGAAGTGGAGCGTCGACTCGTCGGCCAGATAGCGGCCTTCCGCCACTTTGATCGGGTCGACCTCCCCGATCAGATCGGCGATGGAGGTGTCCGGGGTGGCCAGCTTCTCGGTGTAGCGGCGATCCCGGGCGCGCCACTCGATGGGCGTGTCGTCGCCCCGCTCTGCGACCAGGTCCCGGGCGAAGGTCGACACCGGCGACAATGGGTTGTCGTTGATCTCGGAGCCGGCAACTACCGGGATCCACTCGTCCAGGAGACCCACGAGGGAACGCATGATCCTGGTTTTGGCCTGTCCCCGCTCGCCCAGCAGGATCAGGTCGTGGCCGGCAAGTACGGCGCGTTCCAGGTCCGGGAGGACTGTTTCGGAGTAACCCAGAACTCCCTCGACCAGCGGCCGGCCCTCTGCGATCCGCCGGGCCGCGTTGGCCCGGATCTCCTCTTTGACCGGCCGGTCCCGCCAGCCGGAGGCTCGTAGGGCTCCAAGCGTCGTCGCCCGCTGGCCGGGAGGTGTGACGCTTGTCTCGTCAAGTTCCGGCACGTTTCCACCGTATCCGCGCTCCGCGGCCCCCCGACATGGTCCACACTTGTCCCCAACGGCCCTGACGGTGGGGCAGCGGATCTGGGCCCGTCCAGGTTCGCTGGGGAACGATTGCGGGCCTGAACCGCTCCGGGGGGAGACAATGGCGATTAGCGACGAGCTGGCTCTGGCCTGGGCCGACCACGTTGGGGCGGTTCGCGCCGACGACGGCGGTGCAGCGGAGTTCTCAGACGCCCCGGCTCTCCTCGACCGCATCGACGCAGACGCTCGACGGGTGGTGGCTTACCTCGACGCCTGGCGACGCGACGCCGAAGTGCGGCTCGACCGGGCCCGCGTCGCAGTGCGGCCAATGTTCGACGACCCCACGGTCCAGCAGCGCGTGGCTCGCGGTCTGGGAGCGGTCGTGGTCAGCATCGCGGTTCTCGGCATGATCGCGGCGCTCAGCCTCCCCACCCGCGGTCTCGCCGGCGGCCCCGACCACCCCATGGCCCAGCGCCCCGGTGGTTCACAGGCAGCCGCTCCGGCGAACCTGGCTCTCGCCGCGGCTGCGGTCGCCGGCACGCCTCCCGCCGCACCGATTCCGCCGGCCGCTCTGCCCGCGCCCGACCCGACCATTCCCGCGGCCCGCGGGCCCCTCCCGGTGGGCAAGGGCATGTGGATGTGGCTGCCGGAAAAGGTCGAGGGCGGAAACCCCGAGGCCACCGTGCTCCGCGCTCGGGAGATGGGCTTGAGCCACATCTACGTGCGCACGGGCTCGTCGAAGATGGGCTTCTACGCCCAGCAGTACCTCAACGACTTCCTGCCCCGCGCCCACGCCGCCGGCATCCGCATCTACGGGTGGGACTTCCCGTATCTGTTCGACCCCGGCGCGGACATCGCCCGCTCCATGCAGGCCATCACGTACACGACGCCCGACGGTCACCGCATCGACGGCTTCGCCCCGGACATCGAGACCCGCGGCGAAGGTGTGAACATCGGAGCGGCACAAGCCGCCGCTTACACCAACGGCCTCCGGGCCGCCGTCGGACCGGCCTACCCCCTGATCGCCGTCGTGCCCCGGCCCAATCCGGCGCTCGTGACCTACCCGTTCGCCGAAGTCGTCGCTCCCTTCGATGCGATCGCGCCGATGGTCTACTGGATGAACCGCGATCCCGGCGCTGATATCGCCGGCGCCATGGCCACCCTGTCGCAGTACGGCAAGCCCATCATCCCGATCGGCCAGGCCTACGACGGACACGGCGAGGGCGGCCCTCCGGGCGTGCCCAACCGGGGCCAGATCCAACGGTTCATGCAGGTGGCCGAGGAGAACGGCGCCATCGGTGTCTCGTTCTGGTCCTGGCAGCACGCCAACGCTGAGGCATGGCACGCAATTCGCGATGGGCACTGGTTCACACTGCCCGCCACCCCGGCCGGAGCCCCCGTCGGCTTCACCGCCGGCCAGATCCGCGCCTACCAGGGCCTGCTGACCAGCCTCGGCTTCCCGGTCGCGTCCGACGGCGTGTGGGGCCCGGCGACCATCGCCGCGGTCAGTGCGTACCAGGAGGCAGCGCGCCTTCCCAAGACCGGCGTCGTCGACCACCTGACGCGGCGGGTTCTTCTCACGCCGTTCAACGCTCCGATCAAGAGCTAGGAACAGGGCCGTGCGGGCCCTTTCCAGAAGCGGTCTGAGTTTGGCCGCGGTCGCGCTGGTGGTGATCGGTGCCTGCGGCTCCGAGCCGGACGCGGCGCGAATCGACGACCGCGCTTTTGCACGAGCAGCCGAGGAGCTATGCGCGCGCGAGCTGCCGCCACTGCGGGCCGACATCGCCGACGACGAGCCCCGCGATCCGGAGGAGGTCGCCCCCACCATCGAAGCTCGCGCCGATTCCCTCGAATCGCTGGTGCGTGGCCTCCGCGGGATCGAAGTCGGGGGCGCGTCGAGAGGCGCGGTCGAAACTTGGCTCGACGACTGGGACACATACGTCGACGTCGGACGTCGGTATGCCAGGGCGTTGCGGGAGGGCAACCCCCGGCGTTACGCCGCCGTGGCAGATGAGGGCATGGCGCCGCAGGCGCGCATCAGCGCCTTTGCTCGAGCCAACAACTTCAAGTCCTGCGCTCTGGACGGCGTGCCCCTTCCGCCCAGAGAGGGTCTCTAGCCCTCAGGCCGGCGCCGGCACTCCCAGCTCGATACCTAGGCGAGCGAGATAGGCGACCTTCTTCTCGATGGCGGCCTGCCAGGCGGCCAGATCAGCTTCGAAGTGCGTCCTGTCGCCCTCCTCGAAGGCGTGTTCGAGCTCATCGAACGCGGCATCCTCCGCGTCGAGCAACAGGCGGTACTTCGACAGGAAGTGGTCGTCGATCACCTCGGCCAGGGTCAATGGGTTCCCCAATCTGCTCGGCCCGGCGGCGGCCCGGTGCGAGGGAAGGCGAAGGGCTTCGGACCCCCGCCGACCAAACAGCGGCCGACCGCTAGGCGATTTGTCGTGACTTGGACAGTAGCGGGGGAATCGGGGTTCGTGCCCGAAGCGCCGAGCTATACCGCGAGAGCCAGCTCGCGGCGCGAGGTCCATCCACCGGCCAGCGCCGGAACGCCTTCGTGGTCCAGCAGTGCCCGCTTGCGGTCGAGGCCGGCGGAAAAGCCGCCGAGCGAGCCGTTCGAGGCGATGACCCGGTGGCAGGGAACGATCACCGGCACCGGGTTGGACCCGACCGCCTGTCCGACGGCGCGAGCCGCACTCGGGCGCCCGGCCAAGGCGGCCAGCGCCCCGTAGGTGGTCGTGGTGCCGGCGGGGATTTCCCGCAACGCCTCGAGAACTGCGACCGTGAACGCGCCACGGGGGCCGAAGTCGACGTCGAGTTCGGAGAGAGCGCCGTGATCGCCCGCGAAGTACGAGTCGAGCGCTTTGGCCACCGAACGGTCGGGCGAGCCGGAGACAGGCTCCGCGGTCCACTCGAGAGAGGTCACCCCGGCCGGGGTGGAAGCGATGGCGAGCGTGCCGAGCGGCGAGGTCTGCGTCCAGGTCTTCATCGACCCGACGCTATCCCTAGGAGGTCTTTTACCGCTTCTTTCTCCGAGACCAGTTCTGCCGTGGTGGCGTCGATCAACTTCTGCGCCTCGGGGGAGTGCTCGAAGCCCTCGACCACCGACCAGTCGCCCTTGCCGTTCGACCGCAGCGGGAAGCTGAACACGAGTCCCTCGGGGATGCCGTACTCACCGTTGCTCACAACTGCGTTGGAGAAGCAGTCGCCTTCCGGGGTGGGCACGAGCAGCGACTTGATCGAGTCGAAGGCCCCGTTGGCGGCCGACGCGGCAGAAGACGCTCCTCGCGCCGCGATCACCGCGGCACCGCGCTTCTGCACCTTCTCGATGAACTCGCCGCGCAACCAGGCGTCGTCGCCGACGACTTCGGGCGCGGCCTTGCCACCTACCTTGGCGTTCGCCGCGTCGGGGTACTGCGTGGCGGAGTGGTTGCCCCAGATGCAGAGATTCGTGACGTCGCCGACCGGCGCACCCGCTTTGGCAGCCAGCAAAGACTCGGCGCGATTCTGATCGAGCCGTGTCATCGCCAGCCACCTGTCGCCGGGGACATCCGGTGCGTGGCTGCGGGCGATGAGCGCGTTCGTGTTGCACGGATTCCCGACTACGACGATACGAACGTCGTCGGCGGCGCCGTCGTTGATCGCTTCACCGACCGGCCCGAAAATGCCGCCGTTAGCTGTGAGCAGGTCTCCTCGCTCCATGCCTTCCTTGCGCGGGACAGAGCCGATGAGCACGGCCCATGAGACCCCGTCGAAGGCCGCGCTGTAATCCGACGTGACGACGATGTCGTGCAGCAGCGGGAAAGCGCAGTCCTCCAGCTCCATGACGACGCCGTCGGCGCGCGGCAGCATCTGCTCGAGGTCGTGCAGATGCAGCTGCACCGGTTGATCCGGTCCGAATAGCTCGCCGGAAACGGCGCGGAAGATAAAGCCGTACGCGACGTTGCCCGTCGCCCCCGTGACCGCGAGCTTGATTGGTGTCTTCATTACAGGTGGTCGACCACTGCGGAGGCGAATTCGGAGCACTTGACTTCCTTGGCCCCGTCCATCTGACGGGCGAAGTCGTAGGTGACGATCTTGTCGGCGATGGTTGCTTCCAATGCCTTCACGATGTCGTCCGCCGCGTCCTTCCAGCCCAGGTGGTCGAACATCATCACGCCCGACAGCAGTAGCGACGAGGGGTTGACCTTGTCCTGCCCGGCGTATTTCGGCGCGGTGCCGTGGGTCGCCTCGAACACGCCGTGGCCGGTGACGTAGTTGATGTTGCCGCCCGGCGCGATGCCGATCCCGCCCACCTGCGCGGCGAGGGCGTCGGAGAGGTAGTCACCGTTGAGGTTCGTCGTCGCGATCACGTCGAAGTCCTCCGGCCGGGTGAGCACCTGCTGGAGGGTGATGTCCGCGATGTTGTCCTTGACGAGGATTCGATCGCCCGGCTTGCCGCCGCAGTCGTCCCATCCGACGGCGACATCGGAGAACTCCTCCTTCACGAGGTCGTAACCCCATTTCATGAACGCGCCTTCGGTGTACTTCTGGATGTTGCCCTTGTGCACGAGGGTCACGCTCTTGCGCCCCCGCTCGACCGCGTACTTGAGGGCGGCGCGGATGAGGCGCTTCGAGCCGGTTACGGAGATTGGCTTGATGCCGATTCCCGAGTCCTCGCGAATGTTGTCCCAGCCGAAGTTCTCCTTCAACAGCTCGATCATCTTCTTGGCTTCGGGGGTGCCCTCCTCGACTTCGAGGCCGGCATAGATGTCCTCGGTGTTCTCTCGGAAGATCACCATGTCGACCGCCCCTGGGTTCTTCACGGGAGCAGGAACCCCCTGGAACCAGCGCACGGGGCGGAGGCAGACGTAGAGATCGAGGATCTGTCGTATGGCGACGTTGAGGCTGCGGATGCCACCGCCCACCGGAGTCGTCAGCGGGCCCTTGATACCGATGAGGTGCTCGCGGAAGGCGTCGATGGTCTGGTCGGGCAGCCAGTTGCCGGTCTCGTCGAACGCGGTCTGCCCCGCCAGGACCTCCTTCCACTGCACCTTCCGTCCGTACTTGGCGGCGCCGGCGTCCAGGACGGCTTGCGCGGCCGGCCAGATGTCGATTCCGGTTCCGTCGCCGCGGACGAACGGGATGATCGGTTCGTCTGGGACTTGTAGCTGCCCTTCCGGGCTCATCGTGATCTTTTCGGCCATAGAGGGCCACCCTACCGGCGCGTTTTACGCCTCCTGCCCGGGGTGCGGCGGCCACGCGGCGCGCACCACGCGGCGGGCAGGTCCGGACCTATTCAGGGCATAGAGGTGCAGTCCCGGGGCCCCGCCGCGCAGCAATTCCTGGGCCAGATTGGCCGCCACCTCTGCCCCGGCCTGGGCAAGAGCGCGCCGGTCGTCCGCAAGTGGCTCGAGCTTGGCGGCGAGCCAGTCCGGGAAGGCGGCGCCGTTCATCGCCGACATGCGGCGGGCCCCCTCGAGGTTCACCACGGGCATCACGCCAGGCAACACCGGGGTGGTCACGCCGAGCGCGTCGAGCTCGTCGCGCATTCGGAAATAGACGTCGGCCTCGAAGAAGAACTGGGTGATACCGAAGTCGGCCCGCTCGAGCTTCGCCGCCAGATGACGACGATCTGCGACGCGGTCAGGTGACTTCGGATGGAGTTCGGGAAACGCGGCGACCCCGACCGAGAAGCCGCCGACCTCGCGGGCGACGTCGATCAGCTCGGACGCGTAGGTGTAGTCCCCGCGCTTCACAGTGCCGTCCTGGGGCGGGTCGCCGCCCAAGGCGAGCACGTTTTCGATGCCCTCGGCCCGATAGAGGTTCAGGAGCTCCACGACCTCGGCTCGGGTGTGCCCGACGCAGGTCAGGTGCGGCATGGCCACGATCCCGAGATCACGATGAATGTGCAGGACGACGTCGTGGGTGCGATCCCGCGTCGATCCGCCGGCGCCGTAGGTCACCGAGACGAAGGCCGGGTTCGTGGGCGCCAGGCGCTGGAGCGCCTTCTCCAGGTCGCGTTGCGCCTCTTCGTTCTTCGGCGGGAAGAACTCGTAGGACAACGTGGGTCCTTGCGCGATCAACTCCCCGATACGCGCCATCAGCTAACGCTAGATGCCGAGTCGATCTTGGCGAGGAGTTCGTCGCACTCCTCGATACGGGTTGCCGCGGAAGCCGTCCCGATGTCGACGTCGCCCAGCGCCACACACCTTGCGCGGGCCTGCACGACCAACCCGCGCGCCTCGTCCGCCCGGCCCACTTCGAGAGCGGCTTCCGCGGCGAGGTACATGGCCCAGGCAGCTCCTTTGGCGGTGCCGTCCCTCAGGGTCACTTCCAGCAATCCCCGGCTGAGCTCGTAGGCGAGGTCGGCCTGCCCGCATCTCCACGCGTCCTGGACGGCGGCATCGACGATCACGATCTGGCTGACCGGCTCGCCCGCGAGTTCGCGGAAGGCTTGCTCTACGAGAATCCGGGACTCGCCGAGACGGTGCTGCTGCGCTGCCACTCGCGCCACCGCGAGCAGCTTCCCGGCGGCTGGCTTGCCGGCCTCGCTCGCCGCCTGATAGGCGGCGCGATAGTGCGCCTCCGCCTCCTCGATTCGTCCGATTGACTCCAAAAGGCCCCCGAGCGCGCCCTCGGCGGAGTCGAGATCGACCCCAGACTCACTGGATCGCGCCTCGGCTATGGCCGCGCGATAAGTCGACTCAGCTGCTTCGAAATCGCCCCGACCCTCGGCGACCGACCCGAGTCGCCAGAGCGCATGGGCGCGGCGGCCGGATTTCTCGGCCATGCCGAGCAGAACGCTGAACCAGGTCTCGGCGGCCGCAAAGTCCCCCCTCGATAGCGCCACCAGCCCCAGGTTGTTGGCCGCGGTATGAGCCTCGAACTCGGCTCCCGGGAGGGCCAGAGCGAGGTCGTATGAGCGCTCGTTGTGGTGCCGCGCTCGGTCGAGATCGCCGGCGCTCCACGTACAGGAGGCGATGAAGTTGTGCGCCTTCTGCTCCGACAAGGGATCGCCGAGTCGGCGTGCGAGTTCCAACGCCTCCTCCCCCTTGCGGATCCCGTCCCGGAACTCCCAGCGATGGAACGCGAGACTGGCCCCGAGGAGCAGGAGGGCCAGTCTCCGCGGTGCATCTTCGGGGTGGGCGGCTTCCAGCGCCCGTTCCACCCAACTCGCCGCTACGGTCCACCGGCTTACTTCCTTCCACGCCGCTCCGACGAGTAGGACGCTGTCCGTGAGTCTCACTGCATCTCCGGACGCCCGCCAGGCGAGCGCCGCCTCGATGTCCGGCTGGGTCTCGAGGAAATCCCTCATCCATTTCGGAGACGCCCGCAGATTCCCGAGCGCTTCTCTCGCGAGGGCGTCGATCCACTCCGCTCGGGCGCCTTGAATCGCCGCCCGCTCGCCCGCTTCGTCGAGCCGTGCCCCCGAGAAAGCGCGCACCAGGTCGAGCAGCCGATACCTCCGGCCTGTCGTCGTGGTGTCCAACACCACCAACGAGTGGTCGACCAGCGCGCTCAGAGCCATCGACGCGTCTTCGAGCCCCTCGCCGCACACCGCCTCCACAGCGGCAAAATCCGCGGGCGCTTCGAAAATCGACAGCCTGCGCAACAGCGCCTTCTCCTCGGGCTTCAGTAGGTCGTAACTCCATTCGATGGCAGCCGTAACGGTTCGGTTGGCGCGCGAGGGGCGCGCCCCATCGACCAAAGCGAGGCGGTCGCTCAGCCGCTCGAGAATTTGCTCCGGGTCGAGCACTTTGAGTCGAGAGGCGGCCAGTTCGATGGCGAGGGGCAACCCGTCCAACTGAGCGCAAAGCGCTCCGATGGTGGGCGCGTTCGCTGCGGTGATCTCCAGGGAGTGACTCACTGACCGACCTCGCTCGAGGAAAAGCTGGACCGCAGGTGCATCGGCGATCATCGTCGCGTCATCACGGGGATCCGGGAGTCCGAGCGGCGGAACCCTGAAGACCGACTCTCCGGGGACCTCGAGCGGTTGACGGCTTGTCGCTAGAACCTTTAGACCGGGACACCTCGCCAACAGGTGGCCGACCGCTTGAGCCACGGCGTCTATCAGGTGCTCGCAGTTGTCGAGCACGAGGAGGAGGTCCCGGGCGGCTATCCAGTCGACCGCCTCGGCCATCGGATCCGCCGTCCCGGCCGACCCACCAACCGCGTCGAGGATCGCCTGCGCCACCTGATCCGGAGAGTGCAACGGCGCGAGCTCCGCGTACCAGACCCCACCTCGGTGGTCTGCAGCCGACTCAGCCGCGACCTGAAGGGCCAGCCGCGTCTTGCCTGTACCACCCAACGCCACGAGGGACACGAGCCGCCGCTCCGCCAGGAGGTCGAGCACCATCCGGACGGCGTCGTCCCGACCGATCAAAGGCGTGAGTTGAAGCGGGAGGTTGTTCCGCAGCAGGTCGAGGGTGGTGAGTGGACGAGTGACCTGCGGCAGCTCGGGATGGACGATCTCGTAGATCGATTCCGGACTCGAGAGGTCCTTGAGCCGATGGACGCCGAGGTCGCGAAGCGCCAGTCCTTCGGGGAGGCCTTCGCGCACCAGTCCCGCGGCAACTTCGGAGACCAGGATCTGGCCGCCATGTCCGGCCGAACGCAGCCGTGCTGCTCGATTGACCGTGCGGCCGTAGTAGTCGCCGTCACGCAGGTCGGCTTCGCCGGTGTGCACTGCGACCCGGACGGACAGCGGGCAGTCGGCCAAGGTGCGCAGCAGCGCAACTCCCGCGACGACCGCGTCAGTCGCCGTCGTGAAGACGCAGAAGTGGCTGTCGCCTTCCCCCCGAGACTTGACGACCACGCCGGAGTTCGCCGTCACGACCTCGCCGACGTGCTGGTCCAAGGTCGTGATTGCCGACGCGGTTCCGTGGGGATCCCGCTCCCACGCAGCCGTGGATCCCTCCACATCGGTCAGCAGGAAGGTGACCGTCCCGCTCGGCATGGCCGTCACGGCGACGAGGCTACGAGGGTCGTGTCAAAAGAGCGAGCGCTCCGCCGCTTCGACGCAGTTGCGCATCAGCATGGCGAGCGTCGTCGGACCGACGCCACCGACCCGCGGCGTGATCCAGCCGGCGACCTCCTCGCATGACACATCCACGTCCGGCAGTACCCGCCGACCCTTGTACTGAGCACCCGCTCCCACCACCACCGCGCCCGGCCGAATGTGTTCGGGCTGGATGATCCCCGGCACCCCTACGGCGGACACGACTATGTCGGCGCGTCTTGTGTACTCAGCCCAGTCAGGAACCCCTGTATGGACGACGGTCACCGCAGCGTTGGCTGTCGGCCGCTTCTGCGAAAGCAATAGGGACAGCGGGCGGCCGAGGGTTATGCCGCGCCCCATGATCACAACACTGCGGCCCGCGACGGGCACGTCGTAATGAGCCAGCAGCGCCTCGATGCCGGCGGGCGTGCACGACACCGGGCCGGGCAGGCTCAACGCCAGGCGACCCAGGTTCACCGGGTGAAGACCGTCGACGTCCTTGTCGGGGTCCAGTAGGAGCAGAGCTCTCCAATAATCGATCTGGGGTGGCGGTGGGTACTGGAACAGCACCGCGTCGATCGACGCATCGTCGTTGAAGCGTCGGATCACCGCTTCGACGTCGTCTTGGGTCGCGTCCTGCGGCAGTTCTTCGTGGGTCGAGGTCACGCCTAGATCTGCACACAACTGTCGCTTCATGCGGATGTAGCTCGCCGAATCCGGGTTGTCGCCAACGAGGAGCGTCGCCAGGTGCGGCGGGCGGTGCGCGTCCGTCAGGACCTTGATCCGCCCCCGGACATCTTCGAGCACCGCATCCCGCACCGGGACTCCCGACATGATCAGCGCGCTCATCAGTGCAGGAACTGCCTTTCGCCGGTCATCACGAGAGCGATGCCGTGTTCGTCGGCCGCGGTGATGACCTCGTCGTCGCGAAGTGAGCCACCCGGCTGCACCACGACCGCCACCCCGGCCTCGGCCGCGGCGTCGACTCCGTCGCGGAAGGGATAGAAGCCATCCGTCGCCGAGGCTCCCCCGGCGGCACGGCCGGCGGCCTTCCGCGTGGCGGTCTCACCGGCGTCGACACGCGACTGCTGGCCGGCGCCGATGCCAACCGCCTGGCCGCCCTTGACAAGGACGACGGCATTGGACCGCACATGGGCACAAACCCGCCATGCCAGCTCGGCGTCGGCCCACTGCTCCTCGGTGGGCGCGGCCTTGCTCACCACCTGCCAATCGCTTCGGCCCTTCTGGATGATCGGCGGCTCCTGCACCAGGAAGCCTCCCCCGAGCTGACGGAAGTGCAGCCGGTCGTTTCCCGGGGAGGGCGCTTGGAGGAGCCGGGTGTTCTTCCGCTTCTTGGCCAGCGCAGCGACCGTGCCTTCACCGAAGGAGGGGGCGATGATGATGTCGGCCTGGGCGGCGCCGACCATTTCCGCCGCGACCTCGGCGGACAGCGGCCCGTTGACCGCGACGATTCCGCCGAAGGCCGACCTCTCGTCGCACTCGAAGGCCAGCCGGTAGGCCTGAGCCAGGTCGTCGGCCACGCCCACTCCGCAAGGGTTCGCGTGCTTGATGATGGCGGCCGCGGGACGGCTCCCGAGGTCGTGGACCAACCGCCACGCGGCCTCGGCATCCCAAAGATTCAGGTACGACAGCGCCATGCCGCCGTGCTGCGTGACCGAGTCCCACCAGCTCGCTCCGCCCGCGAAGCGATAGCGCGCCCCGTCCTGGTGAGGGTTCTCGCCGTAGCGCAACTCTTGGGCTCGCTCGAGGGCGAGATGAATCGTCGGCGGCAGCGTCTCGCCCGCCTCTGAATCGAGCCAGGTGACGATCGCCGCGTCGTATGCCGCGGTCAGGGCGAACGCCTTACGGGCCAGGCGGCGTCGCGACTCCTCGGACACCGCGCCGTCGCGGCGGAGCTCGTCGAGGAGCGCTCCGTAATCCGAGGGGTCGGTAAGCACCGCGACGTGATCGTGGTTCTTTGCCGCGGCGCGCACCATCGTCGGACCGCCTACATCGATGGTCTCGATGCCCGGTCGGTCGGCGAACTTGTAGAGGTTGCACACCACCAGGTCGATGGCGGAGATCTCGTGCTCCTCGAGCGACGCCATGTGGTCCGGCTTCGACCGATCGGCCAGGATCCCCCCGTGGATTCGCGGATGCAACGTCTTCACGCGCCCGCCCAACATCTCCGGGGATCCCGTGACGGATTCGACGGTCGAGTGCTCCACCCCATGCTCGGCGAGGAACGCCGATGTGCGGCCGCTCGAGACGATCTCCCACCCCAAAGAGACAAGGCCTTTCGCGAGCGGCTCCAGGCCGGTCTTGTCTTCGCACGAAAGGAGGGCGCGGCGCCCGCCGCGATGGGTGTCGCTCATATTTCGATCTCTCCGTCTATGACCTTCTTGATGACTTCCGGATAAAGCCGGCGTTCGACTTCCTTGATGCGCTCGTGCAGCGTCTCCTCGGTGTCGCCGGGGAGCACGGGCACGGCCTCCTGGGCGAGGATCGGCCCGGAGTCCACCTCCTCGGTGACGATGTGCACCGTGCACCCCGTCTCACTGACGCCGGCATCCAAGGCCTCTCGAACCGCGTGCCAGCCCTTGAAGGCCGGGAGCAGCGCGGGATGGGTGTTGAGGGCGCGCTTGGGGAACGCGGTCGCCACTCCAGGAACCACCGTTCCGAAGCCGGCGCTGACCACCAGCTCGACCTCGTACTTGTTGAGGACCTCAACGACCCGCTGGCTGTACGCGGCGCGGTCGAATCGCTTACCGAAGCTCTCCCGTGCCACCAGCTCCGACGCCACGTTGGCACTCGCCGCAACTTCCAAGGCCCGGCAGGGCCGGTCGGCAACAACGACCTCGACGGGGATTTCCTGCTCGAGGATCGACTCGAGGATCGTTCCCGATCCCGACGCCAGCACCCCGACCTTCACGCCGGCGACCTTATAGCCGGGCCGTTGCTAGAGCGGCGGGTCGACGCAGCCCTTGTTGCCGCCGCCCGACCCAGCCGGAGACTGTCGCGGATAGGCATCCACGAATCCGGATCCGGGGTCCCGGGTGTTGAAGAAGCGGACGATGGCGCGGGCCATGGCGTCCGCTTCGAGGCGCTGAAATTCCACCGTCCGGAGCAGCTTGGCTTCGTCCGGATTGCTGACGAAAGCCGCTTCGGAGAGTACGCCGGGGATGCCGTTGGTGTGGCGCAGGATGCCGTAGTAGTCCTCGCCGTTGCTGTTGACGCGCATCTTGGCGCCGGCATCGCTGTCGCCCACCCAGGTGACCGGGAGGATGGCGAAGGTCTGGCGGAGCTCTTCGAGGATCAACCCCGCGAGCCGCTTCGACTCGGGATCGCGGTGCTGGTAGTAGGTCTCGGCCCCCGGGCCGGAGAAGGGGCCGTCGGGTTCCGAGTTGTGATGGATGGACACAAAGGCGCGCGGCTGCATGGCTTTGGCCACCTCGGCCCGCGCCGTCAGTGGCACACGGTGGTCGCTGTAGCGAGTCAATACGGAGCTGATTCCTTGTAGTTCGAGGGTCTTGGCCAGCTCCCGGGAGACGCCGAGGTTGACCTCCTTCTCGTTCAGCGCATGCTCCTCGGAGACGGCGCCGGGCTCCTCGCCCCCGTGGCCGGGGTCGATGACCACCATTGCCTGTGTCACCGGCCGGCCGTTGCCGATCACGGTCTGGTTGCCGCAGGGCGTGCGCACCCGCCAAGCGGCACCTTCGGGCCCGATCACGGGCAGGACCACCCCACTCGGCGACACCATCGCCTTCGGTGGGCCGGCCGGGGCCGCCGGTGCGGTGGTGCTCGGAATCGGCTCCGGGGGCAGGGTCGTGACCGGAAGTTCCGTGGGCGGATTGCCCGCGTCCTTCGGTGGAGTGGCAAGGGGGCTCACTTCGGCGCGGCCGACCGCGACGGCCGTGCCGACGGAAGCCAATACGAGAACCGCCACGACCACGCGCAGGACCGCCGTCCCCCTGCTGTCCATCGGCTCATTCTCCCCCACCCTCGGGCGGGCCCAACCGCGGCTGCTAGAGCGAGGCGACGACCTCGGCCATCAGCTCGGCGGCTTCCGTGGGGTTCCGTGCCACCCGTGCGCCCGCGGCGGTGAGCGCATCCATCTTCGCCTGGGCGGTGCCGGAGGAGCCAGAGACGATTGCGCCGGCGTGGCCCATCTTGCGCCCTGGCGGCGCGGTCTGGCCGGCGATGTAACCGACGACCGGCTTCGACATCTCCTTGGCGATGAACTCGGCGGCCTTCTCCTCGTCGGAGCCGCCGATCTCCCCGATCATCATCACGGCCTTCGTCTCCGGGTCGGCCTCGAAGGCCGAGAGGCAGTCGATGAAGGTCGTGCCGGGGACGGGGTCGCCGCCGATACCTACGCACGTCGTCTGACCGATGCCCATCGCGGTCAACTCGTGAAGAGCCTGATAGGTGAGCGTGCCGGAGCGGCTGACGATTCCCACCGGGCCACCCGGAAGCGCGCTGCCCGACGGCGTGAAGCCGATATTGCATTTACCCGGCGTGATGATTCCAGGGCAGTTCGGGCCGAGCATCTGCGTGCCTGGATGGTCACGCAGCAGTTGGTTGAAGAGGCGAGCTTCGTCCTGCGCCGGTATCCCTTCCGTGACGCAAACCACGAACGGGATGCCCGCGCTCGCGGCTTCGATCACGGCGGCTGCCGCCGCGGGAGCGGGGACGATCACGAACGCCGCGTTGGCCCCGGTCTCGCCCACGGCGTCGGCGACGGTGTCGAACACAGGGATGCCGTCGACGTCCGTGCCGCCCTTGCCCTGGCGCACGCCCGCGACCACCTGGGTGCCGTAATCACGGTTGCGAAGCCCGTAGAACTTCCCCTGACTACCGGTCAGGCCCTGCACGACAACTTTCGTGTTCTGGTCCACAAAGATGCTCATGCGCGCGCCTTAGCCAGCTCGACGGCTTTCTTGGCGGCTTCGATCATCGTGGGTCTCGACATCAGAGTCTCGGACTCGTGCTCGGCGAGGATGGCCCTGCCTTCCTCGGCGTTGGTTCCGTCCAGCCGGATCACGATCGGCGCCTCGATATTCACGCGGGACATGCCCTCCACGATCCCGTTGGCAACTTCTTCGCCG
>DATLBX010000122.1:0-2080 GCA_035526705.1 Acidimicrobiales bacterium | reverse complement strand
GTCTGGCCAGCACATCCCGTCGCACCAGCGCCCCTCCCATCGCCTCCCCGACCCGGCCACTATTCCTGCTGCCCCAGCCGGGACCTGCCCCGATGCGCGTTGTGGTGACATTCGACACCCCGTACGACGGGTGGGAACACCCGGACCACGAGCGCCAGATGGCGACCGAGGTCGCGGCGTGGAAACACGATGAGCCCGAGATGGAGTACCAGATCGCGGACGCGCTCCGGGTCCGGGGCCACGAGGTGATGCTGGTCGGCGTGCGCAACGACCTGCAGTACCTGGTGCGTTGCCTGGAGGAGATCCGGCCCGACCTGGTGTTCAACGCGGTCGAGGCCTTCCACGGCAACGCCGGCCTCGAGTACATGGTGCCGGGCATTCTCGAAGCTGAGGGGTGGCGGTACACGGGTTCCCCCCCGTTGGCGCTGCTGGTCTCCCGCAACAAGGCGATGAGCAAGAAGGTGCTGGCCTACCACGGCATCCGCGTGCCCGGGTTCCTGACGTGCCGGCCGGGTGAGCCGATGGCGGCACCGTCGACGCTCCGGTTCCCGCTCATCGTCAAGCCGCTCCAGAGCGACGCCTCGGCGGGCATCGCCCAGGCGTCGGTGGTGCAGGACCAGGCCGCCCTGGCTGACCGGGTGACGATGATCCATGAGCGCTTCGACCAGCCGGCAATCGCCGAGGAGTTCATCGACGGCCGCGAGCTCTACGTGAGCTTGATCGGCAACGGGGGCGATCTCGACCTCCTGCCGATCACGGAGATGGTGTTCGACAAGCGACGGACGCGGGTCGAGGAGCGCATCGCGACCCAGTTCGCCAAGTGGGACGAGGACTACCGGGCCCGCAAAGGCATCCGCAACGTGTTCGCGCGGCCGCTCGCCCGGGCCACGCGGGCGCGGCTCGAGGAGATCTGCCGGACCGCGTTTCGGGCGCTCTGGCTGCGGGACTACGCGCGGCTCGACGTCCGACTCGCACCCGACGGCGAGATCTGGGTGCTCGAGGCCAACGCCAACCCTTTCATCAGCTACGGTCACGACATGGCGAATGCGGCGGAGAAGGCGGGGATGGACTACTACCAGTTCATTCAGCGGCTGGTGGACGAGGCGATGGCGCGACATGGCCACGCGTAGACGCCGGCGGGTCCGCGGGCCGCATCCGGAGTTCCGCTGCGTCTGCGGTCACGAGCTCAAGAAGTACTGGCCTCACTGCCCCAATTGCGGGCGGGCACAGCAGTGGAAGGACGTCGACAACGTCACCGGCGCCGAGTGCTTCAGCTGCGGCTGGATGGTGAGCGACAAGGCCTCGTTCTGCCCGTGGTGCGACGCCGACATCTACGAGGAGGGCGTCTCGAGCGAGACGCCGCTCAAGGCGCCTCGCGGATTCCGTCAGGACGCGCGCTGCGACTGGGGCTGCGGCGGGGGCGTGCAGTACCCGATGCCGTTCTGCCCCTGGTGCGGCCGGGCTCAGAGCTGGAA
Organism: Acidimicrobiales bacterium; assembly: GCA_035526705.1. Lineage (GTDB taxonomy): Bacteria > Actinomycetota > Acidimicrobiia > Acidimicrobiales > JAHWKP01 > JAHWKP01. Next base: position 605 of record DATLBX010000122.1, on the reverse strand, counting down.
TGACGAGGATCACTTCGAGGGCGAATGTCCGCACTGCAACCGGGGCGTGGACGACTGGATGAACGCTTGCCCCTGGTGCGGGCAGGACGCGACGGGGCGCGACCTGATCCCGCGCGCGCTCACCCGCGTCCGGCGCCTGCTGCTCGTAAGCCGGATCCGCGACTGGGGCTACCGTGTCCTGCTGCGTCCGGGAATCTCGGGCGTCGATCCCCGCTACCCCAAGGCGGTCGAGATCGAGCAGCGATACGTCGTCGGGAAGCGGCGGCAGGACGAGATTCCCTGGACGATGCTCGTCGGGCTCCTGACGCACGAGCTCGGGCACAGCTTTCTCTACCACCACTGGGAATGGACTCGCTCGCGCCGCTTCCGCCGGTCGTTCGGCGAGGTGGACAAGGCCTACCGCGGCATGGACAACACCTGGGTCTATTTCCAGCGCCGCCGGGTGGCCATCGCCCCGCGCGACTTCGTAAGCACCTACGCGGCCAAGCATCCACAGGAGGACTTTGCGGAGACGTTCCGGTTCTACGTGACGCGGCGGGGGCGGCTGCGGGACCTGTTTGCGGAGTTCGGGCAGAAGCGAAAGGGCGTCATCCTGTACGAGAAGT
>DATLBX010000121.1:0-2308 GCA_035526705.1 Acidimicrobiales bacterium | reverse complement strand
GGCCATGACGCCGACACCACGCTGCACCTGGCGGAGCTCCTCGCGGGCGTTCCGTACCGCGTGCCTTCGTACTGCACGGTGCTTCAAGACGGACGCCCGGTTCGGATGAACTACGAGGAGAACGACCACTGTTGCCAGCGCTTCGCCTTCGCGGACGAGTGGCTATGGGCGCGGGGGCTGCAGTCCGAGGGGCCCGTAGGGCACGCTCATGCGCGGCTCGCGCGCGCTCGGGACATCGTCGAAGTCACGCTCGAGCGCCTGGCACGCGAGTGAGGCTCGATGCCTCAGTGCTCACTCTCATGCGCGGGCCGATCCCTCGCTCCGCTCGGGATGACAGTACTGTGGCACGAGACGCCCGTCACACCCCGCATCTCGCCGCCAGGGTAGTTTCCGGGAGCGGAAGGAGGCCGACCCCGACCCCGACCGCGTGGCCGAGTACCTGACGTCCGCGAAGGGCGGCCGGACGATGGAGGATCGCAAGAGGTACACCCCGAAGGGCTGGAGGGAAACCCCGATGACCGGCCGACCGTCGGTAGGATTGGCGGACCTGGAGGAAGTCTCGCGGCGTATTGTCGCGGGGCAGTTCAGCCATCGCCCCGGTTGCACGCTCGAGGTCTCGACCTACGTCTGGAACCGGAACTCCTTCGAGGCCCAGCACGGGTTCGAGGACGCGTGCCAGGCCCATGGGATCCGGTTCGCGGTCATCGAGCGGATCGGCGGGATCGAGTGGGCCTGCCCTTAGACCCGCCCCAGCTTCTCGGCCTCGGGGCCGAATCGCCGCTCGAGCCGGTCGAGCAGCACGGCGAGCGTCGCCCGCATGTGGCCGACCTCGTCTTCCAGCTCGTCCACCCGGGTCTCGAGCGACCGGGCACGCCCTTCCGCCGCCTTTGCCCGCGCGTGGGCGGTCTTGGCCGTCGAGCTGGCTGACTTGGCTTTGGATTTCGTGTTGCGCAGCTGGATCTGCTGAATCAGGTCCCAGACGAACGCCATAGTCCCTCCGGAGAGTCATTGTGGTTCCAGCCAAAGTAGGAGGTCCCGCGGTGCCCCGCTGTGACCGGCCTCATTCCGCCCCGTGAGCGACAAGGCGCTCCGCGACCACATCGCCGCCTTGATTCGCTGGGAGGACGCCCACGCCGGCCTCGACCAGATCGTGGACGGCGTCCCGGCCGACAAGTGGGGGGCAGCCGCTCCCGGGCTGCCCTACACGCTCTGGCAGCTGCTGGAGCACCTGCGGCTGACGCAGAACGACATCCTCGACTTCTGCCGCAACCCCGGGTACGCCCAACTGCGCTGGCCGGAGGACTACTGGCCCAAAGAGTCGGACCAGCCGACGGCGGATGCGGTGGCCGGGAGTCTCGCGGCTTACCGGCAGGACCTCGAGGCGCTGACGGCGCTGGCCCTGGACCGGAAGGTGGACCTCTTCGCGCCTATTCCTCATGGAACCGGGCAGACGTACCTGAGGGAATTGCTGCTCGTCGCCGACCACACCTCCTATCACCTGGGGCAGATGGTCGTGGTGCGACGCGCGCTGGGTATCTGGGAGTAGGGGCCGAGCTCGGTCGATGCCGCACCTCTTGATCGCGATCGCGCTGTACCTCCTCCTGCCCGGCGCGGCCGCCGCGCAGCGCGACGCGACGCCGGACGACTTCCTCGCCATCACCCGTTGCGAAGCCGGCAAGGCGGTCACCAACCTGAGGCCCGACGTGCGCGACTCGATGCTGGTAGCGGAGATCGAGGCCCATGAGTCGGTGCATCGCGAGCAGGCCGCCGCGCACGGGGGCTGCGACGCCTTCCTCGCCACGCTCACCAGCGCCCGACGCATCATAGACGCCGAGCTGCCGGCCTACTGTGCGCAATGGAAGGTCGCGGTCGCCCGGGGCGCGGACTCCGCGATCACCCGGCGGGAGTTCGCCTGGCGGATCGCCGCCCAGTCGGGGGCCATGGAGAACCGGCTCCAGATCGCCCAGCGCTTCGAGGAGGAATGCCGATAGTGGCGAATCCGGTCGAGCGAAGCGCGAGCCGGACGGTACCGGCCATCCTGGCGATCGTCGCGCTGGCCGTGCTGGTCTGGCTCGGCGGGCGCACGACCAACGCGGCTGGCCGGCTCCTTCCCGGCCGTGGCACGACGACGGTGGATCATGGAGTCATCGTGGAGCGCACCAAAGCGGTCGCCCGATTGGTCACCAGCGAGACCGTGCTCCGCGACGTGGTGGTGTACCAGAACCGGCTGCTGGGCTCGACCAAGCGGAGCCTTGTCGTCGTCACCGGCAAAGTGCTCTCGGGGTTCGATCTCGATCGCGGTACCGAG
>DATLBX010000120.1:0-27470 GCA_035526705.1 Acidimicrobiales bacterium | reverse complement strand
GCCAGTCACTCTCGACCGCCGGGCGAACGTGGACCGTCATCACCCCATCATGTCGATCGAGCGCCGCAACGACGCGTCGTTTTCGTGGCGTGCTGTCCTAGCTGTTCCAACGAAGTTCGTGATCCCGAAAATTGGCCGCGGGTGACAGGAGATAACTGAGCGACTTACGCTCGGTTTCCACCGGCGAAAGCGCAGGTGAGCACAGCGCTCAACCTCGCCTAGTTGCAAAGCAGGTGCTCTAGCCAACTGAGCTACGCCCCCGTGGGGGACACCAGAGTAGGGAAGTTCGGCGCGTGCCTAGACAATCAGCGCCGGGTCTTGCGCTCCGCCCCAGACTTTCCTGATACTCGTTCCTTCTCTGCACCTGTGGGTTGAGGCTCGACGTCGACTGTGCGATCAAGCTCGGCAGCGACCTCCGTCGAGACCGGCGTCGGGATCACGATGTCGACTCCGGCGACACGGACGCTGGGGGTTCGAACCTCGGGCGCCGTCTCGCCGACAGCGCCAAGGAGGCCCGTGGTATCGGTGCTTTCGCCGGTCTCGCCCACCGTCTCAACCGAGCCTGAGACAGCCGTTGCCGGGTTCGATGAACGTGCCGGGCTGCTGACTGCTGCGGTAGCGAGCAGGGAGAGCTTGGTCGCGCCGCTCCCCGCGGGCCCAGCATCGAGAACCTCCACCACCGCAACTACCGGCGCTGCGCCGCCGACGCTTTCTGCCGCGTAGCCCACGCCAACTCCGGCGAGGAGGCCGGCGACGACCAAAGTCGCGGCCGTCGCCCGGCGCGCCGCTCGCGCCCGCGGGCCATTGCTCTCGCGGCCAGCCGTCTGCGGCCCCAAGCCTCGCTTGTCCCGCCGCCCTTCGAGCATCCGTTGGTCAGCCAGTTCGATCAGCGCAGCGCCGTCGATTCCGTCGCTCGGGAAACTCGCGGCGCCCCAACTGAACGCCGGCGCCTCCGCGCTGACTCGCGCCATCACAACTTCGACTTCGTCGGCCTCAGTGTCCGGGAGCAGCAGGACGAACTCGTCTCCCCCGATGCGGTACGCGGTGTCGGTCGTGCGAAGAGCTACGCCCAGAGCTGCGGCAAGGGCGCGCAGCGCTTCATCACCGGCCGCGTGCCCGAGCTGGTCGTTGATTGCCTTGAGCCCATCCAGGTCGCCGACGACGACGGTGACAGTGCGGCCGCCGCGAGTCGCGACCGCCAGCCGCTGAACGAGGTCGTCTTCGAGTCCGCGCCGGTTCCACAGTCCAGTCAGGGGATCGACGAGCGCCGCTCGCCGCAGAGCCTCGAGCTCGCTCAGGGCAACTCGCAACTCGGCCCCACGGCCGCCTCCGGCACGACTCCTTGCGCTGGCTGAGCCTGCTCGTTTCGCCCCTGTGGTCATGTCGCCCCCCGGTAGGGCCAGAAGCCCCTACCCCTTCGGATTTGCTGCCTAGTCACCCCCTTTGACGAGCCGCTACGCGGGCCATGACGCGGCGAGGCAGGGCAATCTATTTAGAGACAGGTCGATAGGGATGGTGAAGGGGGCGACGCCGTCAGGGCCGAGGGAACCCGGCGCGTGCGGCGCACTCATCGGCGGCAGCTTCAGTACCGCCCAACGCTCCTGCGACATACGCCTCGATGTGGCAGATCTCGTGCGCCACGACGTATTGCAAGTGATGCTGTCCTGAGCCGGTGGCGTCCGGGTTGACCGCGATGAAGGATCCTCCGGGGCAGTAGAGGGGCTGGCCCCAGCACGCCACTCCCGAGTGTTGCCGGTCGCCTCCGAATTGCTCCGTGCTGCCGGGGCACCTGAAGGCGGTTGTTTCGGGGAGCTTCAGGCCAGCGTGTTCGACCGCGGCCAGGGCGGCTGCGCATTCGAGTGATGGCGCAACCACTTTCGGCGGCGCGGCGGGCGGCGCGCTGATCGGGGCGCCGGCCGCAGGTGCGACGGGAGTCGGAAGGGCGGCAGGGGGGGCGGGCGGGGGCTCCGCTATAGGGGTTCCGGCCGGCGAAGGACCTGGCCCGATGACCGGGGCGAGGACATGAGCGGCCGCCGCGGGTTCGAGTCCGGTGGAGCCGCGATCGGCGTCGCTCTGCGCCACGACCATGAAAAGCGCCAGGAGGACGAGCGCAGGCGCGGCCAACAGAGCCATCGTTGGTGCGCTTCGACCTCTATTCCCCCCGGACACATTCCTACCATCGGCGCCTTCGCCGCGAATGGGTACACCCGTACGGACTATTCCGGGACAATTTGGCCCGTTGGGGTGTTTGGAGCTAGTCCCAGAACCGGCTTAGCGCCGGGGAAAGCCCGCCGTTGCGGCGCAACGGTCGGCCGCGGGCTCCGATCCCGGCTCCCCCGTGCGCATGTAGGAGTTCACGTGGCAAATCTCGTGCGCGATCACGTACCTCAGGCGAGCGTCGTCCCGGCCGATCAGTTCTTCGTCGACCGCGATGTATGAGCCGCCGCGGCACAGCTCGGTCTCCCAGCACGTCGCGCCCCAGTGACGCTCCTCTCCGGGCTCGGTCGCCGCACCCGGGCATCTGAACTCGGTCTGATCGCGCAGGGTCAGGCCAGCGGCCTCCACCGTCAGCAGCGAGTTGAGGCAGCGCTCGGTCGAGGGCGCGCTCTTGCGTTGCGAGGCCAGTAGGCGATCCCGGTTCGCCGTCTCCTCCGGTCGGCCAATGTCCGATTCGGTGCCTTCGTTCCGGCCGCCCACGATGGCCACACCGACCGCAAGAGCCATCACGGCGGAGATCAGCAGAATCACAAACGGCCTCTTGGCGCCCCGCGGCGCGTCGTTCGAAATCACAGTCCGATCCTCATCGATGAGCCGCGTCCCAACCCGGCATGTCGCGTGTCCTACCCTGGGATTCGCGGGACGGGACGTCCGCCTCCGCAGGCTTGCCATTCAGATCGTGACTCGAGCGAGGCTGGCCGACGACACGAATGAAAGTTGGCAATTGAACTCCTTCCAATCTCTGGGGCTCCGCGACGAGATCGTCGCCGCGCTTTCGGCCCAAGGTATCGACGACCCCTTTCCTATCCAGGCGCTCACCATCCGTGACGCACTCGCCGGCCGCGACATCTGCGGCAAGGCCAAAACCGGTTCGGGCAAGACGCTGGCGTTCGGTCTCCCGTTGTTGCAGCGCCTGGAGCCCACCGAAGAGAAGGGCCGTCCGGTCGGCCTTGTCCTGGTGCCCACCCGCGAGTTGGCTCGACAAGTGGTCGACGCGCTGGACGAGCCCGCCAAGGCCGTCGGCATGCGTGTGTCGCCGTTCTATGGCGGAACCTCGATGGAGAACGACGTGAAGGTTCTCAAGCGCGGCACGGACGTCGCCATCGCGACGCCTGGCCGGCTGATCGACCTGTTGCAGCGCGAGCTCATTTCCCTCGACGACGTGTCGATGATCGTCATAGACGAAGCGGACCGGATGGCGGACATGGGGTTCTTCACCCAGGTCGACTGGATCATGCGACGGCTCAGCGCGGCGCAGCACAACCAGACGCTGTTGTTCTCGGCGACCCTCGACAAGGACGTCGACGTGCTGATCACGCGTTACCTCGTGGATCCCGTGCGTCACGAAGTTGCCTCCGAGACAGCCACGGTCGACGACATGGTGCACCGCTTTCTATCCGTCCACCAGATGGACCGCGTACGGGTCGTCGCGGCCATCGCGGAGCACGCGCCGCGCACGTTGGCCTTTACGCGAACCAAGCGGGGCGCCGACCGTCTGACCGCGGACCTCGCGGCCGAGGGCGTGCGCGTGAAGGCGATTCACGGGGACCTGAACCAGGGAGCCCGCGAGAAGGCTCTCGACGCGTTCGAGGCGGGCCGCATCAACGTGTTGGTCGCCACCGACGTCGCCGCCCGCGGCATCCACGTCGAGAACGTCGATGTCGTGATCCACTTCGACCCGCCAGAGGACGAGAAGAATTACCTGCACCGCTCCGGCCGGACCGCCCGCGCCGGCAAGACCGGTGCCGTGGCAACTTTCGTCCTGTGGAACCAGGAGCTCCAGGTCGATGTGCTCAAGAAGCGCCTCGGGATCGAGGAGCCGACGGTGAGGATCTTCTCGAATGATCCGCGCCTCAAGGACCTGACCGCCTTCTCCGGTGAGGGGGCGATGGCCTCCTGAACCCGGCCGCGGGACGATCGTGACAGGCGTCCCCGTGCCGGAGCGATCCGAGGAGCTCCCGGCGGAGCCTGTAAGCGCCCGAAGAGCGCGCCGGGTTGTCCTCGACGCGCTCTCCGACTGGTCGCTCGGCGCCTTGTGCGACGAGGCCGCCCTTCTGGTGAGCGAAGTGGTCACCAACTCTCTGCTGCATGCGGGTAGCCCGATGGGCCTGACCGTGCGCCGGCTCGGTTCCGGAGTTCGCGTCGAAGTGCGGGATCGCTCCACGAGCATGCCGTCGCCGCGTCACTACCCCGGCGACTCAGTGACGGGTCGCGGCCTTGAGATCCTCGACCTGACCGCGAGCAACTGGGGCGCCGAGTTGTTCGAGGACGGCAAGGTGGTCTGGTTCGAACTCGGCACCGAAGCGCCGACCGACGGCCATGCCGACGGCGTAGGTGATGGCGCCGACGGCGTCGGGTTCACCGTCCGCCTCATCCGCACTCCAGTCAAGTTGGCCAAAGCAACGTTCGACTACGGCGACGCCATGTTGCGCGAATTGGCGTTGCTCTCATTTTCCGACGGGGGCGGCCTCCCGGCCATGCCGCGCGTGGTGACTCCCGATCTCGATTTGACCGAGATGATGGAAACGCTGGAGATCGCGGCCCTCGAGGATCGCCGCCACGTCGACATGGAGCTCGAACTCCCGGCCCGCTCGGCCACCGCGGCACTCGAACGGCTCGCCCTCGTAGACGAAGCCGACCGCATGGCGCAGGAAGGGCGCTTGCTACTGCCGCCCGCGCTCCCGGAAATCGCGCACTGCCGCCGTTGGATGATGGGTGAGATAGTCGGTCAGGCCTCAGGAGAGGCTCCGACAGCCTGGTCGTATCCCCAGGAAAGCGACGACCCGCTGCCCGCCGAAGGGATCTCCGAGGCCGACGAGTCGCTGCTCGGCGATGAACTCGAGTGGACCTTCGTCGCGGACCAGGACAACCGAATCCAGTTCGCCGGCGCGGAGGCCGCGGCCTTCCTGGGTTGGTCGCCGGAGGCTCTGGCGGGCCGGCGCGTCACGACACTCGTGCCGCCCGACTTGCGGGAGGCGCACCTGGTGGGCTTCACCCGGTACCAACTGACGCGCGCCGCGGTGCTCATGGGACGTCCGGTCGCTGTCGACGCCATGCGCCGCGACGGATCGACTGTCGCGGTGACTTTGCTGCTGCGGGAAATGCCGGCGCGCGACGGGCGCCTGCGTTACCGGGCGTTCCTCTCCCCCGCCAAGTAGAGGCCCTCGCGGCGTGGCTAGCGTCGCCAACGTGACCGCTACCGATGACCCGTACATCTGGCTCGAAGACGTCGAGGGCGACGAAGCACTCGACTGGGTGCGTAAGCAGAACGCACAGACCGAAGCGGAGTTGTTCGGCGACCCGCTCTTCGAACGGCTGCGCGAGGACACTCTGAAGCTGCTGGAGGCAGACGACCGGATCCCCGTTCCGGGTCGTTACGGCGAAACCGTCTACAACTTCTGGACCGACAGCACGCACCGGCGGGGCCTGCTCCGGCGGACGACCTGGGACCAGTACCTCGCGGAGCAGGAGAACTGGGAGACGGTGCTGGACGTCGACGCTCTGGGCAAGGAGGAGGGAACCTCCTGGGTGTTCGGCGGAATTTCGATCCGCCAGCCCGATCGCGACCGAGCACTCATCGCTCTGTCACCCGGCGGCAGCGACGCGACGACCACTCGTGAGTTTTCGTTGCGCGAGTCCCGTTTCATTCCCGAGGACGAAGGGGGCTTCGTGCGGCCCTTGTCGAAGGGGTCCCTCCAATGGATCGACGATGACACCGTCTATGTAGTGACCGACTTCGGCCCCGGCACGATGACGACATCGGGGTACCCGCGCACAGTCCGCCGCTGGACGCGCGGCACTCCAATCGAATCGGCCGAACTGGTCTTCGAGTCCGAGGAATCCGACGTCTGGGCACACGTCGCCGTGAGCTCCCTCCCGGAGTTCCAGCACCATCTGTTCAATCGCGGCATCGACTTCTACAACTCGCGCACCTGGATCCTGCGCAGCGGCGAGCTCGTCGAGATCGACGCGCCGACCGACGCGTCCGTGAGCGTCCGCGAACGTTGGATCACCATCCGGCCGCGCACGCCTTGGACCGTGGACGGCAAGACCTACGGGGACGGGACGCTCCTCGTCACGGAGCTCGAGGCCTATATGAAGGGCGATCGCGAGTTGCATGTCGTGTTCGAGCCGACGGAAACGGCGTCGCTGTCGGGATACTCCTGGACCAGGAACCACCTGCTCATCAACATCCTCGAGGACGTTCGGGACCGAATCGAGGTTGTCACCCCCTCGCAGGGGTGGGAGCGACGGCCCTTCAAGGGTCAGCCTGAGCTGTGGAGCGTCGGCGCTGGTGCCATGGAGCCCGACGAAAACGACGATTACGTCCTCTCCGGCAACGATTTCCTCACCCCGGCTTCGCTGTACTTCGGCAAGGTCGACGAGGAGCCCAAGCTTCTCCGTCAGGCGCCGAGCCATTTCGACGCGACCGGCCTTGCCATCTCGCAGCACTTCGCCACAAGTCTCGACGGCACACGCATCCCGTACTTCGTCGTCGGACCCGAAGCCGGACACGACGAGCCGGCGCCGACGCTGCTCGGCGGGTACGGCGGCTTCGAGGTTTCACGCCAGCCCGCGTACTCGGGAGTCCTCGGGCGGTCTTGGCTGAACGCGGGCGGCACTTATGTGCTGGCCAACATCCGCGGCGGCGGCGAGTACGGCCCAAGCTGGCACCTCGCCGGTCTGCGCGAGAAGCGCCACCGCGTCTACGAGGACTTCGAGTGCGTCGCCCGCGATCTGATCGACCGGGGCATCACCACGTCGGCCCAACTCGGCTGCTCCGGCGGTTCGAATGGCGGCCTGCTCGTCGGCAACATGTACGCCCGCAGCCCCGAACTGTGGGGCGCCATCGTCTGCCAGGTACCGCTACTCGACATGAAGCGGTACCACCTGCTCCTCGCTGGGGCCTCGTGGATGGCGGAGTACGGAAACCCGGAAGTCGAGTCGGACTGGGAGTTCATGCAGACCTGGTCGCCGTACCAAATGGTCCAAGCCGATCGCACGTATCCGCCCCTGCTGCTGACGACGTCGACGCGCGACGACCGGGTGCATCCGGGACACGCGCGGAAGATGGCGGCGCGGCTGCTGGAGATGGGACACGACGTGACTTACTGGGAGAACATCGAAGGCGGCCACGGCGGCGCCGCCGACGCGCCGCAACAGGCCGTGATGTCGGCGCTGTCCTACACGTTCCTGCAGCAGCACCTAATGGGGACCGCCTGAGGACGCTCGCGGGCGCGGGTGGGTGCCGGCCGCCAAAGGGCGTGGGTGGGGCCTGACGCTCCGCAGCGGCTGGGTTTGGGCGCCCAGCCGCCAAGAACATCGTGGGGCTACGTGGAGTCGAACCACGGACCTCAGCATTATCAGTGCTGCGCTCTAACCAGCTGAGCTATAGCCCCGCACGTACAGCTACGGACACACCCGGCGTGCGGGGTGTCCCGAGAGTTTAGGGGCGGGGTTCGTGCTCCTCGACGCTGATCTCGATACCGCCGACCACCTCGCTGATCAGGTTGTAGAGCACGGCGATCAGGGTGTTCACTCCGGTGCCCACGAGGGACATGATCAGACCGATAAGCAGGGTCCCGGTGAAGAGTTGGAAGCCGACGAAGCGAAACGAGTCGAAGGCCACGGTCGTGGCGATGGCGTCCTCGATGGCGTCGAGCGTTCCGGTCAGTCCGGCGATCATCCAGAGCATGGCGCCGGCCACCACGAACACCACCAGCAGGCTCAGGTAGAGCAGCAACGAGGCGCGCGCCACCGTCCATACGTCGAACTTGCGAACGGTCCGCCGTCCGCGCCGGGGCTGGGCCAAGTTGCGCAGCCTAACTGTGTCTTCCCCGCGTGAGTGTGTCTATCGCCACGATGGCACTGGCGCGGCGGGGGTTGGGGGTCCCCCACCGCACTGCGCTGCGCCGTCTGGCGAGGCGGCATTCAGCGGCAGAGTTCGAAGTGGATCGGGTCGTTGCGCGGGTACGGCTGGCAAAGTCCGGCTTGGCGTCCGACGCGCAGGAGCGTGGGCACGAACGAGCTCGGGACGTCGACCGCCAGGCCGCGGCCGTGCATCGAAGTGCCCGGCGGCGCGACGGGATAGGGATTCGTGTGCCGGCGCGCCCAAAGGGCGCGCTGCTCGGCCAGGCTGCGGAATCCCGACGTGATCGGGACGGGCCGGCCCAACAACGCCGCGGCCCTCGCCAGCGCGGCGCGCATGGCGGGGGCCAATCCCGTGCTCGAGCCCTGCGCTGCGAACCCACCGGACCCTCCCGCGGCCACCGACCCACGGGCTCGTGCCTGCGCCGTCGCCTCGCCCACTCGGACCCGCACTTGAACATCGCCGTCGATTTCGCGGTAGTCGACGAGTCGGGCCCGGTTGGCAGCAGCCTCCGAATCCGCAGCCTGTCGACCTGCCGCGGCACCAGCCAGCGCGGCTGCGTCCGCCGCCGTCTGGGCCCGCGCCCGAAGGCCTGCGGCCCCGCCCACTCTCGCCACCTGGACCGACAACATCGCGATCAGCCCGACCATCAGGACGATGAGCGGCAGGACCTGCCCTGATTCACCACACCCCCGCACGGGCACCCCAAACCGTGCTCCTCCGGTGCGTGGCGCCCCACCCCTACGCCCGGCCGTGGTCCCTGTCTTGTCGCCTCGTGCGCGCACGCGCCTCTCCCCTCCGTCTCAATGCTTGGAGGGGGAAGGGGCTCATGCCCCGGGGTCACTCCCCGGGGGCTTGGAGGATCGGGGCCACCGCAGCCACGGACTGACCCTCGTCGAGGTTCATGACCCGCACGCCGGTGGCGCCGCGGCCTTGCGACGAGATGCCGCGCACGGCCGTTCGGATGGTAACGCCGGCGGTCGAGATGAGAAAGATCTCGTCGTCCAACCCGACCATGAAGGCGGACACCACCGAGCCGCGGGCCGCGGTCAGCTTGATGCCGATCACTCCCTGGCCACCCCGGCCTTGACGGTTGAACTTGTCGAGCTGCGTCCGCTTTCCGTAGCCCGCGTCGGTGACCATCAGGATCGCGGAGTCGTCCCGGGCGACATCGCATGACACGACTTCGTCGTCGGCGCGCAGCTTCATGCCCCGAACGCCACCCGCATCGCGGCCCATGGGCCGTACCTCTGTCTCGGAGAACCGAATGGTCTGGCCCTTGCGGCTCACCATGAAGACGTCGTCGTCGCCCGAGGTCTGAATGACCCGCACCAGTTCGTCGCCGTCCTTGAGGCTGATGGCGATGAAGCCCTCGCGTCGGCTCTTGTCGTACTCGGCGAAGCTGGTCTTCTTCACCTGGCCGGAACGGGTGGCGAACACCAAGTACCTGTCATCCGGGTAATCCCGCGTGTCGATCACCGCGGCAATCTCCTCGCCGGGGCGGAACGACAGCAGGTTGACGATGGCGGTACCCCTCGCCGTGCGCTCCTTCACCGGCACCTCGTAGGCCTTCAGGCGGAAGACGCGGCCCTGGTTCGAGAAGAACAACAAGAACGCGTGGGTGGAGGTCGGGGTGATCTGGGTGACGAGGTCCTCTTCGCGCACCTTCGCCCCCTGCACCCCGCGACCACCGCGGGCCTGCGTGCGGAACGCGTCGGCCTCGACGGTCTTCACGTAGCCGGCCTTGGTCATGACGAACACGACGGGGCGGTCCTCGATGAGGTCCTCCGCGTCCATGTCGCCGGGGTCGTGGGTGATGGGACAGCGACGGGGCTGGGAGAACTTCTCGCGGATGTCGCCGAGCTCGGTCTTGATTACGCCGCGCAACTTGCCCTGATCCGCCAGGATCGACTCGAGCTCCGCGATCGTCTCGCGCAGCTTGGCCATCTCCGTCTCGTACTCGTCGCGCCCCAGCCGCGTCAGGCGGGCCAGCGTCATGTCCAGGATGTGGTTGGCCTGGATCTCCGAGAAATCGAAGGGCGGCGCCATGAGCCCGGTACGCGCTTCGGCTCGGTCGGCCGAAGCGCGGATCAGTTCGACGATGGCGTCGATCATGTCGAGGGCCTTCAGCAGACCTTCGACGATGTGGGCCCGCGCCTGCGCCGCGGCCAGGCGGTGCTGCGTGCGTCGGGTGATGACTTCGACCTGGTGGTCGATGTAGGCCGACAGGGCCTGCGCCAGGTTCAGTGTGCGGGGAACGCCGTCGACCAGCGCCACCATGTTCACGGGGAACGTCGTCTGCAGCGGCGTGTGCTTGTAGAGCTTGTTCAGAATGACGTTCGCGTTGGCGTCGCGCTTCAGGTAGATCACGAGTCGGGTGTCGTGGCCCGCGGAGAGGTTCTCGATGTCGCGGATGCCCTCGAGCTCGCGCGAGTCGACCAGATCCTTGATCTTGTTGGCGATGGAACCGACCGACGTCTGGTACGGCATCTCGGAGATGATGATCTGGGTGCCGCGCTTGCCCTCTTGGATCTCGGCGACGCCGCGGATCTTCACCGAGCCGCGACCGGTCCGGTACGCGTCCATGATCCCGCCGCGCCCGAGTATCACCCCGCCTGTGGGGAAGTCCGGGCCCTTGACGAATTCCATCAGTTGGTCGGGAGTCGCATCGGGGTTGTCGATCAGGTGGACCGTCGCGTCGATCACTTCGGCCAGGTTGTGTGGCGGGATGCGCGTCGCCATGCCGACGGCGATGCCTTCCGAGCCGTTGACCAACAGGTTGGGGAAACGTGCGGGGAGAACTTTCGGTTCGCGCTCGCGCCCGTCGTAGTTGGCGTCGAAATCGACCGTGTCCTCGTCGATACCCGCCAACATGTTGGTGGTCAGCTGCGCCAAACGACATTCGGTGTATCGCTCCGCCGCTGCTCCGAAGTCGGGCGAGCCGTAGTTGCCGTGGAAGTCGATCAACGGATGCAGCAGGGAGAAGGGCTGCGCCATGCGGGTCAGCGCGTCGTAAATCGCCTGCTGACCGTGCGGGTGGTATTTCGCCATCGTGTCGCCGGTGACGCGCGCGCACTTCACGTGCGGACGATCGGGCCGATAGCCCTGGTCGTGCATGGCGTAGAGGATCCGGCGGTGCACCGGCTTGAGGCCGTCGCGGGCGTCCGGTAGGGCGCGCATGACGATGACCGACATGGCGTACTCCAGGAAGGAGCGCTCCATCTCCTCCTGGAGGTCGATGTTCTCGACCTGTCCGAAGCTCAGCTGTTCTCCGTTGCCGCCCGGGCCCCGAGTGGATCCCCCTGAGGGAGGTGTCTGATCGCTCATCGCTCTAAATGTCCAGGAAACGAACGTCGCCGGCGTTGCGCACGATGAAGTCCTTGCGCTGGGCGACGTCGTCGCCCATCAACACCGCCATGATCTCGTCGCAGATGGCGGCCTCCTCGGCCGACACCTGCAGCAGCACGCGATGGGCAGGGTCCATCGTGGTCTCCTTCAACTCGTCCCAGTCCATTTCTCCGAGCCCCTTCAGGCGACTGAACTCCCACTTGTCACCGGGGTGCGTGGCCAGGAACTCGGCCTTGGCCGCGTCGTCCTTCAAGTACTGCTTCTCCTTGCCGACGATCACCGAATACAGGGGCGGCTGCGCGATGTACACGTAACCCTTCTCCACCATGGCGCGCATCTGTCGATAGAAGAAGGTGAGCAGCAACGTTCTGATGTGGCTGCCGTCGACGTCGGCATCACAGAGGATCACAACCTTGTGGTAGCGGCACTTGGCGACGTCGAACTCCTCGTTGCCTACTCCCCCGCCGATGGCGCCGATGAGCGCCTGGATCTCCAGGTTCTTCAGCATCTTGTCGATGGCCGACTTCTCGACGTTGAGGATCTTTCCCCTGATCGGAAGCACCGCCTGGGTCTCGGGGTTACGCGCCTGGATGGCGGGCCCGCCGGCGGAGTCGCCCTCGACGATGAAGAGCTCCGACGCGGACGGATCTTTCGACGAGCAGTCGGCGAGCTTGCCCGGCATGCCCGCGCCTTCGAGAGCGGACTTGCGACGGATGAGGTCGCGCGCCTGACGCGCCGCGGTCCGCGCCTTCGCGGCCTGCTGGCCCTTCTGCAGGATCTGGCGGGCTTCGCTGGGGTGCTGCTCCAGCCAGTCGGCCAACTTGTCGTTTGTGGCCCGCTCTACGAGCGAGCGCACGCCGATGGTGCCGAGCTTGGTCTTGGTCTGGCCCTCGAACTGTGGCTCGACCATCTTCACGCTCACAACTGCGACGAGACCCTCACGGATGTCCTCGCCGAGCAGGTTCTCGTCTTTCTCCTTCAGCAGGTTCTTGCCGCGGCCGTACTTGTTGACGACGTTGGTGAGCGCCTTGCGGAACCCCTCTTCGTGGGTGCCGCCTTCGGTGGTCTGGATGCCGTTGACGAAGCTGTGGATTCCTTCGTGGAACCCGGTGTTCCACTGCAGGGCGATCTCGACCTCCTGGGTCTCTTCGACCTGCTCGAACATCGCCACCTTCTTGAACAGCGCATCACGCGCCGCGTTCAGGTGCCGGACGAAGTCGGCGATGCCGCCCGGGTACTTGAAGATCTGCTCGTGCTCGTGGCCCGGTCGCTCGTCGCTGAAACGGATCTCGAGGCCCTTGTTCAGGAACGCGTAGATCTGCAGCCGTTCCATCACCGTCTGGGCGCGGAACTCGACGCCCTCGGAGTTGAAGATCTGCGGATCCGGCCAGAAGGTGATTGTGGTGCCGGTACGGCCCCGGGGCGCCTTGCCGGCCACCTCGAGCTTGGTCTGCGGCTTGCCGCCCTTGGCATATTCCTGGCGGTAGTGGTCGCCGTGCTGGTCGACTTCGAGGAGCAGGCGCTCCGCGACGGCGTTCACGACCGAGATCCCGACGCCGTGTAGCCCCCCGGAGACCTTGTAACCGCTGCCGCCGAACTTGCCTCCCGCGTGCAGCGTGGTCAGCGCGACTTCTGCGCCGGACTTCGACTTGTACTTCGGGTGGGGGTCGGTGGGAATGCCACGGCCGTCGTCGGCGACGCGGCACCCGCCGTCGGCCAGCAGGGTGACGTCGATGCGGGTGCAGTGCCCCGCCATGGCCTCGTCTACCGAGTTGTCGACGATCTCCCGCACGCAGTGGTGCAGGCCGTTCAGCCCGGTCGACCCGATGTACATGCCGGGACGCTTCCGAACGGCCTCCAGGCCCTCCAGAACGACGATTTGCTCGGATCCGTACGCGCCCTTCTGGGCCTTCTTCTCGCCCTTTGCAGGGGTCTTTTCGGCGGCCGAATCGGGCGCGGCGGGAATGGCCACTAGGGAGCCCTCCTAAAGGGTGGGAACGGGGGCCTTACCGGCGGTAAAACCGCAGGTCAAAGGCGAGAACCACAACGATGTCAGTTTACCAGACCGGGGTGACAATCCGGCCCTTATCGAGGGGTTATTCAGGCCCTTTCGGAGGGGCCACGGCGGGCCTCACGCGGGCCTCCACGGAGGTCACCGTCGAGACCCCCAGATCGTCGTTCACCTTCTTCGCAACATCCGGTCCGAGGAAGGCCATCTGGGTGGCCCACGCCGGCGCGTCGGCGGCTACGACCAGGGTCGTGCCCCGCAGAGAAAGGGGTTGCACGTGGGCTGCAACCGTGGGCCCGACGAGCTCCTCCCAGCGCCCGAAGATGGTCCGCAGGACCGCGCTGGAAGGCCCACCGAGACGCCGCGACAGCCGGTCGAGCGCGGAACTCACCGGCTCCGGCGCGTCCGCCCCCGTCGACATGGGCCGCCACGTGCTCATGTCTTCCGCTCAACGGGCCGCTCGGGCCACGCTCGTCCTGCGGACTCTCTCAAGTTCGTGACTCGACTTCGATACGCCCATCCGTCACCCGGAGGATCGTGTCGGGCGTCGGTGTCTCGGGCAGCGGACCTGCGGTGGTCAGGAGGGCCTGGCCGGCCGGCAGGTACTCCATCAACGCGGACGAACGCTGCGGGTCGAGCTCGGACAAGACGTCGTCCAACAACAACACTGGCGGCGACCCCGCGCACTCGGTAACCACGACGTGCGACGCCAGCCGCAGCGCGACCGCGAGGGAACGCTGCTCCCCTTGCGACGCGTGCGTCCGGCCCGGCCGGCCATCGACAACGAGCTCGATCTCGTCGCGGTGGGGGCCCGTCGTAGTTACACCGCGGCGGACATCCTCGGATCGCTTCTCCACCAGCGCGGCAGTGAGGCCCGGTCCGCCGAACTGCGAGGACCACGCCGGCGCGTATGTGATCGACACGTCGTCGCCGTCGGCCACCTGCGAATAGGCCTTCGCAAGTTCCGGCGAAAGCTTCTGCACCAGATCGCCCCGTGCCGCGGCCAGCTCCTCGCCGTCGTTTCCGAGCCGCTGGTCCCACACGTCGAGCGTCGAGGCTTCGGTGGCGTCCAGCCGGCCCCCGCACTGGCGCAACAACGCGTTGCGTTGGCGAAGCACCCGGTCGACCCGGCCGATCAGGTCGTCGTAGCGCACATCAGTGGCGACCAACGCGTCGTCCAAATAGCGCCGCCGTTCCGCCGGACCGCCTTTCACCAATGACAGGTCGTCGGGCGAGAAAACCGTCGAGCGCATGGCTCCCAACAGGTCACGCGACCGCTTGAGCGGCTGCCGGTTGACCCGCACGCGGTCCCGGCCGCCGGGAACGATCTCGGCCTCGATGAGCAGCGGCCGGCCCTCCCGCTCACCCTGGGCTCGAACTACAGCTCGGGGTGCGCCGGTGCGCACGAGCGCCTCCGAAGGCGCACCCCGAAACGACGACAGCGTCGTCAGCCAACCGATGGCCTCCAACAAACTCGTCTTGCCCGCGGCGTTGGCTCCCACCACCGCGGTCAGTCCCGGCGCCAACGGCAGGTGAGCCTCGGTGTAACCCCGCCAGTCGGTGAGCCAGAGCTCCTCGACGAGCACGCCGTGCCCCTTTTCTCTTTGAGTCCGGGGCTCAGTACGTAGGTCTGGTGGGCATCAACAGGTACAGGAAGTCCGGCGAGTCCGTGCCGTGAACTACAGCCGCTTTGACCGCGTCGGTCGACTCGATCACGACCTCGTCGCCGGCCACCGCCTCGACGCCTTCCATGAGATACGCGGGATTGAACGCGATGCTCATCTCGGTGCCCTCGTACTTGGCTTCCACGTCCTCTGTGACCCGGCCGAGCTCCTGGTTGACCACGGTCAACTCGACCCCGTCAGTGCGCGGCGTGAGTTTCACGTGGACCGTCAGGTCGCGAACCAGGATCTTCACCCGACGCAACGCGTCCAGTAGGGGCTCACGTCCGACGATCAGCCGGTTGGGTGAGTTCTGCGGAATGAGGTTCGCGTAATTCGGGAACTGACCCACCAGCAGTCGCGTCGTCACCTTGGTGGATCCCACCTCGAAGGTCGCGTCGTGTTCTCCCAGCTTGATGATCACATCGCCGGTGCCGGCCGATCCGAGAAGTCGCGACAGTTCCGACAAGGACTTCGAGGGAACCAACACCTGCTGGCCCGGGGCGAGCACCTTGGCGCCGGGAAGGTCTCGGCGGGCCAAGCGGTATCCGTCGGTGGCAACCAGCCGAAGGCCGTCGCCTTCGGCAACCATGAGCACTCCGGTGAGAACCGGCCGGGCGTCGTCCGCGCTGGCGGCCCTGACCACTTGACCCAGGGCGTCGGCCAGATCCTGCGCAGGACAAGTCACAGGATCGCTGTCGACCTCGGTCAACCGGGGGAAGTCGTCGGCGGGGAAGGTGCGGAAGCTGTAGTTCGTGCGTCCCCGCGAGATCCGAATCTCACCGTCGGCCAGTTCCACATCGACCGCGCCCGCCTCGACCGCTCGAACGGCATCGGTGATCAACCGCGCCGGCGCCACGCAAACCCCGTCCGTCGATCCGGACACCTGGGCGGTCACGCGGATGGTCATGTCGAAATCGGTGCCGACCACCTCGAGGACGTCGCCCGAGACGTCGAGTCTGAGCCCCTCCATCGCCGAAGGACGACCCGCCCGGGTCGAAACCACTGCTCTGCCGGCGCTGCCCAGGGCTTCGCTCAGCGTGTCTCTCTCACAACGGAACTTCAACGTGCGACCTCTTCCTGTAGTTCTTTCAGATAAACATCGAGTAGCTCTAGTAGGGCCTGGGGATTGTGGACGAATCCCCGAACTCCCAGGTCACGCCCTTGAAGTTCACCCACCTGCGTTTCCCCAGAATCCCACAGGGTGATGACAGTCGACGGGAGGGTCACAGGCGCGTCCCCTGATTGCGCCCCGCGTCCCCGCGCAACACACAACCTCCGTCCACAGGTGTGGAGGAAGCAGTTCCGTCCCTCTTCACGCTCCGCTGCGGACCCGGGTAATGAGAGCGGTGACCTGGTCGAATACCTGACGGCGGTCCCGCATCAACTGGGTGATCTTGGTGACGGCGTGGATGGCCGTGGTGTGGTCGCGCCCACCGAACTCGCGGCCGATCGCGGGGTAGCTGTAGTCCGTCAGTTCCCGGAACACGTACATGCCGATCTGACGGGCCTGCACGAGCGGCCGGCGGCGGTTCGGGCCGATGAGCTCGTCAATCGAGAAGCCGAACGTGTCGGCGGTGGCTCGCAGGATCTGCTCCGGGGTGATCGCTCTGGACTGTGGCAGGGCCATCAGGTCCTCCAGGACCCGGGAGGCGACGTCACAGGTCAGCTCGAGCCCGTCGAGGCTGGCGAAGGCGGTCACCCGGATGAGGGCCCCTTCGAGCTCTCTGATGTTCTCGGTGATGTTCTCCGCGATGAGCTCGAGCACGTCGTGGGATACCTCGAGGCCGTCGCCTTCGGCCTTCTTGCGAAGGATGGCCAGGCGGGTCTCGAGGTTCGGCGGCTGAATGTCGGTGGTGAGCCCGGCCAGGAACCGGCTCTGCAGCCGCTGCTCCAGCGTGGCGATGGCCTTAGGCGAGCGGTCGGAGGTGAGCACGATCTGCTTGCGGGCCGCTGTCAGCGCGTTGAACGTGTGGAAGAACTCTTCCTGTAGTCCCTCCTTGCCCTCCATGAACTGCACGTCGTCGAGCAACAGAACGTCGCACTCCCGATAGCGACGCCGGAAGGCGTTGCCGGTGTTGGAGCGGATCATGTCGACGTATTCGTTCAGGAACGATTCGGTGGTGACGTACCGAACATGGCGGTTCGGGAAGATCTCGCGCACGAAGTTGCCGATGGCGTGAAGCAGATGGGTCTTGCCCAACCCGGCCGACCCGTGGATGAACAGCGGGTTGTAGGACTTGCCGGGCGTCTCTGCCACCGATTGGGCTGCCGCGTGGGCGAACCGGTTCGACGTTCCGATGACGAAGGCCTCGAAGGTGTGCCGCGGATCAAGGGCGATATCGCGCATGCCGCCTTCGCGGACCTTGACCGGACTGGCGCGGTGTTCGAGGACTTCGGTGGTGCCGCCGTCGGCGAGGTGCTCGGAGGTCTCAGTGGGTGCCGGAGCGTCGTCACCAGGACGAACGATGATGTCGACGTCGAGCAAGCCGGCTCCCGAACCGAAGCGTTGCTCCGGCGGAGTGGCTTCGGTCAGGACTTCGCGCAACAGGTCGAGGAACCGGTCTTCGATGCGCTCTTTGACCAGGGTGCTCGGAACGCTCAGTACCAGGTGCCCCTCATTCGGCTCCGGCGCGGCGGTTACTCCCTCGAACCACGCCTTCCAGGTCGCATCAGTGACCTGTTCCCGCAGAGCCGCCGAACCCGCCGTCCACACCTGTTGTGGGTCCACTGCGCCACCCCTCCCTCGTCAGGCGATTCGCCTGTCCACAAACCCGTCCACATCTGTGGATAAGTGCTCCAAAACCCACAACAGCCCCCTTCCGACAAGCCCGCGGCATGGTCGACGACCGGCCCGACTCGGCGGAGGAGGCTGAGGGATCGGAAGGTAGCACCCAAGCCCCAGACGTCAAACTGGTTGGGGAAAAGACGCGTGGACCTGCCGCGACGCGCCCCGACTATCCACCGCGCGCGGCCACGCTCCGTATACGGGTCTCGAACCCGCTAACGTGAGCGTCGCGCCTGGTTCGTGACGACAGACTCTCGTCGACGACCGGCCACCCGTCGCCGAATCCCTAGGAGCAGGCCGTGAAGCGCCCCTTTCAGCCGAATGTCCGTCGCCGGGCCCGTCGCCACGGGTTCCGCCACAGGATGTCTACCCGCGCAGGGCGGGCCATCCTCTCAGCCCGCCGCCGTAAGGGCCGGGCAAAGCTTTCTGCCTGATTTCGCCTCGATGACGCCCGCCGCGGCGCAGGGCCCCCAGCCCTCGTCGAGTGGTTCGAAACTCCATCGCGTCCAGGATCGGACGACCCACGCCCAGCTCCGGCGCACCCGGCGGATCCGCCGAGGCGCTCTGACGGTTTCATGCATCGCGGACCCCGGTTCGGACCGAGCGCGGGTGGCATACGCCATCGGCCGCAATGTGGGCGGAGCCGTGCATCGCAACCGGGCTCGCCGGCGGCTTCGCGCCGTGATGGCCGAGCTCGGACCGCGACTCTCCGGTCGCGCCTGGTTGGTTGGGGCCGGTCCCGAGGTCCTGCGCACCGACTTCGAGGCTCTGCGGGCCGACGCGGATGCCGCAGTCAGCCACCTGGCGGCCAGGTGAGTCCCCTTGCCTACGCCCTCCGGGGGTCGGTCCGCATTTACCAATATGTGGTAAAAGGTCGCCCCTCGCCCTGTCGCTACGTGCCTACGTGCTCGGAATACGCGGTCGAGGCCATCGAGCGCCACGGCGCGATCCGCGGCGCCGCCCTTTCCGCGTGGCGCCTGTTGCGCTGCAACCCGTGGGGAGGCCGGGGCCTCGACGAAGTGCCCTCCGGCCTTCCGATCTGACTTAGTAGGAGCCCATGTTCGACCCATTTTTCAAGGCGTTCGCCTGGATACTCGAGGCCTGCTACTCCGTAGTGCCCAACTACGCGTTCGCCATCGGTGGCCTCACGCTCGTCGTCTACCTGGCGATGTTCCCGATCACGCTCAAGCAGACGCGCTCGGGGTTGGCCATGGCCCGCCTCTCCCCCGAGGTGGCCCGGCTCAAAAAGCAGCACAAGGGCGATCCGAAGGCCCTGATGGAGGCCCAGCAGGAGCTGTTCGCCCGCGAGGGGGTCAATCCGGCCGCCAGCTGCCTGCCGGCACTGCTCCAGATGCCCGTTTTCATGATCATGTGGCAGGTCATCCGGGGCCTGACGGCGACGGGCGCCGCTGGCGTCCCGGCGCCACGGCACCTCGAGCACGGCTCGAGGCTTTACCGCGACATCGTGGAGGACGGCGGCCGGCTGATGTCGTTCGGCGTCGACCTGGCCAAGAGTGCTCTGAAGGGGCCGCACACCAGCTTCGCCGCCGCGCTCCCCTTCTTCGTCCTTGCCGTGCTCGCAGCTATCACCTCCTACGTCCAGATCAAGCGCTCCCAGGGGCGCAATCCGACGTCGAAGGATCAGCAGCAGCAGCCGGCCATGCAGATGCAAGCCACGATGATCAAGTTCATCCCCATCATGTCGCTGATGTCCGGCCTGGTCTTCCCGGCCGGCCTGGCGCTCTACATGCTGGTGCAGAACCTCTTCCGGATCGCCCAGCAGGAGGGCATGTACCGCTGGGACCCGCACGTGGTCAGCCATGCGAAGGCCGCAGCCGAATCAATCGAGCGGGCCGCGGCTACGGACACCACGGCGAAGTCCAAGCCGAAGCCGGAACAGAAAAACCCGCCTCGACCTGCGGAAACGCGCGGGACGAACGGAACCAGCCCCGCGCCGGCGGCCCGAGAAACAGGACGAGCCCAGCCCAAGGGCACCCAAGGGCGCCGCAACAAGCGCAAGAAGTCTCGGAGGTAGACGATGCAGTGGGTGGAAACAACTGGAAAGAGTGTGGACGAGGCCACTCAGGCTGCGTTGGCCGAGTTGGGCGTGTCCTCCTCGGACGCCGAGGTCGTGGTCGTATCGGAACCGAAGCCGGGGCTGTTCGGCCGGGTTCGGGCCGAGGCCCGGGTGCGTGCCCGGGTGCGCCCCGCCGGGCCTCCGTCGAAGGACGGCCGGCGCAAGCCGAGGGGCCGCGATGGTGGCGGGCGGAGCCGCAAGACGGAAAAGAAGGCTTCACGGCCGCCCAGCCGGGCGACGAGCGACGACGGCCCCGGCCGGGAACAGGAGAAGGTCATGCAGGACGACAACCGCGCCGACGAGGTAGAAGTGCCGCTGGAGGAGCAGGGCGAGGTTGCGGCCGGCTTCCTCGAGGGTTTGGTGGAGAGTTTCGGCCTGGAGGCTCAGGTGACCTCCACCGTGATCGACGAGGACACGGTGAGAGTCGCCATCGACGGCGGCGAGCTGGGTATTCTCATCGGGCCGCGCGGTCAGGCGCTCGACGCCCTCCAGGACCTGACCCGCACCGCAGTGTTCCGGGAGACCGGCGCCCGCCACGGTTGGGTGGTCGTGGACGTGAGTGATTACCGCGCCAAGCGTCGCACCGCCCTGGAGCGGTTTACCGAGGGCGTGGCGGCCGAGGCTTTGGAAGCGGGCGAGAGCCGGGCGCTCGAGCCCATGAACCCCGCGGACCGCAAGATTGTCCACGACACGGTCAACGGGATCGACGGCGTGCGGACGAGCTCCGAGGGCGAAGAGCCCCGCCGCTACGTCGTAATCCACCCTGAGAGCTGAGCCGACCGACTCGACGCTCCTCGGTTGGCTGGAGGAGGCCAAAACCCGGGGCCTTATCGGCCCAGAGCCGCTGGATCGCACGATGGGGCACGCTCGCGCTCTCGGGACGATCGCTCTGGAGGCGGGCGGGACACCTGCGCTTTGCCTGGATCTGGGTAGCGGCGGGGGCGTCCCAGGCTTAGTTCTGGCCTGCGATTGGGCGGGGTCCCGCTGGACGCTGCTCGACTCGAATTTGCGGTCGATCGCCTTCCTGGGGGAGGCGGTGACCGGGCTCAATTTGGCGGAACGGGTCAAGGTAATCGCCGGCCGCGTCGAGGAAGTGGGTCGTGACCCGGGGCACCGGGGCCGATATGGCCTGGCCACGGCTCGCGCCGTGGCTCCCGCCGCCGTGGTCGCTGAGTACCTGGCTCCCCTGCTCGCGCCTCGCGGCATAGCCGTGGTATCGGAACCGCCAGGCTCGAGCGCTCGTTGGGACGACGACGGATTGATGGGCTTGGGACTCTCTCTGTTGGCTCGATCGACCGAGCCGGTCGCCGCTGCGGTGCTCCAACTCACTGCCGAGGTTCCCGAGCGCTACCCCCGGCGCACCGGCGTGGCCCGCAAGCGCCCGCTCTGGTGATGTTCCCCGGGGAACACGTTTCTCCGAAACCTTCAACAGGTTGTTGACCCTCGGGGGATAAGTAGGCCAGACTGCGCTATCGCATCTGAACCTGAGTCTCTAGACGTTGTCGCCCGCGGGCGGGCGGTATTCGATGCTCTCCGCCACCCCGAGGGAGATTCTGAGCCTGGAGAGCCGGCAGGCGGGGAGCGTGAGCCCGAAGGGCCCCTGAGAGCGGATGCTCTCGAGCCGGAGACGTTCCCCGGGGAACATTCCGAGACGCCTGACGAGCCCGAACAGGCTGCCTCGGACGCGGGATCGGAAGCGGGCACGTTCCCCGTGGAACACGCGGCTGAGGCTATGCCTGCCGCACCTGCGCAGGAACAGTCTGAGGAGCCGGCGCCCATACCTGGACCGAGGCCCATCCAGGGTGGGGAGGTTGCCCGTAGCCTTGCCGGTCCAGGCCGAGCCGTCGGAGCGCACAGGGACTTTCCTCGGATCCTGGCTATCGCCAATCAGAAGGGCGGTGTAGGCAAGACGACCACGGCGGTGAACCTCGGCGCCTCCCTGGCTGAGCGGGGCCACCGGGTCCTTGTGGTGGACCTGGACCCCCAGGGCAACGCCACCACCGGGCTGGGGATCAACGCCCGCACGTTGGAGCGGTCGATCTACGACGTACTCCTCCATGATGTGCCGATCGACGACTGCATCGAGCCCACCAGCCTCCGAAACCTGTTCGCCGTCCCCGCCACCATCGAGCTGGCCGGCGCCGAGATCGAGTTGGTGCCCGCATTCAGCCGGGAACTCAAACTTCGGAAGGCGCTGGAGGCGGTGGGTGACGATTTCGACTTCACCGTCATCGACTGCCCACCCTCGCTGGGACTGCTGACCGTCAATGCCTTGGCTGCCGCTGGGGAGGTGGTCGTCCCGATCCAGTGCGAGTACTACGCGCTCGAGGGTTTGGGTCAGCTCCTGCGCAATGTGCACCTCGTGCAGGGCAATCTCAATCCCAATTTGGAAGTTTCTGCCATCATACTCACGATGCACGACGCTCGGACCCGCCTCAGCGACCAGGTCGTCACCGAAGTCCGGGAGCATTTCGGCGATCGGGTGTGCCGGACGGTCGTCCCGCGTACGGTCCGGCTCTCGGAGGCGCCGTCGTTCGGTCAGCCGGTGATCGTGTTCGACTCGACGTCTCGTGGAGCCTTGGCCTACCGGGAGCTGGCCAAGGAGATCGCGGGAGACGCGATCCCGCGGCAGGAGGAACAACCGTGAAGGTTTCTATCGTCGGGGCTTCAGCCGCGCGGTGGGGGATAGGGGTCCCCCGCCGCCCAGCGATGAGCGCTGGCGCGAAGAGCCAACGACAGGAGGCGACGTCATGAGCAGCAGGCGATCAGGACTGGGGCGCGGCCTTTCGGCCCTCATCCCCACGGAAGTCGCCAGCGAGAGCACTTCGGCGCTGGTCGAACTGCCGGTGACTTCGCTTCGTCCCAATCCGGACCAGCCCCGGGAGCACTTCGACGAGGAGACCCTGGCCTCTCTGTCGGCCTCGATCCGGGAGCTGGGGGTCCTGCAGCCGGTTCTCGTCAAGCAGGCGGTCGACGGCAGCTACGAGCTGATCGCCGGGGAGCGCCGGCTCCGCGCCGCCAAGCGGGCGGGCCTGACGACCATCCCCGCGATCGTCCGGGACGCAGATCGCAAGGCATCACTCGAACAAGCCCTGGTGGAGAACCTGCACCGCCAGGATCTGAACGCCCTGGAGGAGGCCGCGGCCTACAGCCAGCTCATCGAGGATCTGGGCCTCACGCACGAGCAGGTCGCCACCCGCGTCGGCAAGTCCCGGGTCTCGATCACCAACAGCCTGAGGCTCTTTCAGCTCCCTCCGTCGGTGCAAAAGCTCGTGGCATCGGGCGAGCTGAGCGGTAGTCACGCGAAGGCGCTGCTCGGGACGCCCGACCGCGGCCTCCAGGAGGTCCTTGCCAAGCGGGCCGTGGCCGAAGACATGAGCGTGCGAGCCGTCGAGGAAGCCGTCAAGGCAACCGCCGCCACTCCGGCGGGTGCGTCTGCCGAGGTGACTCCGACCGCACCCAGAGGTTCGAAAGGCCGCCTGCCGGAACCAGGAGTGGCGGAGTTGGAGCGTCTTCTTTCGGATCACCTCGACACGAGGGTGAAGGTCGACCTTGGAGCGAAGCGGAGCTCGGTCGTCATCGAGTTCGCCGACCTCGACGACCTGGAGCGCATCTACCTGAGGATGACCTCGGCTTCATAGCCCGATCGGACTACTTCCACGTAGTCATTTCGGATCAGGCTGAACTTAAGGTTCACAGGTGCTCCCCAGACTGGGGAGAACTTCTAACTCTCGTCGAAGGGTTGGGCACACCACTCGTCGACGGCCGCGGCCAGGTGCTCGGTCACCGACGCGCCGAGGGGGACGACGGCGGGCCCGAAGGTGCACACGACGGCGGGCATACGGGTCTCGCGCAGCACGGGCAACGCCATGCCCACCTCGCTCACCTGTCCCGCGTCACCCAACGTGGCCCGGAAGGGCGCGCACAGCAGTCCGGCGAGCCGACGGCCTCCTTCTGACAGGTGCCCCTGCGGCGAGCGCCAGTAGGCGATCTCACATCCGTCGCGTTCGGGGTCGAGGACGAACCCCACGAAGACGTCGGCCTTGAGCCGGTTGGCTGCGTCGGCCTGCTCGCTGCCGTCGAGCTGGGGGAGGGGCACCACGACGGCGCCCCGGGCAGACAGCGCCCGCGACGCGGCGCTGACCAGGGCGTCCAATCCGCCGGGCTGGCCCAGCGCGACTTGACGGCCGGCCAACTGTCGAGGAGCTTGGCGCAGCCGCTCACGCTCGTGGATGACCGCGACCGGCGCGGGATCGGCCGGAGCGCCATCGCGCTTGCCGAGCCGCGCCATGGCCGCCAGGGTGGCGGGCCCGCCGATTCCGTCCGCGGCCAGCCCGGCGGCGCGCTGGAACTGGCTGAGCGCGTGGGCCGTGTCGGGGCCGAACATTCCGTCGACCTTGCCGACGTTGAAGCCCAGCGCGGACAGGCGTCGCTGCAGGTCGGACACGTCGTCGCCCCGCAGCATGGGCTGATGGGCGTAGAGGAGGCGGTCGCCGAGCCGATAGCCGGCCTCGACCAGAGAGCCCCAGGTCTGGGGCCCGCAGATGCCGTCGGTCCGCAAGCCGCGGGCGGTCTGGAAGGCCCGGACCGCTTCTTCGGTTGCGGGCCCGAACTCGCCCGTCTCGCTTCCGCCGGGGTCGCAGCCCGCAGCAGCAAGCCGGTGCTGCAGGTCCGAAACGGCGGCGCCCGTATCCCCGCGACGGAGCACGGTGGGTGCGGCGACTAGCAAACTGGGGCTCGCCGTACGGCCGGGAGCTGGTGCTACGCGGCGCCGATGAGAAGAGGCTCGAGCTCGTTGACGAGCTGTGACTTGCCTCGGGAGCCCACGGTGCGCCAGACGGGCTCGCCGTCCTTGAAGAGGATGAGCGTGGGGATGCTCATGACCTCGAAGCGCTGGGATACGTCGAGCGCCTCGTCGATGTTGACCTTGGCGATGCGGATCTTGCCGGCGTACTCGGCGCCGATCTCGTCCAGGATCGGGGCGATGGTCTTGCACGGGCCGCACCACTCCGCCCAGAAGTCGACCAGGACCGGCTCGGCGGCCGTCTTGATCTGCTCGTCGAAGTTGCTGTCTGTCAGCTCGATGCTGTTCGCGCCCATGAAGAAAACCTCTTTCTAGGAAATCCAGATTTCTGGAGATCTACGGTCCTGGCGGATAACCCCGCGGCAGGCCGATTACTTCCCCAGGCTAGCGACCCTCGGCCTCCAGCCAGCGCTCGGCGTCGATGGCGGCCATGCAGCCGGAACCCGCTGCGGTGATGGCCTGGCGGTAGGTGTGGTCCTGGACGTCGCCGCAGGCGAAGACGCCGGCCACGTTGGTTCGGGTGCCTTCGTTGGTGATCAGGTAGCCGTTGGGCAGCATGTCGAGCTGCCCCTGGAAGAGCTCGGTCGAAGGGACATGCCCGATGGCGACAAAGAGGCCCCCGAATTCCATCTCGGATTCGTCGCCGGTCAGGACGTTGCGCACCTTCAGGGCCTTGAGCGTCGTGTCGCCGATGACGTCGACCACCGTCGAGTCCCAGAGGAACTCGATCTTCGGGTTGGCGAAGGCCCGGTCCTGCATGATCTTGGAGGCCCGGAGCTCCTTGCGCCGGTGGATGACCGTGACCTTGTCGGCGAAACGGGTCAGGAAGTTCGCCTCTTCCATGGCGGTGTCCCCGCCCCCGACGACGGCGATGTTCTGCCCCCTGAAGAAGAAGCCGTCGCAGGTCGCGCAGGTCGACACCCCGCGGCCCATGAGGCGGTTCTCGCCTTCGAGGCCGAGCATCAGGGCCTTGGCCCCGGTGGCGACGATGACCGTGCGGGCCGCGTACTCCGTGTCGCCGACCCAGGCCTTCAAGGGCCGACCTGAGAAGTCGACGCGGTCGACCTTCTCGGTGATGAACTCCGCGCCGAACCGCGCCGCCTGGGCGCGGAAGGTGGCCATGAGCTCCGGGCCCATGATCCCGTCGACGAAACCGGGATAGTTCTCGACCTCGGTGGTGAGCATGAGCTGCCCGCCGGGTTGGTCGCTGGTCGAAGACGGAGCACCCTCGATGATGAGCGGAGCCAGATTGGCGCGAGCGGTGTAGATCGCCGCGGTGAGGCCGGCTGGACCCGACCCGATGATCAGTACGTCGCGTACCTCGGTCACTTCGTCGACGATTTCTCTACCGGCTTGCGCTTGCGCCAGACGAAGAGCCCGGCCAGGGTGAAGATCGAACCCAGGGTGAGGTGCGCGGCCCAAACGTCTTCGGGCAGGTAGACGTCGATCAGTCGTAGCGCTCCAATGGTCAGCAACACCAACGATGCGAACACCAGAGCGAGGCCGAGTAATCCGAAGACCAGGGCGCGCGCCAGAAGAGTGGCGGGTCGCGCGCTGACGCGATTGAGCTTGTCGACGAAGCCGACGATCTTGAACGTGACCCGCGCCGCCACGTCCGCGTCGGGGTCGAGACCCGGCGTCACGAGTGTGCCGCGGGCCGCCGGTTCCAGGGATTCGCGAGTCATGATCGGCTTTGGACACTACCGTTCGCGGTTGTGAGGACCGTCGCCGCGCTGGTCGCTGCGGCATTCGTCTCGCTGGTCGCGGCGCTGATCGTGGGCGAATACGGGGTGGCGGGCTGGGTCGCATTGATGGTGGGCGCGGTAGCGGGATTGGTGACGGGGGAGATCGCCGCATCGGTCGCCCGCTCGCGGGACTGGTCGATCGGCCTCGTCGCCGGTGCGCTCGCTGGAGCAGGCGTCCTCTGGGGCGCGTATCTGGACTCGGGCCGGGGCGTGGCGCCACTGGGATGGGAAGCCATCACCGCTCCCGCCATCGCGTTCGTCGTCACCGTGTTGTCCGTGCGGACCTACAAGCTCGCTCCGCCCAACGCGGCCGAGGCGATCGAGGGGGAAGGCCCCTCAGAACGACTGGGTGACGATTAGCCGGCAGTCGGATTCGGCCATCACCAGGAGTAGTCGCGCCAAGGACGGACCCTCCACGCGATAGCCGAGCACGACTGCAGGGGTGCCTTCCCAGTCGAGTCGAGCGGAGTACACGAGGTCGGCTTGATCCTGGGGGAGCGCGGCTTCCGAGTCGTCGCAGGGCACTGAACCCGGAGCGACCGACGCGCCGGGCGACTTGCGCTCCGCCAGCACAGGACCCAGCCGCTCGCTCAGCGCTATCGCATCGCTTTGGGCGCCCAGGTCCCCCCCGTTGATTACGGACGCGCTGCCCGTCGTCCCGCCGTCCAGGCGAGTGACGAGAAAGATGCCGGCCGCGACCGCGATGACCGCACCGATCGCGAAAACAAGTCGCAGCCGAGAGGAGGACTCACGGCCGCCGGCCATGAGATCGTCGGGATCGGGCGCGGCTGGTACCGCTATTACATCGGAGACGAGGTGCTCGCTCACTGGGCCGCTCGCACCCGCAGGCCGCTGATGGTGAGCCGATTGGACTCCGTGCCCAGATCGGTGAACCAGATCAACACTGCCCCCACGGTACGTCCCCCGAGGTCCAATTCCTCGGACGGTCGGGA